>DAIOGM010000033.1:0-17247 GCA_036745215.1 Gemmataceae bacterium
ATGGCGGCAAATACGCGGCATAGGTGAATTCACTGATTCCCGCCGGCACGACGATGGTCGGTCCCTCGACGCCTTGCAGATGCCGGGCCTGGCGATCCGCGAGGCAGATCTCGATGGGCCCTTCGAAGCCGTTGCGTTCGATCTTGTATTTGCGTTTGTGGATCGCGCCGCGCGGCGCGAAGCCCATGTCGTACTCCCCCTTGATCACGAACGGCGTCGGCAGCGCGACGGCGAGCAGTACGCTCGTTTGCTCCGGCATGCCGCGGCCGGCCGGCAATTTCGCGACGCGCGCCATTTCTCCCCTCTCCCCTGGCGGGAGAGGGGCTGGGGGTGAGGGGGGCTTTGCCTTGCCGACGATCGTGAGCCGAGAAACGTCGATCTTCGCCTTTTCGTCTGCCTTGAACACGAGATCGATTGATGCCTGATTTGCCGCAATTATATTCGGCGTCGCCGTCACGCCGGGCGGCAAGCCTTGCACGTCGAGCGCGATCGGCTCCTTGAATCCGCCGATGCGATCGACGTTGATTTTCAGTTTTGCCGTTCCCTTTCGCGGCAACGTGATGGCGTCGGCCGGCGCTGGCTGACGCGGATCTACTGCAAACGTGAGACCGAAATCGGGCGGCGGCGGCGGCGTGATGCGCATGCGATAGGTGAATTCCGGGCCGCCGCGCGTTGCAAAGCGATCTTGCACCTTCACGACGTATGCGCCATCCGCCGGAATCGCGACACGCGCGGTGCAGTCGGCCGTTGTCGCTTCGGCCCTGGCCAACGATTTGCCTTGGGCGTCGCAAATCGTTATCACGCCGTCGAGCTTGGAGCCCAGGCGCGACGCGCGCAACTCGAATTCCCACGCTTCGCCTTTCTTCGCAGTCCATTTCCATTCATCGACCTGGCCTGACTTTTCGATGCGGCCGTTGAGAACCGCGGGGAGCGCGATCGGGCCGGCAAGGTCCTTCGGAGCGATGTACTCGGGATGCGCGTCGGTGTCGAGAACGATCGTGCTTGAATGGTTTTTACGGGCGCTAAACGTAAACGCGTAATCGGTCGGCGCGTTTTGTGGAATGGTCACGGATGCTTTTCCAGGAACCTCCTGGCCGACGAGTTCGACATCGAACGTGCTGCCGCGGCGGCCGCCGAGCGGGTAAACGCGTTCGACGAATGGCGCCGCGGTCACGCTCAAGCGATAAACGTACGCCTGGCCGCCCAGGTTGAGGGCGTCGTGAATGCGCAGATGATACTCGCCGTCGGCCGGCGCCGTGAACGTGATGGCCGGATCGCCGCCGGTCGGAGCGTCCGCTTCCGCGAGGCGGCGGCCCTGCGCGTCGCGAATCTCCAAACGTGCGTCGAGCGGGGAGCCCAGGCGATTCGCGTTGACCTCGCAACGAATCGATTGGCCCTTCTTGGCGTTGAACGAATAAACGTCGATGTCCTCGCGCGGAAAGATGCGGCCATTGATCGTCAGCGGCAACGTCACGGCGACGGGAATCGGATCGCCGTCGATCTCGTTCTCGACCATCTCCGGCAAATCGCCGACGATGAACTTCATCGACCCGGCCGCGCCTTGCGAGGTCCAGAGTCGCCAGTAGCGGGCACCCAACGGAGCATCCGCCGCGATGGCGATCTGGCCAGTCATGTCCTTGGGATAATCTTCCTGCCGTTGCGAATCGGGCAGCGGCAACAGCGGGCCTTCGAACCAGAGCGTTTTCGTTCGTACCAAATGGTTCGGCGCGGCGACGCCGGGGCCGAGCATTTCGAAGCCGCACTTTTCGTGGAGGAACAGGCCGCCGACTTTGACGTTGACTTTCGCGCCGCGCTGGCCGCCCGCGGGAAAGATGTAGTTCGCGACGGGGGGATTGGCATGGGCCAATGCGGGAACGAAGAATAGCAGCAATAATGTCAATCGGCGCATGAGAATTCCCGGCGTGGTTGCAGGCAGGCATCGAGACAGCATGAAGCCAGTTTACCAGATCGAAACGAGCCGATGCCAAACAAATATGAACACCATGGGCATGGCTTATTTCTGTCGCTTCCCGCGCCTGGACTTCGTTTGGCGATTGAAGCGGGCTTCCAAGTCGTCGTACAACTCTTCCGTTTCCAGTGCGTCCGCAAAAATGCGCACCCACTTGAGCACCCGGCGTCGATCCAGCGACGGATAGGCGGCAATCAGTGCGTCAACATCCAAAAGATCCTGTTCACGGTGGGCCACCGCCTTCATGATGACAAGATCCTCAGGAGTCGGCAGCGGAATCGTCTCGCCGGCCACGTTAGTATGGACCGCTCGCGCCACCGCTTCCTCTTCGAACGGAAGCCGGCCCAACGCGATATCGACGTCGATGCCCGTTGATTCATGGCGAAGGAGCAGCACGCGGGACTCCTGGGCGAATTCCAGCGCATCGGCGATGCGCGGCACGAATCCGAATCGTTTGCCCGCTGCGAGAAATGGCTGCCACCGATCCTCCGGCAACAACACCAGGGCATCCACATCACGCGTCACGCGCGGCCGACTCAAAAGCGACGTTGCCAGCGCTCCAATGATGATCCCCTGAATTTGCTCGGCCCGCCACCACGCCATGAGGTCGGGCAATGGCGCAACCGGCAGCACGACCTTCGCTTTCTTAGCCACGATGCGCCTTTCGCAGCTTGGCCCAGCGGGCGCGAACTTCCTCCTCTCCCTTGCCGAGAGCGTCCGTCCAGCCGAGTTGATAGGACCACGCCAAGAGCGTGTTGAATTGCTGCAACTTCAGGTCCATCGACGTTTCGCGCATTTCCTCTTCCTCGCGCGCGTTGACAAGACGCCAGCGATCACGGAAAACGCGGGCCTGGGCCTTTGTTAGTGGTCGGACCATGATAATGGACTGCCTGAAAGGAAGCAGCACAATTTTACCAAAGGATGGTATTCGATCGCCAATCAAATCGGGAGCCGCAGAATGCCATGGCGGCCCCACAACGAGTCTAACTCTTCTTTCCGTTTCGGCGTCTTGGTTGACGAAACCCGGCATGGCGCAGTCGTTGGTCGAGCCAAATCGCGTCGTTTTTGCGAATCGGCGGCGGTGGCGGCGCCTGTTGATAGTTCAATTCGTCGTCGGCGGCGATCCGATCGTACGCGACCGAGAAGCATGCTGCGAGATCGAGTTGCACCTGATCGGCGCCGAGCAATGGAATCGGCAACACCGGCAGCGGTTCCTGTAACGCCCACGCGTAGATCAGGTGATTCCAGCCCTTCGGCGTCGCCTGCGCCACGTAGCTGAGGTAGTCTGCTGACGCAGGGACGGCGACCGGCATCGGCGGACGTTCGCCGCCACGTAACAAATCGATCTCTAACCAATGCAATCCTCCATGCAACGCGGACGCGCGTTTCTCCAAATAGCGATCACGCAGGATCGCGCCTGGCTGTTTGTTTCCCGGGCTGAGCAGCTCGATTCCCGTGACGGCAAGTCGCGGCCGATCCTGTACATAGATGACAATTCGGCGTTGCTTGCGAAGCTCCAGCTCGTCCGCCTCCAGATCCTCAACAGCCACGACGGTAGGCGCTGCCAGCGTCGCGGTCGAGCCCGCATGTTTGCGACTGGGACGCCGACTGATGACGGTGACGTCCGGCTCTTTGCGCTCAAGGGAAACACCACCGGCGATCACATCCCAAACGCCGCCCTCGGAGAGATGGCGTTCCAGGCGAGCAATATACTTTGGCCGAAGCTGCGGCTGTAGCTGCGCCTGAATCTCGGCGAGCATCTGCGTATGGAGTTCCTGAAAGATTGGATTGACTTCAAGATAAGGATCCATCCCCGGGAACGGCGACGGCATGGGAATCTCCTTACAACAATTCCCGCATCGCCCGCCCGTTGCTGACGATCGGCACCGGCCGTCCTTCCGGCGTGAAGAACTCTTCGCTGACATCGATGCCCAGCAGATGATAGATCGTCGCCGCGAGATCCTCCGGCCCGTGCGGATCATTCGCCGGGCGTTCCGCGCGCGCATCGCTGGCCCCGACGACGCGGCCGCCTTGAATGCCGCCGCCGCCGAGCGCGACCGTGAACGCAGGGCCCCAGTGATCGCGGCCGGCGTTGCGATTGATGCGCGGCGTGCGGCCGAACTCGCCGGTGACGACGACCAGCGTATTCTGCAATCGGCCGCGGTCGGCGAGGTCGCGAAACAGCGTGGACAATCCACTATCCAGCGCGGGCAACAACTCGCGGCGCAGCGTCAGGAAATTGTTGTCGTGCGTGTCCCAGTTGGAATGATCGATCGTCACGCAACGCACGCCCGCTTCCACCAGGCGCCGCGCCATCAAGCACGATTGCCCGAGCGTGTGTCGGCCGTATTCGTCGCGCAGACGCGCCGGTTCGCTTTGCAAGTCGAAAGCGCGACGCGCGTCCGGCGACACCATCAGATTAAACGCATCCCGTTGATAATCGCTCACGGCGCGGGCGTTGGCGTTGGCCGTGCGCTCGGCGGATTCTTGAAAGCGATCGAGTTGACGCAACAACTCACGACGATTCTCGAGGCGATCGGTTGCAATCGCCGGCGGCGGCACAATGTCCGGCACGGAAAAGTTCGGCGCATTCGGATCCGCGTCGATCACGAACGGCGACACGGTCGTGCCAAGATACGCGGAGCCGCCGCTCGGATGCATGCGCGGCAACGCCACATACGGAGGCACGCCGCCGCGCGGGCCAAGCTTGCGCGCGATGATCGAGCCGTGCGCGGGCCGCTGATTGTTCGGCGACACGCTCGGATTGAAGCCAGCCTGCGGAAAGTAGCCGGTGAGGATGTAATGATCCGCCGGGCCGTGATCGGAGTTGTGGTGTCGAAACGAGCGCACCAATGAAAACTTGTCTTGCTGCCGCGAAAGCCTCGGCAAATGCTCGCACACCTGAATGCCGTTAACATTGGTCGCGATCGGATTGAACTCGCCGCGAAACTCGGCCGGCGCGTCGGGCTTCAGATCAAACGTGTCGATGGTGCTCAGGCCGCCATGGAGGAACAAGAAGATGAGCGACACATCGCGCGTTGCGCCACGAGCCGTGGCTGGCCGCGACTGAGCACGCAGCATCGTCGGCAGATTGAGTCCGAGGCCGAAGGCGCCGGCCACGCCGACGTGCAAGAAATCGCGGCGCGAAACGCCATTGCAAAAGCGCTTACCAGGCATGACAAGATCCCCCCATTTGGATGTTGTTGATTTAAGCATATCCGAGCCGTAATGCCAAGCGATTTCCGTGCTTGTGCGACACAACGGGGGCGTGCTTTGGAGTGCGGCGGTTTGACGCCGCTTTCTTTCCTTCTTTTTTTGCATGCGAGGACGCTTCGCCAAAGAAAGAAAAGAAAGCGGCGTCAAACCGCCGCACTCCAAATCAATGCTTGAAATTGCCCGGCGTGAGTGAGAAAATCCTTCTCAAATGACGAATCGAATGCCACGAACCCTGGAGATCGTTAATGGACCTGCAAACGCCTGAAAGCTTCTTGAATATCGAATCGCGCGACGACGCCGTCATCGCCCGTTTTGCTTGCCAAATCATGTTGGGCGGGCAAATCGCCGTGGCGGTTAGCGAGAAACTGATGTCGCTATTGCCCGAACTCGGTCAACGGCGACTCTTGGTGGATTTCGGAAATGTTCGCAGCCTCACCAGCCTCATGCTCGGCAAGCTGGTCCAGCTGAACAATACCGCCCAGTCGGTAGGAACGCGGATGATCATTTTCAACATGACGCCGAATGTCCGCAAGACCGTGGAGGTCACTCGGCTCGATCTCATCCTCACCATTCTCGATGACGAAGCCGCGGCAGTGAACGCTTCCGTCACGGTTGAGCGCGAGCCACGGACCAGATGAGCCAGGTCACCGCGTCGGTGCGAATATCGCCGTGGTTCTTGATGATCTTATCCGCGTCCAGCGAATTGAGGCCAGGCCGAAGCTGGTAGACGGCTCCCATTTTTCCCATCTCGATCGGCTTGAGACCATCAACACGGCCAATCCCCTTCGCGCCGAGGGCGCCGTATAAACCGGGCGAGAGCTTGTGGTTGCGATCCGGCAATTCGCCCACGTGTCCTCCCGATTGCGATGCCGCGAGGTAAAACTTGCCGAGAGCCTTGTCGTTTTTCGTGAACGTTACGGCGATGCAGCCCTTCACGCGATCGGGAATTTTTGCGTACGCTCCGGGGAGGCCTTTCAACTCGTCAATTTTTGGCGCAAAGCACAGCGTCGAAACGGCGCCCTGCAGAAGCGTGACCGAATCCACCTTGTGTTTGGCCCGGACTTCGCTCGCCAGGCCTGACAGCACCACCTTGCAGCCGAAACTGTGGCCCACCAGATGAAGGCGCGAATGCGGTAATGCGTCTTGCAGCTCCGTCAAACAGCTCGGAAAGCCGGTCGAGCCGACGATGCCGGCGCGTTTCTTCATTTGCCAGTAGGTGAACATGGTCAATAGCTTTTCGACGTTTTCCGGCTCGTCGAAGTGTTCGATCATCAAATCGAGGTGTTCATCATCGGGAAGTTGAAACTTCAACAATTCATTGACAAGAATTCGCGTTGTTTTCTTTTTGAGGAAGGTTTTGAGCTTCTCTTTTCGTTCGTCGATGTTCTTCGATTTCGCGATCACGTTCGCAATCGTCTTGGCAACTCGCGTGAATGCGAGATCGAGCAACGTGTCGTCTTCCCCCAGGAGCGATGGCCAGCGAATGCCGATGACGGCGGTCGGCCCGTCCTTGCCTTCGAGAGCGGGCAGCGATTTGCCGAAGTAAGTGAAGGTTTCGTCGGCGCGTTCCATCGAGTTGCGCCAGCCGTGCGCGATGAGGAAGACGTTGGCCGGCTTGCGGCGGATTAGATCCTTCTTGATTTCGATCCACGCCTTCGCGTCATCGAGTTTGCCGTGCTCGTCGAAGGCAAGGATGAGGTGATTCTTGTCGTCTTGCGCAACCAGCGGCCCGGCGAAGCCGATCAAGCAAAACACCGCGACAACAAACTGGTTTCGTACCATGACAGGCTCCTCGCGCGTCGGAAGTGGCGCAACAAACTCTTGCCGAGATATTATGCAATTGGCGACGACAATCCATTCGCAACATTGCCTCCCGGAAGACCTTGAAGTTGTCGGCAAATCGGAAGATAATCCAGGCAAACACCATGGAGCATGTTCAATGAGCGCAGCCCTGAAATGGAACTTGATTTCCGTGGAAGATTATTTGAGCGGCGAACTGATTTCGCCGATCAAGCACGAGTACGTCGGCGGCGTTGTCTACGCGATGGCCGGCGCTCGCAATGCGCACAATCTGATCGCCAGCAATACGCAAGTGGCGGTTGGAATGCGCCTGCGTGGGAAGCGCTGTCGGCCGTACAATTCGGACACGAAAATTCGCGTGCGTTTGCCGCACCAGATTCGGTTTTACTATCCGGACGTGCCGGTTATCTGCCGGCCGAATCCGCAAGACGAGTCATTTCAGGACGAGCTGACAGTGATCTTTGAAGTCATATCGAAGAAGACACGTCGCATCGACGAGGGGGAGAAGAAAGACGCGTATCTGACGATTCCGTCGCTGTACGTTTATGCCCTCATCGAACAGGACACGGCCGCCGTCGTCGCATTCCGCCGCACCGAAGCCGGCTTCATCCGCGAGGTGCACACGGGCCTGGATTCTGTATTGCCTCTCAATGAATTCGAGATCGAGTTGCCGTTGGCCGAGATTTATGACGGTGTGGAATTCATGCCGGAGGCAAGTGGTGAAGAGGAAACGTAGGGGATCCGGACGAGTTCCCCATGCGTCGTTTGCGGCTACCATCGCGGCCTTAACTCAATCAGATACTTCCGCTTGCTCGCTTTCCAAATGGAGTGGCCGATGCCTATCGCCACGAACAAGCCGCCAATCGCGAGAACGCCTGGAATGCCCAGGTTATCCGCGATGGCAGCAATTGCGTTCGCCAATCCAGCGCCGCGACCACGTGCAACGCCGTGGTTGCCGCCTTCGAAGACCATGAAGACGCCAACAATGGTCAGAAAGACATAGAACACGGTCATGAATATCGGCCAGCCCGCCTTCCAGAGGCTCTCACGCTTTTTCTGCACCGTCAAACGTTTGCCAAAATGTTCCTTGAACGCGTCAAGCAGTTCATTTCGGCTTTCGAGACTGTTTGGCAGGATTGTGTAGCCGAAGTTACTGGATCGGTCCCAAATGTCGATCTCGAACGGCATCGATTGCGTGGCAATGACCGTCTTGATGTTTTTCCAAGGAACATGCGTGGAATCGACGAGCAACTTCGCCACGCTTTCGGCATTGTTCAGCTCTTCGAAGACGCTCTCCAACTCGTCGTCCGAGCGGAGTTTGCCGCGATAGAAACCATCGTCTGCGAGTCCATAAACGAAACCGTTGCGATCTTTGCCGAGCAGCATGCGTGATTCCCCGGACGCGTCCTAGGTATGTGGTTGGTGACGAAAGAGCATGCTCGATTGTATCCGCTGGCTTTCGGTTTGACAGATCGTCACCTCTGCTCATAAACCACACGCCCACCGACGACCGTTGCCAGCACTTCCGTTTGTGCAATACGATCGCGCTCGCTCGCCGCCAGGATGTCGCGCGACAACACGACGAAATCCGCGAGCTTGCCGACCTCCAGTGAGCCGAGTTCCTTTTCTTGAAACGCGGCGTACGCGCTCGTCAATGTGTAGCACTCGATGGCTTCGGCGACGGTGATCTTCTGTTGCGGAAACCAGCCGCCGGGGTGTTTGCCGTCGAGCGTGCGGCGATTGACGGCGGCGTCGATGCCGAGCAGCGGATTCAATGGGGCGACCGACCAATCGCTGCCGAACGCCACCTTCGCGCCAGTGTCAAGTAGCGATCGCAATGCGTAGGACGATTCGCAACGCTTCTTGCCGATGCGGCCCTCCGCCCAGCGGCCGTCGTCGATGATGTGGTACGGCTGCATCGACGCGATCACGCCCAATTCCGCGAAACGCTTGTAGTCCTGTGGCCGCAAATGTTGCGCGTGCTCGATGCGGAAGCGCCGATCGCGCGGGCCGTTCTTCTTGATGGCATGGGCGAACATGTCGAGCAGCTCCGCGTTGCCCTCGTCGCCGATCGCGTGAATCGCCACTTGCAGGCCGGCGCGGTCGGCGGCGAGCGTGTTGTCGCGCAGTTTGCTCAAGGGCGTCAAGAATATGCCGCTGTTGCGTGGCTCATTGAGGTACGGCTCGAACATCTTGGCGGTCGAGGAGCCGAGCGAGCCGTCGATGAAGTCTTTCAAGAAACCGATCTGGACCCACATGTCGCCGAAGCCGACCTGAACGCCAACCTGCGCGAGACTCGACCAGGCGCCGAGCGGGAAGTGCAGACGAACGCGCAACGTGAGTTTCCCGCTCTTCGAGAGATCTTGCAGCAAGCGCAACAGGCGCGGCCGAACGATTGCGCCGGAGCCGTCCATGTCTTGCACGCTGGTGACGCCGAGCTTGCGCGCTTCCGCGAGTGCGGCGTTGATCGCGGCGACGATTTCGGCTTCCGTCGGTTCGGGAACCAGATGTGCAACCAGGCCCATCGCGTTGTCGCGCAAAAGGCCCGTTGGTTCGCCCGATTTCGGATCGCGATAAATGACACCGCCGGTCGGATCGGACGTTCGCTTGGTGATACCGGCGAGCTTCAGCACCGTCGTATTGACGAGCGCCATGTGCCCGTCGTAACGGCGAATGAAAACAGGGCGGTCGGCGATGTGCTGGTCGATGTCGCGCGCCGTCGGCAGCCGGCCGGCGAACGCGCGGTCGTGGTCCCAGTTGCCGCCGAGCATCCAGGCTTCCTTCGGCAGCTTCTTGTCGAACTCGCGCAATCGTTCGCCGAATTCCTTTTCGTCGGCCGCGTCTTTCAACGCGACCTGGCTGAGCCGCTGGCCGCTGGACAGTAGATGCACATGGCTATCATGAAAGCCGGGGACGACGCGTTTGCCCTTGAGATCGAGGACTTTCGTGTCCGAGCCGACGTACAAACCGGCGTCATTGGTCTTGCCAACGAAGACAATGCGTTCTCGCAAGACCGCGAACGCCCCTGCTTCCGGCTGCTTTTTGTTGACGGTCCACACTTTCGCATTGAGGACGACCATGTCGGCAGCGAGCGGCCGCGCCGGTTGTTCGCTAGCGTTTACGAATGTCGGCAGGACCAGGAACGCCGCCAAGATGCAGGCGCGCATCGGGTGTCTCCACGCGAAAGATGGGAAATTTGTAAGAGTCATTCTACTTTTTCCGCCGCCGTTCGCGTGCAGATTCGGCAATTGCGTCACTTCACGCACTTCGCAAGACGATGTATCGATTACGTGGAACCTCGGCGAAAAGCGGTTAGCAATGGAGTGCTCAACCAATGCGATGCCGATTCAATTTATGGGCGACCTTGTTGATCACTGCCGTCTTGGCGCTGGCGCCGACGTCGATACGATCACAACAGCACGGGCCGGCTCTTCCCGGAGCTAACCAATATTACGCGCCGCGTGCCACGCTCGGATTCGAAGAACGCCGCGAGTGCGTCGCCGGCAGCCGATTCTGGATGAGTGCGGATTTCCTGCTGTGGTGGATGAAGGGACAAGACGTGCCCCCGCTGGTGACGACGGGCCCGCCTACGCAGGCGATCTTTCCCGGCGTCCTCGGCTTGGCCGGCACGAATGTCGTACTTGGCAATGACCGGCAAAATCTGGGCGCGTTTCCCGGCGGTCGATTTACGCTCGGTGGCTGGATGGATCCGCGGAGCCGCGTTGGATTGGAGGCGAACTACTTGTTCGTCGGCCGGCAGTCGGCGTCACGAACCGTGCAGTCGCCCGGCACGCCGCCCTTGTCGATTCCGTTTTTCGATTTCAACTTGCCGGGCGAAAACACCACGGGCCTCGCCTCGGAGGCGTCATTCTTTTCCGGTGTAGCTCAGCTCTCCTACACGACGCGCTTGCAAGGCGCCGAGGCGAACGGCATCGTCGGTCTCATCGATCGCGGGCTCATTCGCATCGACGGTCTGATCGGCTTTCGCTGGCTGAATCTCGACGAGTCGCTCGCTTTCGACACCAGCAGTCCCAGTTTGCCGCCCTTTCCGCCGTCGTTCTTCATCACCCGGGATCGTTTCGAGACGCGCAATGACTTTTACGGCGGCCAGCTCGGCCTGCGGACGGAATCGAACATCGGGCGATTCTTCCTGCTCGGCGCGGCCAAGGTCGCGCTCGGCTCGATAAGTCAAACGACGCGCATTTCTGGAGCGCTCATTACCGATTCCTTCGCGACACCAGGCGTCTCGCAATCGTTTCCCGGCGGCTACTTCACCGCGCCGACGAACATCGGCGAACATCATCGGTCGCAGTTCGCCGTCGTGCCGGAGGTCAATCTTTCGGCCGGAGTGCACGTGCGCGAGAACATCCGCGTCAGCGCCGGTTATTCGTTTCTGTATTTGAGCAGCGTCGCCCGGCCAGGGGATCAGATCGACCGCAGCATCAACGCCAGCCAACTGCCTGGCATCAGCGGCAATCCGTTGCCAGTGCTGATCGGACCGGCGCGGCCGGCGTATTTGGGCAATGATTCGAGCTTCTGGGCGCACGGGCTGAATGTCGGCGTGGAAGTGCGGTATTAACGGGAATTCGGCGAGCGGCCGACTCAGGGATTGAAAAGTCCCAATTGTTGTTCCAGCTTATTCATGCGCGCTTCCAGTTCGTGGAGCGGCAATGCCAACAAATCCTCCTCAGGAGTGATCGGCGTTTTCAGGATTTGTTGGTATGCGTGAATGCGGCCGATCACAAATCCTTCCACTCGTCCTTCCTCGCGTCCTTGTTCGAGACCTTTCTTGAGGCCCTCTTCAATCGCATCACGCATTCGCGCCCGATCGTCGCGCTCTTTCTTGATTCGCGCCCGATAACGTTCCCGTTCGAGATCGTCTTTCGACAACATGTTGAGTACCTCCATTGCTTGCCGCAGCGTCGGTGTTGCCAAGGCGATTGGCAATTGACTTGAATCGAGCTGCGCCGCATGGGTCAGAAAGAAACACAAACGCGCTCCTGCCGCCGCCGTTCACCGTTTGAACACAAACTCCAATGTATTCATCAGCGTCCACGCTACATCTTCGGCGGCCTGCCGTCGCTGCCCAGCGTTGCGTTGCAAAAACTCCAGTGCCGTCTTGCGCTCCGCCTCGCTCGGCATGCGGCTATAGAACGTCAGGTAAATCTCGTCTACCAACTCGGTGTCATTCGCCTTCTCGCGCACCCATTTGGCGACGTTGCCGCGTTCGTGTGTGAGCTTGGCTTGGATTTCCGGTGAGTTCAAAAGGTGCAGCACCTGGGCCACGCTCGGCTCCGTGATGCGTTCACATTCACACGCTGTCACGCGCTGCGGTCGGCCGTAGAGCTTGAGGAAGTAATGGTTCACCTTGCTATCCCAGAGCTGGATGGCCCGCGTGCCCGGCGCGGCGCCGCCGAATTTCTCCGGTACGCCCAGCGTTTGGCTGACCATGTCGAGCATCACCTCTGCATCGATGCGGCGGAAATAGCTGCGTGAGTAATTGATCTCGTCCTTGTCATTGGTCGCATTCGGCTTCGAACTCAGTTGATAAGTGCGCGATTTCGTAATGGTGCGAATGAGCTGTTTGGCGTCGAACTTCGTTTCGATGACGTGCTTGGCCAAAGCGTCGAGCAGCTCCGGATTCGACGGCGGATTCGTGTCGCGCACGTCGTCGATCGGCTCCACCAAGCCGCGGCCGAGGAAGTGCGCCCACATGCGATTCGCGAGATTGCGCGCGAAGAACGGATTGTCCGGCGCCGTCATCCACTGCGCCAAGACGACTCGGCGATCGCCGCTGGGCGATTTCTCCGGCATCGTCGTGGCCAACGCGTGCGGCCAGATCGCGGCGCCGCTGCGCGGATGCGTCGTCATCGGTTCGCCGGCTGCTTGAACGCTCTCACCGCGCGACGAGGCTCGCATGCCGACCTGCGTGAAGAACGCGGTCATGCCGAAATAGTCCGTCTGACTCCAGCGATCGAACGGATGATGATGACACTCCGCACATGCGATGCGTACGCCGAGCAAGACCTGCGAGAGCGAGCTGGCCGCATCGCCCGGCTTGCTGGCGACCTTGTAAAAACTGGCGGGCCCGACCTCTTCGAGCGGCCCCTCCGCGGTCAACAGTTCGCGGGCGAATTGATCGAAGGGCTTGTTCTTCGCATGGCTCTCGCGAATCCAGCGATAGAACCCATATGCTTTCTTGTGTCCCAGCACCTGACGATCGACGCGCAACAGATCCGCCCACTTGAGCGCCCAATAGTCCGCGTATTCGGGACGTTCGAGCAATTTATCGACGAGACGTTCCCGCTTGTCGGGCCTTTGATCCTTCAGGAATCGCCGCGCTTCCTCGGCGGTGGGCAACGTGCCGATCACGTCGAGATACGCGCGGCGGACAAACGTCTCGTCGTCGCACAGCTCCGACGGCGTGATGTTCAACTTTTTGAGCTTGTTGACGACGTGTTCGTCGATGAAGTTCTTCGCGGGAAACCTCGGGTATTGAGCAATCGTCTGCGGGCGAGGCACGATGGCGCGGAACGTCGCGACGCAGTTGGCGTAGCTAGCCATCACCGCGACCTCGCCGGGCGTTTGGCCGACGCTCACGAACCCCTCGGCACTGACGCTCGCCAATCCCTCGTGATTCGTTTGAAAGCGCGCATGCGCGGTAACGTCGCTCTCGCGGCCGTCCGTGAAGCGGGCGATGACGCGCAGTTGCTGGCCGCCCTTCATCTGCAACAACCGTTCCTTCGGCTCGACGCGAATGCTGGCGACGCTCGGCGCTTTCGGATCGCCGATCGGCGCGCCCGCCGCGATCCAGCCTCGCAGCACGTCGTATTCATCGGTGCCGGTGCGAATGCGAATGCCGCCGCCGTGCGGCATGCGGCCGGACGCTTTCAATAAAAGCAAGCTCGACTCGGGCGCTGACGGCAATACTCTTCGCCCGCGCGATTCCTTGATCAGCGCGTTGTAGTCCGCCGGCGGATCGAAGCCGAACACCGAAAGTTTGAAGCCGTTCTGACCTTGCGAGTACCCGTGACAGCCTGAAGAGTTACAGCCGAAGCGATTGAAGAGCGGCACGACGTCGTTTTCGAAGTGATAGGTTCGTTCCTTCTTGGTATTGCGCACATCGACCTGCACCTTGAACATCAAACCGCCGGCCGAAACCAGGACTTCCGCCTCACCGTCGGTGAGCGCACGCAGGACGCCGCGGTCATTGACCTTGACGACAAAGTCCCGCTTGGTCGAATACTTGGCCTGGTGCGTCAAGTCGATCTCCCGGCCTTCCGCCGTCTTGCCGGTGACGAGCAGCGAATGCGTCGCGCCCGGCCCATTCAACACGAGAACGCGCGGGGCGGCGATCAGCTCCGCGAGTTTCTCCTGCGCGTCAAGTGGGCGGGCGACGCCGAAGTGAAATAAGGCTGCAACAACCAGGAGGATCGATTTCTTTGCCATGATATTTCGCTTCAAGGATGGAGAAGTCTCGGCGGGAGGTTGTTGGTAGTTTAACATTGGAGCAAAAACCTACAAGCGAGAATTGCCACAATGGACGAACAAGCGGTCATCGCCGCCACGCGTCGATGGATTTCGACCATGGTGATCGGACTCAATCTGTGCCCGTTTGCGCAACGCGTTTTCGACGGCGACAAAATACGCTATGCCGTCACCTACGCCGCGGATGAAAAGGCTTTGCTCAAGGCGCTCGGCGACGAACTCAACGCCCTCGCCGCCGCGCCGATTGAGTCCGTCGAAACGACGTTGCTGATTCATCCGCACGTTTTCGCCGATTTTCTCGATTTCAACGACTTCCTCGACGCTGCCGAGAATCTGGTTACTGAATTGGAGTTCGAAGGCGTCATTCAGCTTGCGAGCTTTCATCCCGATTACCGATTCGGCGATTGCACTGCCGACGCGGTCGAAAACTACACGAACCGCTCGCCGTATCCGATGTTGCACCTGTTGCGGGAGGATAGCATCACGCAAATCGCCGACGACGCGGACAAGCTGCTCGAAATCCCTACGCGCAATATGGAGACGCTTCGTACATTGGGCCGAGAGAAAATCCTGGAGCGACTCGAGGCGATCGATCTGAAAAAAGCCGCTGATGAACGTTGATTGACGCGGCTCGTTCAGTTGACGTAGATGCAGTCTCGGAATTGCAGGCTGGCCCCCTTCGACGCGAACGACCGGAATCGATAAAGTATCATCATGTCCACCGGCGGCAGAAAACGCGGGGTCCCCGAAGGATTGTGGATTCGCTGTCCGCAATGCAAGGCGACCGTATTCCGTAAAGAGGCCGAGACGCGCTTCAATGTCTGCCCGGAGTGCAGCCATCATTTCTATTTGCCGGCGCGCGAACGCATCAGGCAACTCCTCGACGCGGAGAGCTTCGAGGAATGGTTTATCGACATTCGCCCCAAGGACCCCCTTGAGTTCAAGGATCGCGTCGTCTACAGTCAGCGCTTGAAAGCCGAGCAGGCAAAGACGGGCATGCCGGACGCCGCCGTCGTCGGTCGCGGCTACATTCGCGGCCGGGCGGTTGTGTTCGCGGTCACGGACTTCGCGTTCATGGCCGGCAGCATGGGCTCGGTCGTCGGCGAAAAGCTCACCCGCGCCACGGAAGAAGCGACTCGCCTCACGCTCCCCTTGATCATCGTCAGCGGCTCCGGCGGCGGGGCGCGCATGCAAGAAGGCATCCTGTCGCTCATGCAAATGGCGAAAATCTCCGCGGCGCTGGCACGCTACGACAAGGTCGGCGGACTTTATGTAGCGATCTTGACGAACCCGACCATGGGCGGCGTCGCCGCCAGCTTCGCTCTGCAAGGCGACGTGACGCTCGCGGAGCCAGGCGCGCTCGTCGGCTTCGCGGGCAAACGCACGATCTGGAACACCGTTCGCCTCGAATTGCCCGACGGCTTCCAGACCAGCGAATTCCTGCTCAAGCACGGCTTCATCGATCGCATCATCCCACGCAAGGATTTACGCATGGAGCTGGCGAGGATTATCGACTATTGTGAACGTTGACGGGCATCGAAACATCCAATTCCCCGCGCTCCCAGCTCGCCGTGCGAGCGCGAAACCGCAAGCGGCGCAACTATGAGTTTCTTCGACTCGATCAAAAGAATGTTTGCCGGCGCCGGTTCGCTTCCCATCATCGACGTCAACAAGCGCTTCGAGCTGGTCGGCCGCACGGGACAGGGCAGCATGTCGAAAGTATGGCGCGCCCGCGATCGCGAAAGCGGCCGGCTGGTGTGCCTGAAAGTCCTCGATCGCGAGAAAACGCTCAAGTTCGAAGCGCGCTTCACCGGCCTGAAAAAGCCGTCGGAAGGTGAAATCTGCTTGCTTCTGAAACATCAAAACATCGTACAGACCTACGAACACGGCCTGACGACGGACAAGGAGCCGTACATCATCATGGAGTTGATCGAAGGCGTCGGCCTCAACTTCCTGATCGAAACCAAAAACAAACAGCTCGAGGGCAACCGCATCAATTACCTCGCGCAATACGCCAGCGGCATCGAATTCATGCACAAGGCCGGCTACATGCATCGCGACATCTGCCCGCGCAACGTCATGGTCAACAAGGACGGCATCGTCAAGATCATCGACCTCGGCCTGACGATTCCTTATACGCCCGATTTTTGCAAGCCCGGCAATCGCACCGGCACGACGAACTATCTGGCGCCGGAGTTGATCAAGCGCACCACGACGGATCATCGCGTCGATTGTTTCGCGCTCGGCGTGACGGCGTATGAGACCTTCGTCGGCGATTTGCCATGGGAAAAGGGCTCGTCGATGGAGGTATTCCGCGCCATTGTCAACAACTTACCGCGCGACCCGCGCGAGCTGCGCGCGGATCTCGACGACGATGTCGTCAAATTACTGCTGAAGGCCGTCGATCGCGATCCGAACAAGCGTTTTCAAACCGCGGCCGATTTTCGCACAGCACTCGCGCAGGTCCCCGACCACTGGTGAGGGCGCCGCAATGTCGCAATTCAAGAAACGCATCGGCCTCGTCGCCGCCCTGCTGGTCGCGCTCGTTCCGCTCGCCGGCGGCTGGGCTGGGGGCGCCAAGTCCGCCGACAAGAATAAGTTCTATACGGGCAAAGTCGTGCCGCTGGCGGACCTCGTCGCCAAATCCGGCACGAAGATCGACGCCGACGCCGCCCCGTTAACGCTCGTGTTGCAAGCGGACGACGGCAAGCTCTATTCGCTCGTCAAGGACGAAGGCTCGCGCATGTTTTTCAAGGACGCCAAACTCCTCAATC
>DAIOGM010000033.1:17257-29552 GCA_036745215.1 Gemmataceae bacterium
GATGCGCTTGACGGCCCAGCTCATCCCGAACTCGCAGATCTTGCAGGTCATCAACGTGCACAGCGTCGTCAAGGGCAAGCTGCACGACGTCTATTACTGGTGCGACGTGTGCGTCATCAAACGCTTCGAGGCCGGCATCTGCGATTGCTGCGGCGACAAGATGGTGTTTCGCGAGGAGCCGTACAAGGGCGACTGATGCCAGTGTCCACGCCGATTGTTTTTCGTACATTTCTTGCATCATCCGATAAGGAACCGCCATGGGCCAGCGCACCGTCTTTTACGATTGGCACGTCGCACACGGCGCTCGCATGGTCGATTTCGCCGGCTGGGACATGCCGGTGCAATACACGACCATCACCGACGAACACCACGCCGTGCGCACCGGCGCGGGCATGTTTGACATCAGTCACATGGGTCGGCTGTCCTTCGGCGGACCCGACACGCTTGCCTTGATTCAAAAGATCTACACCAACAACGTCGAGACGATGAAGGACTTCCAGGCCCGCTATGGCCTCATCTGCAACGACAACGGCGGCATCAAGGATGACGTGCTCGTCTATCGTTGGCCGTACGGATACGCGATGGTTGTCAACGCGGGCAATCGCGTGAAGATCGTTGAGTGGATCGAGGCAAGCAAGGGCGCTTTCAACACTCAGATGCAGGATCAGACGTTGACCACATGCATGATCGCCGTGCAAGGGCCGAAGGCGATTGAAATGGTCAGGGGGCTGACCGATGCGGACGCGAGTCAGCTTCCTTATTATTATGCTGCGGCAACGCGGCGCAACGGACAGAATTGCGTCATCAGCCGAACCGGCTACACCGGCGAGGACGGCGTTGAGATCATGTACGGAAACGCGCACGGCGTCGCTCTTTGGGAAGAGCTGGTGAAACGCGGCGCCAAGCCGTGTGGCCTGGGTTGCCGCGATTCGCTGCGCCTGGAAGCCGCGATGCCGCTTTATGGGCATGAGTTGAACGAGGACATCGATCCATTCCAGGCCGGATTGGCCTGGGCGGTCAAGCTGGACAAGGGCGATTTCCGCGGCAAGGACGCGCTCGTTCGCCGGCAAAAAGACGCGAGCCTGCGCAAACGCATCGGCCTGGAGATGAAAGGCAAACGCATTGCCCGCGAAGGCGCCGTCATCAAAGCCGGCGGCAAGGCGATCGGCGCCGTCACCAGCGGCACGCCGTCGCCGACGCTGGGCAAGCCAATCGCAATGGGCTACGTCGATCCGGTGTTCGCCGCCGTCGGCACGTCATTGATGGTTGACATTCGCGGCAACGAAGAGGAAGCGATTGTCGTGGCCATGCCGTTCTACAAACGAAAGAAATAGGAGCACTGAATGGTCCCAAAAAACCTGCGCTACGCCGAGTCGCACGAATGGGCGAGCGTCGAAGGCGACGTCTGCACCGTCGGCATCACGCAATTCGCGGTCGAGCAGCTCACGGAAGTCGTCTTCGTCGAGCTGGCGAAGGTCGGCAAATCCTTCAAGCAAAAGGACGTGCTCGGCCAAATCGAATCCGTGAAGTCGGTGAACGACCTGTACGCGCCGGTTTCAGGCGAGATCATCGCCAAGAACGAGGCCGTCGAGAAGGACCCGGCGCTCGTCTCGAACGATCCCTACGGCAAGGGCTGGATGGTGAAGATCAAAATGTCCGCCAAGGGCGACTACGATAAATTACTTACACCCGAACAATACGAGGCGCAAATCGCGTCGGGCGGCCATTGAAATGAACCACGGGGGGCACGGGGAGCACGGGGAAATACCGGCAGTCGATTCTCAATGCATTTCCCCGTGTCCCCCGTGCCCCCCGTGGTTCTCTTAAAATAGAGGGTACTCCGTGTCCTACGTCCTCAACACCGAGGCCGACCGCAAGGCGATGCTTCAGAAAATCGGCGCCGCCTCGCTGGACAGCCTGTTTCAGCCCATCCCCGATTCCTTCCAGCTCAAGCGCCCGCTCGCCGTTCCCCCCGCGCTCAGCGAAATGGAACTCGAACAGCACATGAGCGAGCTGGCGGCGAGGAATCTCGCCGCCGATCGCGCCGTCTGTTTCCTCGGCGGCGGCAGTTACGATCACTACATCCCGAGCGTCGTCGATGCCGTCTCGTCACGCAGCGAATACTACACCGCGTACACCCCCTATCAAGCGGAAGCGAGCCAGGGCAGTCTGCAAGCGTTCTTCGAATATCAAACGCTGATCTGCGAACTGACCGGCCTCGACGTATCCAACGCGAGCCTCTACGAAGGCGGCAGCGCCGTCGCCGAGAGCGTGCTGATGTCCGTCAGCATCGACCCGGATAAGCCGAAAGTGCTGATCGCCGAGAGCGTGCATCCGGAATACCGGCAAACGCTGACGACGTACATGGCCAACATTCCGAAAGAGGTCGTCACGCTACCGACGCCCAGCGGCACGCTCGATCTCGCTGAGTTGAAGAAGCACCTTGACGACAAGACGCTGTGCGTGATCGTGCAGTATCCGAATTTCTTCGGCCATCTCGAAGAAGTCGAGGCGATCGCGAAGGCGTGCAAGGAAAAAGGCTCCCTGTTCGTCGTCAGCTTCGACGCGATCAGTCTGGGCATGCTGAAACGGCCCGGCCAATATGGGGCGGACATCGCGATCGGCGAGGGGCAATGCCTGGGCAATCCGATGGCGTTCGGTGGGCCGTATCTGGGCATGATGGCGTGTAAGGAACAATTCTTACGTAAAATCCCCGGTCGCCTCGTGGGCCAAACGGTCGATCGCAACAACAAGCGTTGCTGGGCATTGACGCTGCAAACGCGCGAGCAGCACATTCGCCGTGAGAAGGCGACGAGCAACATTTGCACCAATCAGGGTCTGTTCGCGTTGCGTGCGGCCGTTTATCTGGCGGCGCTGGGCCCGCAAGGTTTGAAGGAGACGGCGAATCTGTGCTTGCAGAAGGCACATTATCTCGCGGACGAGTTGTGCAAGATCCCCGGCGTGTCGCTCAAGTTTGAGAAGCCGTTTTTCAAGGAATTCACGCTACAGGTGCCAGGTGATGTGACGGCGTTGTTGGAGAAATTGTTGAAGGCCGGTTATCACGGCGGGTTGTCTTTGGGGCGATGGTATCCGTCCCTGGGTAACTGCTTGACGATTGCCGTGACGGAGAAAAGGACGCGAGCGGAACTCGACGGATTCGTCGCGAAATTCAAGGAGCACGTCCGAGCCTGAAGCGTAAGCGAAGAGTTGGGCAAACACTTCGCTAACGCTTCAGGCTCGGAAAAAAAATGACAAACAATCAATCGACCGATCTGCTCTTCGAAATCAGCCATCCCGGCCGGCGCTGTCATCGGACGCCGCCGTGCGATGTGCCGGCGCGCGAGCCAAAGTCGCTCGTGCCCGCCGATGCGCTTGCCGACGCGCCGCCGCCGTTGCCGGAGATCGGCGAGATCGATCTCATTCGCCATTACGTCAATCTCTCCAAGCGGAACATGTCGATCGACACGAACTTTTATCCTCTCGGCTCCTGCACCATGAAGTACAACCCGAAGCGGCACGAACGCATGGCGTCGTTGCCCGGCATGGCGAATGTGCATCCCTTGCAATGCGATGCATCGTGCCAGGGCATGCTCGCCATGCTCTACTCGATGCAGCAAATCCTCGCCGAAATCGCGGGACTCGAAGCAGTCTCACTACAACCGGCGGCGGGAGCGCATGGCGAGTTGACGGCCTTGCTCGTCGCCGAAGCGTATTATCGCGATCGCAAAGAGAAGGAACGCACTCGCGTCCTCATTCCCGACAGCGCGCATGGCACCAACCCCGCGAGCGCCGCCATCGCCGGGTTTGATACGGTTTCGATCAAGAGCACGACGAAGGGCCTCGTCGATCTCGATGATCTGAAATCCAAGCTCGATGCCCGCACGGCCGTGTTCATGATCACCAATCCAAATACGATCGGCCTGTTTGAATCGCAAATCGGCGAGATCACGAAATTGATCCACGACGCGGGCGGTCTGGTGTACCTGGACGGCGCCAACATGAACGCGATCGTCGGTGTCACGCGGCCCGGCGATTTCGGCGCCGACATGATGCACTACAACGTCCACAAAACCTTCACCGGCCCGCACGGCGCCGGCGGCCCCGGCTCTGGACCCATTGCCGTCCGTCCGCATCTGGCGCCCTATTTACCGACGCCAATCGTGGCCAAGGACGGCGAACGCTATTTCCTGGAATACAATCGGCCCAAGTCGATTGGCCGCGTGCGCAGCTTCTTCGGCAATGTCGGCATCCTGTTGCGCGGTTATTGTTACATCCGCACGCTCGGGCCGGCGGGCTTGCGCGAGATGACGGAAAACGCGGTCCTTAACGCCAACTATTTGCTGGCCTTGATTCAGGACAAGATCGATGTGCCCAACGGCAACCGCTGCATGCACGAGTTCGTCGCCAGCGCTTCGAAGCTGCGCCGCGCCAAACGCATCAGCGCCATGGAGATCGCCAAACGGCTGCTCGATTTCGGCTATCACGCTCCGACCGTGTACTTCCCGCTCGTCGTTCCCGAGGCGTTGATGATCGAGCCGACGGAGACGGAATCGAAAGAAACGCTCGACGCCTTCGCGGCGACGCTGTTGAAGATTATTGAGGAAGACGCCGATTATTTGCACGACGCGCCTTACACGACGCCGATCAGCCGGCCGAACGACGCGAAGGCGTTCAAGGAGCCGATCCTGCGCTGGAAGGCGTAAAGTCGGAGCCTGAAGCGTAAGCGAAAATCGTCGCCTGCGTTTATTGAAGTTGCGCATAGTTGTTGAGCACCGAAGGTGCGCTCATGTTAAAGCCCAGGGCGATAGCCCTGGGAAAAGCGACCATCAGGAACGCAAGCCCCGAAGGGGCGCTATGGTGTCGATTGGCGTTTCATTGCACCCCTTCGGGGCTTGAACGCGGAAGGCGACGGTTCCCAGGGCTGCGGGCTGTATCATGACCGCACCTTCGGTGCTCAAAACTGCGCAACCTCGATTCGAGCTCTTCGGGCTCCGACGAATCCTGGCGATGACATGCAAATCCGCTTGCTTCCATTCATGATCGCCGATGGCGCAACGAACATGGCCGCCGATGAGACGCTGGTTCGCTCCGCTGCTGACGGCATCGCATCGCTGCGTTTCTACGGCTGGTCGTCGGCGACGGTCAGTCTTGGCTACTTCCAATCGCATACCATTCGCCGCGCCGATCCGAACTTGGCGCCGCTGCCCTGGGTACGCCGCCCTTCCGGCGGCGCCACGCTCGTTCACCATCATGAATTGACGTATGCGCTCGCCCTGCCCCGCGAGATCGCCGACCAAACAAACGAGTCGTGGATGCTGCGCATGCATCGCATCATCGTCGCGGCACTCACCGATTTGGGATTGGCGGATCGAATTGTCCTCGTCGAAGAAAAGCCCATCAAGCACGGCCAACATTTGTGCTTTCAACAATTCACGCCGGGCGACGTCCAATGCGCAGGCCGCAAGGTTGTCGGCAGCGCGCAGCGCAAATATCGCCAGGCCCTGATGCAGCACGGCTCCATCTTGCTCGCGCAAAGCGAACATACACCGAGCGTACCGGGCATCCGGGAGTTGAGCGGGCAAACGTTTGACATCGCAATGGTTCGACAGGCCGTCTTGCGACCGTTGGCGACGGCGACAAAATGGAACATTGAAAATGGCGATTGGTCAGAGAAGGAGAAAATCGGCATCCGGACGCTGGCAGCGGAACGCTATTCAAGTGTGGAATGGAATGAGCGACGCTGAATGTGGCGTTCTGCGTTTGCAATGGCACTGCGAGCGCTAAACGCGGAGCAGACAAAAAACATCGCCGCGAGCTGGGCGAGCTCGCGGCGACGGTGGGCAATAGTGGTGATGGTTCGTCTCAGAAGGGATCGCGACGATCGCCTTCGACGCGCGGGACCGGAACGATCGGAGTGATTTCCACGGCCGACGGCGTCGCTTGAATCGTGTTCGGCGTCACCGGGCCGTCGATGCGGACGTTGCCATTGGTTTTCTTCGGCGTTTCGACCGGCATCTTCTTCGGCGCTTCGATCTTCTCGCCGGCCTTGCCCGGAGTGCCCGAGGCGCAGCCGTTGTTGCAGCCGCCGTCGCAGCATTCGTTGCGGCCGAAGCGATGACGCAGGTTGCTCAAGAGATTGGAACTGCCGTGGCCGCACGAATCGGTGCAGGTCGGAGCGCACGTTTTCGGTTGTTGGCAAGTGGGTTGGTGGTTCCAGAACTTGGTCCGGCCGCAGTCGTTGCAGCCGCGGTCGCGGTGGAACAACGAGTGTTGTTGTTTTTGATCGCAGCAAGTCGGTTGGCACTGGTCGCAGTTGTTGTTGCGATTGAACAGGCCGCCCAACTTGTGGCGCAAGCGATGGCCCCAACCTTCACAACCACACGGGTCCTGTTGGCAACACGAAGTGGCAGCGGACGTAGCGGGAGCCGGCGTGGCGGGTGTGACTTTCTTATCTCCCCCCTGGCCGACCAGCATGGCCCCTGTCACCAGCAAGAACGCAGCATTCACGAGGAGTCCTCCATTAGTGGGTTAGAGTCTGGCCCAGGTTCGGCATCCTTGAATCAAGGGGAACGTCCCCTGCTTGCCTTGTTCGCCTGCGCCTTGTTCGTCTTGAAACGCAAACCGCTTCCGTCAGGGTCCCCGGTCTTTCCCGCCGGTCGCAGATTGTTCCTTCTCCTGAGCTTATCCTTCGGCTAGGTGTTTCTGCTACATTCACGAGTTTCCCTGATTCCACAATTGCCCAGCCTGTGGGGATGAGGGAAAAGCCACGTGTTCGCTGTCTTACGATGGTGAGGGGATTGCCAATGTGGTAAGATGTTCCGGCGGGGCAGGCATTTCCGGCGCGATCGTGCGGATCCCAACAACTGGCCGTCTTGGCTCGGATTTTCTGTGACGAGGTGCAATCATGTGCTGGCGAACGCGAACGCTTTCTTGCGGTATTCTCATCATTCTCGCCTTACCGGACATCGGCATCGGTCAGGGAAAGAAAGATGCCAAACCGGGTGAAATCAACACGCCGGCGGCGAAGGGCGAACGCAAAACCACCACATTGCGCGCAGGCGATGCGGCTCCCGATTTCACGCTGCCCGATGTGAAGAAAACGCGCGAGGTGAAGCTGTCGAGCTTCCAGGGCGCGAAGCCGGTCGTTTTGATTTTTGGCAGTTACACCTGACCGCCGTTTCGTAGCCAGTCTGGCTACCTCGAAAAAGTTTATCAGTCCTACAAAGATCGCGCGGAGTTTTTTCTAGTCTACATTCGCGAGGCGCATCCCGATTCGATTCTGCTGACGTTGCAAGGCAAGGAGAAGAAGCTCGTCAAGATTTTGCAGACCGAAAAAGTTGAGGATCGCACGGCCGTCGCCAAGCAGTGCGTCGATACGTTGAATCTGACGATGCCGACGTTGATCGATCGTGAAGACAATCGCGTCAACTCCGCGTACGGCGCGTGGCCGGACCGGCTTTACATCGTAGGCGTTGATGGGAAGATCGCGTACCAGGGCGGACCGGGGCCGAAAGGGTTCCGCGTTGACGAGATTGAGAATTGGTTGAAGGAGAATCTGAAGAAATGATGATTGATTATTCGTTGAGCGTTCGCGTGGCGCCGCGCGAGCGCTAAACGTAAACGGGTTCGTCAATTGATATCCTTGTACGCAAACCGCCGATCGATCTTTTCTTGCGGATGCACCTGGCCGTCCACCTCCGCGTACGGATAGATGAAGAAATTCAGCGGCCCGGCCTTCTGTCGTGGCTCCAAATTGATGTCGCGGCCCGTCGTGAAGCGGACGCGGTCCTCCGTCAGGTTGCCGAAGTAGTACTCCTTCAACTCTGGATTGCGATTCGCCTCGGAAATATCGACTGGCACCCAGCCCTTGTCGTTCGGCAAGAACCACGCCCAGCAATGATAGCCGCCCACGACGCCTTCGCCGCGCTTGGTCGGGATGGGGAAGCCCATCTCGAACTTGGACGGAATCTTGTTGCCGCGGGCCATGGAGATGAACAGACTGTGGAAGTCGGAGCAGTTGCCGAACTTGCTGTCGCACGCCCAGACGGAATCGCCGTTGCCCCAGCCTTTGCCTTCCTTGCTGTATTTCATGTGCGTATTGACGACGTCGTAAAGCACCTTGGCGGCTTCGAATTGATTGGCCGGCAGCTTCTTGTCCTTGATCAACTCGAGCGGCTTGCCGTCGATCGGCACCTTCGCATCCGGCTGCAGGAAGCGCGTGAGGTTCTCGCTCGCGGTGGGCTTCAAGATAAGATTGGCGGCGAGGTCGGTTTTCACTTCGCGACGCTTTACCTCATACACGATTTCGAAGGGAATCTCCCCCTTGTCATTGGCCGTCGCCTCGAAATAGATGCTCGTGTTGCCGTATTGTTTTTCCGCGCCGGTCTTGCTGCTCGACGCGGGGAGGTTCGTGGATTTGATTTTGACGTCCTGCTCTGGCCCCGACACGGCAACCGGCAGCCAGACGTTTGCGGCTTGGCGGGGCTTCAAATCCTTGATGGCGCCGGCGTACGTGAACAGAAAGGTGCGCGTTTTGCCGGCCGGTTGCTTCTCTTGAGCAAACCCCGTTCCGGCGACGATGGCCAACGCGACGATGGCGGTGATAGCGCGGCTATGAACCATGATGATACCTGTTTGATTAGGGGACACAATGGAGCGATCATCAGTATCCTTTATAATCCAAACAGGTCGAATGGCAAAGTCAACGCGCCGTGAAGCCGCCGTCCACGATGATGCTGGCGCCCGTGATATAACTGCCGGCGTCGCTCGCCAGCAACAACGCGGTGCCGACGAGTTCTTTCGGATCGGCCCAGCGGCCCACGGCCGTCATTTTCGCGAAGCGATCTTGCTCCTCTTTGGACAAAACACTCGCCGGCAAGTCGGTCAAGAACGGCCCCGGCGCGATGCAATTGACGGTGACGCCGTGCGCTCCCAAATCAAGTGCGCTCGCCCGCGCCATGCCGACGAGCGCCGCCTTGGTTGCAGAGTAGACATTGCGGCCATTGTTCGACACGAATGCCATGATCGACGAGATGTGAATAACGCGACCCCATTTTCGCTGTTTCATTTGCGGCACAATGGCCCGCGTCAGCGCCATCACGGAGTTGAGATTGATCTCCATGAGACGGTCCCATTCGGTGTCGGTGATCGCGTCCACGGCTTGAGGGACGTTGGTGCCGGCGTTGTTGATGAGGATGTCCACCTTGCCCATTTTTTCAAGGGCGAACGCCGCCAGCTTGTTCGTCTCGGGCCGTTTCGCCATGTCGGCGACGAAGTAAGCGCCTTTGCGGTCAGTGCCCTTGAGGATTTCGGCGAGCGCCGCTTTCAGCTCATCTTCATGGCGGCTGGAAATGACGATATCGGCGCCCGCTTCGGCGAGGCCGCGCGCCATCGCTTTGCCGAGGCCCTTCGAGCCGCCGGTGACGAGAGCTACTTTTCCGGTCAAGTTGAACATTTCAGGCAACATGATTGATCCTCGCAATTCAAGAAGGTTATGCGAGTAGGATACGAAACGCCCATCCAACGAAAATGGCGAAGCTCCGACGCGACGTTTCCCCTTGACCGATTCGGCGGGGCCGCTATTTAGCACCGCTCTCTCTTTCATAACAAAGTCCACGAGATCCGCGTGTGCCGCGATACGGCTGGTTGGCGCTGTTGCTATTTCTCCCGACGCTGCCGGGCTGCCTTTTTTGGCCGGAGCATACGGAGTCATCGAACTGGATGCAGCAGTTCAAGAAGGGGGCGCTGTCGCACGATCATGCGCTCATCGAGTTTGCGTTGATCGAGCGGCCGCACGGCGATGAATACATCAATAAACGTCTCTGGGAGCAAACCGACGAGTTCTTCGAGAAACGCAGCGTGCTGGATGACAACGGCTTCCGCGTCGGCCAGCTCATCGCCCAGCCGCCGAGCGAATTTCAACAATTGCTTTTGTCGCCGCGGTCGTGCAGCAATCCGCAGGCGTTGATCTTTCCATCGGGGCGGACGGCGCCGATCTACCTCGGTTCCGTGCAGCCGCAAACGGCGTGCGAATACGTTCAAGACTCGCAGCGGACCGAGCTGTTCTTCGATCAAGCGCGTCATGCCATTGATGTGACTGCGCGCTTCGCCGCCGACGGCAAGACGATCCTCACGTTCACGCCGAAGGTCGAGCATGGCGGCCCCGCGTTGCCGTTTCAGGCGTCGCCCGATCGCGGCAACTGGGAGCTGCGCATCGAAAAGGTCGCGAAGAAATTCCCGGAGTTGGCGTGGGAAGCGACGCTCGGGCCCAATCAATATCTCTTCATCGGCGGCCGACTCAATCGAGAACGCACGCTCGGCTGCACCGCGCTCACCGACGGCGGCAGTGAAGTGCAACGGCTGCTGGTGGTGCGTAATTGCCGTTCCGTGACGTCGGCGGAGGCCCAGCAGTCGAGCGCGCCAGACCTGGTGCGGGCGGATCGCACGACGCCGCTCGCGTTGCAGGCTACGGCGCCGGCGGCGCGCGGCAAATCGAATTGACGTGCGCTTGCGAAACCGCAAGCGGAATTCGCGTGAACATCGCGCCGAAATCTGCTCTCCTATTCGCATGACCAAGACGATCGAAATCGACGGTGCCCGCGGCGAAGGCGGCGGCCAGGTCCTGCGCACGAGCCTGGCGTTGTCGCTGATCACGCGGAAGCCTTTCCACCTGCGCAACGTCCGCGCCGGCCGCGCCAAGCCCGGCTTGCAAGCGCAACACCTGATGAGCGTGCAAGCCGCCGCGAAGATCGGCAACGCCAAGACGCGCGGCGCTCATTTGCAGAGCACCGATCTCGTTTTCGAACCGGGCAAGGTCAAGGCGGGCGACTTTCACTTCAAGATCGGCACCGCCGGCGCAACAAGTTTGGTGTTGCACACGATTTATCTACCGCTCGCGTTGGCAGGCGGCGAAAGCAACGTCACCATTGAAGGTGGCACGCACGTCAAGGCGAGCCCGTGCTTCCATTTCCTGGAACGCTCGTGGATCGCCTACATGAACGCCCTTGGCATCCGCATCCATTTGCACATGGACCGCGCCGGCTTCTACCCGCGCGGCGGCGGCTCGTTTAGCGCCCGCATTGAGCCCTGCGCTTGCATCGCGCCGTTCCAAGGGATGACGACCGACAAAATCACCAACGCAATGATCATCGCCGGCAGCGCGAGCCTGCCCGCCCATGTCAGCGAGCGAATGATCGAACAAGCACGCCTACGACTTGAAGTACTCTCCCTCGACGTCGAGTCGTCAACGCAAACCTGGCACGGCGGCCCCGGCTGCATGCTCGGCATCGAACTGCCGACCTCGCCCGCGCCGACGTTCTTCTTCGCACTCGGCGAAAAAGGAAAACCTGCGGAAATGGTCGCTCACGAAGCTGCGGATCAAGTCGAAGCGTTTTTGAAAACGCAGCCGCTCGGCGTCGATGAGCACAGTGCCGATCAGTTGCTGTTGCCGCTGGCGCTGGCGGAAGGAACTTCGGCGTTTCGCGTCGCGGCAATTTCGTCGCATTTGATGACAAACGCGGCGGTGGTGCGGCTATTTGTGGACCGCGGGATTCAGCTTGATGGTTCCGTCGGCGGGCCCGGCGTCGCGCGAATCGGCTGATCGGGCAACCGCCCAGGCGCCAACTCGGTGTCGCGCTTTAGAAATGCGGCGCCAGACAGCCAGAATACACCGCCCAAAAGCATCGCGAATGAGACAACAATGAATCCTCGATCCAAATGATCCTTACCAGAAATCAAACCGATCAATGGCGGGGAAATCGCGTCACCGAGTGCGTGAATGATCAAGATGTTCAGAGCAAACGCGCTTGCGCGCATCGACGGGTGCGTCACATTTGCGAGGATCGTGTTGGTCGGCCCCGTGTTAAAGAACAAGAAAAACACCGCAAAGAAAATGAAGATCCAGGTCCATGGATATGCCGTCCACACGACCAAGAGCACCATGGGGAAGCCGAGTATCAAGGCAAAGCCAGAGACGAGGAAATAGGATCCCGAAAACCGTGGCCGCAACCAATCGCCGGCCATCCCTCCCGCGAGCGTGGATATCAAGCCTGCAACCGCGGTGATTACGCCGAATACCGTGCGTGGTCCCAACGGACCGATGTCCGGCGCCTTGCTCTGGTCCAGGTACTCCGGCATCCAATATGCCAGGCCGCCGATGGCGAAGGTCATCATCGCCATGCCGAGGGTGTTGAACGTGTAGGAAGGAATCGTCAACAGGAAAAGATAATCTCTCAACCCGGGCTTTCTTGCTGTTTCGGAGACGCCTTGATCCGACTGCCCGCGCGGCGGATCGCGC
>DAIOGM010000034.1:0-29482 GCA_036745215.1 Gemmataceae bacterium
CGCCGCGGCGCCTTTGTCACGCGCCGACCGGTGGCGCCGGCGGATGTCGCCTACACGATCTACGAGGCGGTCGGCGTGGATCCCCACCGCTGGCTCATCCATCCGGAAGGCCGGCCCGTCGAGATCCTCGACCGCGGTGAACCGGTGCGCGAACTTTTCGCGTGACCTTGGTTTCATTCCATTGCGTGCCGATTTGACGGGGATCATTGTGCTGCGATCGTCATCCATCGCCGGTTTGTGCCTGTTCGCGATCCTACCCGGCGCCGCCCAGGACAAGAAAAAGCCGACGCCCAAGAACGACCCGCGCGTTCTCTTGGCCTTTCCGCTTGGGGCGCCTGCGGGAAAGACGAGCAAGCTGACTCTGCGCGGCGCAAACCTCGACAGCGCTACCGACGTCAAACTCCTCAACGACAAAGGTTCGGTCAAAATCCTCGCCAAGGGCAAGGCGGCCGTGCCGGACAAGAATCCCGACAAGGTCGGCGACACGCAAGTCGAAATCGAATTGACACTTGACGCCAAACACACCGGCGCGTCCGTTTCGCTCGTCGTCGTGACTCCCGCCGGTGAATCTCCGCCGCACTCAGTGCTCGTTGACACGCTGTCGCCGGCGAATGAAAAGGAGCCGAACGACGGCTTCCTCACGGCGCAGCCAATCCAGTTGCCCGTTGTCATCACTGGAACCATTCAGCGTCCGAGGGACGTGGACGTGGTCCGTTTCGACGGCAAGAAGGGACAGAAACTTCACGTCGAGGTCCTGGCATCGCGCCACGGTTCGCCTCTGGACTCCATCCTGACGCTTTACGACGCGAAGTTTCAACCAATTGGCGTGAACGATGATTTTGCAATGGAACATCGCGACGCGAAAATCGAAACGATGCTGCCCGCCGACGGCGTGTATTATCTTTCGCTGGTGGACGCCCACGACAACGGCAGCAATTTTCACGTTTATCGCCTGATTGCCAAATGAACCGCCACGCCGCAGCCTACTTACGGCCGGATAGATTAACAATCATTCGAATCCGCATCCATTTGAGGAGAATCCATGCGACCTGTTTCAACCGTCTTGATTTTTTTGGCCTGTGCCGCCCCGGCGTATGCCAATGTGAAGCTGGCGCCGATTTTTAGCGACAACATGGTGCTGCAACGCGAAATGCCCGTTCCCATCTGGGGAACGGCAGCGCCGCAAGAAGCAGTCACCGTCGCCATTGCCGGCCAAACGAAGGCGACGAAAGCCGACGACAAGGGCAATTGGCAGCTCAAGCTGGATGCATTGAAGGCCGGCGGTCCGTTCGAGCTGGTGGTCACCGGAGCGAACACGTTGACCCTTACCAATGTTCTCGTCGGCGAAGTTTGGGTTTGCTCCGGGCAATCGAACATGCAATGGGCCCTCAAGCAGACCGAAAAGGCCGACGACGAAATCGCCGCGTCCGCCAACGATCAATTGCGGCTCAACTCCGGAAAATGGCAGGCGGCCGGTCCGGACAACTCGGGGCAATTCTCGGGCACCGGCTACTACTTCGGCAAGGCGTTGCAGAAAGCGCTCGGCGTTCCGGTTGGCCTGGTCAATCGCTCCGTCGGCGGCACGTCGGCGCGGGCGTGGACGAGCAAGAGCGCCATCCTCGAAGAACCGTCCATGAAGCCGTTCGTCGAGGACATTCTCGGCAAAGGCGGCAAGGGAAACCCCGGCAACCTTTACGCCGGCATGATTCGTCCGCTGCAACCGATGGCCATTCGCGGCGTGATCTGGTATCAGGGGGAAAGCGATGCGGGCCGGCCGCAGGAATACGCGGAGTTGATCCAGACCATGATTCGCTCGTGGCGAAAGGATTGGGGCCAGGGAGATTTTCCGTTCCTTTACGTGCACCTGGGCGCCATCGGCGCCGCGCCCAAGACGCCCATGGACATCGGCTGGGGGCCGATCCGCGAAGCCCAGGACGCCGCGCTCAAGCAGCCGAACACGGGCGTCGCCGAGTTCTTCGACAGCGACGCCGATCTGCATCCCCGCAAGAAGAAAATTGCCGGCGACCGCCTGGCCCTGGCCGCTCGGGGCGTGGCGTATGGGGAGAAGATTGTGTATTCGGGTCCAGTCCTCGACAAGGTCGAGAAGTCGGGGGACGCGCTGGTTGTCCATTTCAAATCGGTCGGCGGCGGCCTGGTGAGCAAGGGGGATCAAGTGAGGGGCTTCGCCGTCGCGGGCAAGGATGGCCAGTTCCAATGGGCCGACGCCGAGATCAAGGGGAACACCGTCCGCCTGACGTGCAAGTCGGTGGCCTCGCCCGAGTTCGTCCGCTATGGCTTCGCGAGCAATCCCCGCGCGACGCTTTACAATCGTGAGGACCTGCCGGCGCTGCCGTTTCGCACGGATCGGTTTCCGACAGAGAAGAAATGAACGAATCACGTAGGGACAAGCGGCTCGCTTGTCCCATTGCCTTTGCAAAAACAAAATTGGACAAGCGAGCCGCTTGTCCCTACGCTGCGAACGGTTCCTTTAGCTGGACGGACATGCAACGACTCCTCGCGACCTACTTGTTTGATTGCGCAGCGACGGTTCCGCTTGCTGCCCAGGAAGGCAAGCCGCCTCTTGCACCGCTGGCCAGGCGGGCGCGCCGCTTGCTATGGTTGACCTGGTGTGAGAACCTGCCATGAGCGCCGGCCGTTCGACCACTTACGACACCGTCGCCTACCCATCCAACTGTTGCCCGCAGGCGCATCCCGACCGGCTGGCCACCCTCGCCACGCTGTTCGGCATGTCGCCGGCGCCCGTCGCCAACGGTCGCGTTCTCGAGCTCGGCTGCGGGGAAGGCCGCAATCTCATCGCGATGGCGTTCGCGTTGCCTGACGCCACGTTCGTCGGCGTCGATCTCGCCGCCAGCGCCATCGCCCGGGCCAAGGATGAGACGCAGGCGCTCGGACTGACAAACGTTGAGCTCCACTGCGCCGACTTGCTCCGTTGGCATCCGCCCGGCGGGCCGTTTGATTACGTGATCGCTCACGGTCTCCTGTCGTGGGTGCCGGAGGCGGTATGCCGGCGCGTGTTCGAACTGTGCCGCGATTACCTTGCTCCGCAGGGGGTCGTCTTCGTCAGCTACAATGCGCTGCCGGGCTGGCACGTCCGCGGCATGTTGCGAGAGATGATGCTGTTTCACACGCGGCACGTCTCGGACCCGGCGGCAAAGATCGCCCGGGCCAAGGCGTTCCTCGGGTTCCTGCTGGCGGCACATGCCGCGGAGGGAAGCCCCGCCGCGTTGGTGAAAACGAAAGCGAAGCGAATCCTCGACCGCAACGCCGACGCTATTCTCTTTGACGACGACCTCGCCGAGATCAATCGGCCCTTCTACTTCCACGAACTCGCGGCCGTGGCCGGGGAACATCGGCTCCAGTTCCTCGCCGAGACTGACTTCTCGGATATTCCGGAGTCGATCTATCCGCCGCCCGTCGTCGAGGCGTTGAAGCGGTTGGACGGAAACGTCGTCGAGAAGGAACAGTACCTCGATTTCTTGAGGTGTCGGCGCTTTCGGCAGACGCTGCTGTGCCGCGACGAAATTTCCTTGAAGCGCAAGTTGACGCCGGGCCAGGTGTGGCAATTCCTCATTGCGTCCAACGCGAAGGCGCAGTCGTCCCACCCGGACCTCGGCGCCGGCGTGTTTGAAGCGTTCATCGGCTCCGGCGGTACGATGCAAGTCGATGACCCGTTGACCAAGGCTGCCATGCTGGAGCTGCTGGCGATCTGGCCGCGGGCACTGCCGTTTGGCGAACTCCTGAAGGCGGCTCGACGTCGCCTCGCGCAGCCGCCGGCGGACGACGACGAGGAACGGTTGGCGGAAGCCATGTTGACTGCCTATTCCGCAGTGATTGAGTTGCATGTGTCGCAGCCGCCGTGGGCGGTCGGACCCGGGCAGCGGCCGGCACTGAATGCGCTCGCGCGCTGGCAACTGGCGAACGACAAGGAGACCGTCACCAGCCTTTGGCACGCCGACATTCGCGTGGCCGAGCCGACGATGCGGGCGATCTTTCAATTGCTGGACGGCGCCCGGGAGATTCCGGCTGTTGCGGCGGAACTGGGCCGTCGCATCGACGCGGGCGAACTTGCCTTGCCCTCCAGTGCGGCGCGGCAAAACCTGGTCGGCGACGTGAACCTCGCCGTTCGAGACGCCGCGGCAAAGGGATTGCTCATCGCCTGGGATGCCACGATTGAACCGCAGAACTTGCTCCTGCCAGTAGCGCTTCGCGTCGAGACTTGAAAGGCGGATGGAACGAGCTCCTGTGTACCCAGTCGGGTGTGCAATCGACTTGGTGCACCGCAATTCAGGATCCGCCGCCGCGCTTAATACGGCGAGGCCGCGCACGCTCGGCCGGTTTCGACGTTGTCCAACTGCCAAAGGTGTCGCGCAATTGGCGCAATCGTGTTTGCACGTTGTAAGCGCGCTCAGGGCGCTTCCAGGGGTTCTTCGCCAAGCACTGCAAACAGAACGATTCCAATTGCGGCGTCATCTGGGAATTGAACTGTGTCGGCGGGACCGGTTCCTGTGAACACACGAACTCCAGCGTTTCTTGGGCGTTGTGCCCGGCAAACGGCGCTCGACAGGTCAGCAACTCGTACAGAATCAAGCCGAGGCCATAGATGTCGGTGTAAAATCGCGGTTCGGCGGCGGGATCGCGGACCAGTTCCGGCGCCAGGTAACCACAGCCGGTGGCGTCGGCGTCGTCCGCAGACGGCGAGGCCAAGGACAACCCTGCCGTCAAGTGAAAATCAGTAAGACGTGGTATGCCGTCCGCCGCGAGTAAGACGTTGCTCGGCTTCAGATTGCCGTGGACGGCGCCTTGTCGATGGAGGTAGCTCACGATCTCCGCCAACTGCGCGACCAGCTCGAGCGCCTGCATCAACGGGTACGGTCGGCCGGTGAGCCGCGCGGTCAGCGAACCGCCCGCGACATGTTCCATTGCCAGGAACGCGGCGCCGTCCCACCAACCCGCCCGCTGGACCGCGACCACATGAGGATGGGCGAGCAGGGGCCACTGTTCGGCGCCGCGTTGCAATCGGGCTTCCCATTCTTCGCGGCTACATAGCCCCGTGCGGAACACCTTGACGGCAAGCGGCTGGCGGAGTGGACCGTGGTGTGCGAGGTAGACGATACTACGTGGGCCGCGGCCGATCTCGCGTACGAGTTGGTAGCCATCGCGTGCCGCCAGACGTGCCAACCGTTCCGCGGGACTCAAGGCGACGGCAGCCACGGGCCTGGCGTCGAGGAATCGACTCAGGTCGTCCGCCAAAGCTTCAGCGCTATCGTAGCGCCGGCTCGCTTCTTTCTCCAGGCACTTGAGACAAATCGTCTCCAGATCCACGGGCACGCTTGAGTGCAATCGCGTCGGCGGTGTCGGCTCGTCGTGGAGAACTTTCTGCAGCAACTGGTTCCAGGAATCAGCCTGGAAGGGAGGCCGACCGGTGAGCAGTTCGTAAAGGATCGCACCGAGCGCATAGATGTCCGCCGCCGGGCCGACATCCTGAATCTGGCCCGCGGCTTGCTCGGGCGACATATAGCTTGCCGTGCCCAGGACGGCGCCGTCTTGCGTCCACGCGGTGCTGTTGCTATCCAGTCGCTTGGCGAGGCCGAAGTCCGTGATCTTCGGGATCGTGGGTGGACCGGCCGCCAACAAGATGTTCGCCGGCTTCAGGTCGCGATGGACCACGTGTTGCATGTGCGCATGTTGAACGGCAAGGGCCAACGTGCGGATCAGCTCGGCTGACGGCAAGGCGGGTCGCGGTTGGCCGTCGATCCACTTGTCGAGGCCGCCGCCATCAACCAGTTCCATGGCGAAATAAGTCTGGCCGTCGTGCTCGCCAACCTCGTAGATCTGCACGAAATTGGCGTGGCGCATGCGCCCGGCAACTTCCGCCTCGATGCGGAAGCGGGCTCGTTCCGCCTGGCCGGCCAGGGCGCCATCCCGCAATCGTTTGAGAGCGACCAGACGTTGCGTATTCAGTTGCCGGGCCTTGTAGACGACGCCCATGCCGCCCCGGCCGATTTCCTCCAAGATTTCGTAACCCGGGACCATCGGCCATCCCGGCGCCGGCCCAGGAGTCGGCGGCCTGTCGCCGGTTGTGGGCTCGGTCATCGGGTGTTCTCCCTTGGCCATTTTTCTTAGTGGTCCTTTTGGCAAATAACTGTAGGGTTCGCTGCAGAAAAAACGAACACTCGCCTGAGCACCGAAGGTGCGCAAACAACTTAGCCCAGGGCAGAGCGCAGCGCCGCCCTGGGTTAGTTGGCGCCAAATGATGAAGCTCTGAAAGAGCGAAACAAGTGGCCGAACGCTGTTGTGACGCACTTTCAGTGCTAAGGCGACTTGACTTTGTTTACCCAGGGCGGCGCTGCGCTCTGCCCTGGGCTAAGTTGTTTGCGCACCTTTGGTGCTCCGAATGCAGCCCGGTGTTTCGTTGCTTGCCAACCCTACAGTTAATTGTGAAATGCACCATTTAGCCAGAATAGCGTATCAAGCCCTCTCGGTCCAACCAAGAGTAGATACTAGCGCATGAGCATAGCCCTGGCCGGCGTGCAACTTGACAGGGTCCGCGAGAGACCGCGATTTGAGGATTTGAAAGCCGGAAAATAGACTGCCTCTGGAGTCGCCGCCTCTTATACTGCCAGTATCGCTCACACGTCACTGAAAGGAATTCCATGATCACCACCCTTCGACTGTTCCACGGTCTCGCGTTCGTCGGTTTGTTCCTCGGCATTCGCCCCGCCATCCACGGGCAACAAGGGCCGACGCCCACCGGCGACAAGACGGGGCTCATTCCGCGCAAAGTCCTGTTCGGCAATCCCGACAAGTCCAACGCACGCATCAGTCCCGACGGCAAGCAGCTCAGCTTTCTCGCTCCCGTCGATGGCGTTCTCAACGTTTGGGTCGGCCCCATCGACAACCCCGAAGCCGCCAAGCCGGTCACGCAAGACAAGAAACGCGGCATTCGTTCTTACAACTGGACGTACACCAGCAAGCACTTGCTCTACATCCAGGACCAGGGCGGCGACGAGAACTGGCACGTCTATCGCGTCGATCTGACGTCGGGCGAGACGAAGGACCTCACACCCATCAAGGGCGTCAATGCGAAGATCGAGGACGTCAGTCCGAAGTTTCCCAACGAAGTGCTCATCAGTCTCAACGACCGCGATCCGAAGCTCCACGACATTCATCGCGTCAATCTGCTGACCGGCGAGCAGAAGCTGATTCAGAAAAACGACGGCTTCATGGGCTTCATGACCGACGACGATTTCAACGTGCGTTTCGCTTACAAGTTCACGCCCGACGGCGGTCAACTCACGCTCAAGCCCGACGGCAAAGGCGGCTGGGTTGAGTTCATGAAGACGCCGATGGCCGACAGCCTCACCACGCGCCCCGCCGGCTTCGACAAGACTGGCAACGTCCTTTATCTCATCGATAGCCGCGGCCGCGACACTGGCGCCTTGACCACGCTGGATCTCAAGACCGACAAGCAGACCACGATCGCCGAGGACAAGCGCGCCGACGCCGGCGGCATCCTCGTTCATCCGACGGAGAAGACCATCCAGGCCGTGTCGTTCACGTTCGATCGCACACGCTGGCAGTTCCTCGACCCGAGCATGAAGGCCGACTTCGACGCGCTCGGCAAAGTGGCGGACGGCGAGATCTCCATCACCGACCGCACCCAGGACGACAAAACCTGGATCGTCGCCTTCATGATGGATAACGGCCCGGTCCGCTATTACGCTTATGAACGTGAATCGAAGAAGGCGCGCTTCCTGTTCACGAATCGCAAAAGTCTGGAAGGCCTGCCGCTGCAAAAGATGCACAGCCCCATCGTCAAGTCGCGCGATGGCTTCGACCTGGTTTGCTATCTCACCCTGCCGCCGGGCAGAGACGCGCAGAACAGCGGCACGCCGGACAAGCCGGCTCCGATGGTGCTGCTCGTGCACGGCGGTCCGTGGGGGCGCGATAGCTGGGGCTTCAACGGCTACCATCAATTCCTCGCCAATCGCGGCTACGCGGTCCTGAGCGTCAACTTTCGCGGCTCGACGGGCTTCGGCAAAAAGTTCCTCAACGCCGGCAACAAGGAATGGGCTGGCAAGATGCACGACGACCTGATCGACGCCGTCGATTGGGCGGTGAAGAGCAAGATCGCCCAGCCGGACAAGGTCGCGATCATGGGCGGCAGCTACGGCGGCTACGCGACGCTGGTCGGCTTGACCTTCACGCCGGACCGTTTTGCGTGCGGCGTCGATATCGTCGGCCCGTCCAACATCGTCACGCTGCTCAAGACGGTGCCTCCTTACTGGGAGCCGGCCGTCCAGTTGTTCAAGGACCGCGTCGGCGACTGGACGACGGAAGAGGGACGCAAGTTTCTGGAAGAGCGTTCGCCGCTCACGCGCGTGGACAAGATCAAGAAGCCGCTCTTGATCGGCCAGGGCGCCAACGACCCGCGCGTGAAGCAAGCCGAATCCGACCAGATCGTCAAGGCGATGCAGACACACAAGATCCCCGTGACGTACGTCCTCTTCCCGGACGAGGGCCACGGCTTCGCTCGCCCGCCGAACAACCTCGCCTTCAACGCCGTCGCCGAAGCGTTCCTGGCGCGGCACCTCGGCGGCCGCTACGAGGCCATCGGCGCGGCGTTTGAGGATTCGTCAATCCAGGTGCCGGCCGGGGCGGAGGATGTGCCGGGATTGAAGGGCACGTTGCCGGCGGAGAAGGATAAGTGACGACGCCCAGTCGCTCCCTCCCCCTTGCGGGGGAGGGCTGGGGGATCATCTTTTGGCGAAGGCACAGATTATTGTTGCCGTCGATGCTCCTGACGAAGTGCAGGCCGTCGGCGATTGGTTCGACAAGTGGCGAAATCGTCTAACTTTCGTTTCTGGTAACACTGGTTGCGGGTGTTGCATTAACATGTGGGAAGTGGAAGGACCGATCGAGGCCCTTCGCGAACTGCCAGAAATCGTCCTCGCTGCGCCGGGCATTGAGTGAATGTTTCATGTTCGCAGTGAATTCCCTTCGGTTTGTTACGGCGCCTCCCGCAAATGGAACCTCTGCCCTTCGATCCAGACTTTGACAGCGTATTCAAATTGACCTGATGCCAAACTTCAAGTTACTTGAATTTTGAATGCAGTTTTCGATATATTCGCAATTCCTGCTATTATTAAAAAAAACGAATTCCCCAGTTTATCTATGTTGACAATTCAGTTCTTCCGCTTTAACATTTGCCCCCAGTCCGAATGGAATTGTGTTTCCATGGAAAAACTCAAAAACCACGCCATTCAGCTTTATGCCCACGCAATTGCCAGTTTTGGAGAACCTCTCCGCCGGACAAATGGGACCGGACCAGAAGGTCATTTTCCAAGAACTCAAGTTTCGCCATCTCACGGTCAAGAATCGCCTCTTTCGTTCCAGCATTTCCGGCACGTTCGATGACTACGACGGCCACGGCACCGAGGCTCGCGTCAACTGGGAAGAGAGCTTCGCCATCGGCGGCGTCGGCGCGATTATCTCTTCGTTCGTTCCTGTGAGCATTCGAGGGCGAATTTTGACGCGCTATGCCACGATCGACGACGATGACAAGATCCCGTTTTGGGAAAAGGTTTGCCAGCGCGTCCGCGAACATGATTGCGAATACATCTTGCAGCTCAGCCATTCTGGCCGGCAGCAAGATATCGGCGGCGTCGAAAATCTCTTCAAGCCGGCTTTGAGTTCGACCAGTCGCAAGGACTATTTCCACGGCATTATCTGCAAGAGCATGTCGAAAAGCGAGATTCGCGATACGATTCGCGACTTCGCCAACGGCGCCGAACGCGCCCAGCGGGCGGGCATCAAGGGCGTCGAATTGCACGGCGCCAACGGCTATCTGCTCACGCAATTCCTCAGCTCCGGCATCAACGACCGCACCGACGAGTTCGGCGGCAAGGTCGCCAATCGCGCCCGCTTCGTCCTCGAAGTCGTGCGGGCGATCCGCGCCAAGGTCGGCGAAGAGTTTCACATTCAGATGAAGATCAACGCCGAGGACCACAATCGCTGGCTTTATCCCTGGCACAAGCCGGGCAACACGCTCGCGGAAACGCTGCAAATCTGCGAAATCCTGGAAGACAACGGTCACGGCGTCGATGCCTTCCACGTCTCCAGCGGCAGCACGTTTCCGCATCCGCGCAATCCGCCCGGCGACATACCCGTCGGCGAAGCGGCACGCTGGTACGGCGTCATGCGATCCTCCGGCGTCCTGGCCGGTTGGAACTCGTTTATCTTTCGCACCTGGTGGCCGAGCCGGCTGTTCCGTCGCTTGTGGACGTGGCAACGCGGTCCGCTCGTCGAGGGCATCAACCTGGCGTATGCCCGCGAGGTGAAGAAATTTTCGCGCGTGCCGGTGATCGTCACGGGCGGCTTTCAGCATGCGTCGATCATCGCCGAAGCGATCCGGCGCGGCTGGTGCGACGGTGTCTCCATCGCCAGGCCGCTCATCGCGAATCGCTGGTTGCCGAAGATTCTGCAGCGTCAGAATGGTCCCGACGCGGGCAAGGAATGCACCTATTGCAACAAATGTCTCATCAACGACCTGCAAAACCCGCTGGGCTGTTACGAGCTTTCGCGCTACGGCGGCGTCGATTTCGAGGACGCCTATGCTCGCATGCTGCGCGACGTGAATTCGGTCTTCACCACGCCGGTGCCGCCGTCGTGCGAGGATTTGCTGGAACGGTTCTGATTGCCGCTTGCGGTTTCGCGCTTTCGTCGCGCGATGCGTGCGCGAAACCGCAAGCGGCGCTTTGGAGAATCGCCGATATGCCCAAAGTCGAAACCCCCATGTCGCCGTCCGAAGCCGAGTCGAAGCGATTTCGCCGGCGGCTTCTTGTCGCCATTCTGTTCGGCGTCTTCCTGCTCGTTGTCTGGCTCTACTGGCGCATCTGTCCGGAGGTGCCGGAACGCTACGTCGCGATCACCGATCATTTCAAGTACGGCTCAATCGGCGCCGATAACGACGACCGCGGCATTCCCATCTGGCTGTTTCGCGTGCTGCCCGAAATGTTCCCGGAGCACTTGCCCGCGAGCGACAAGACCGGCTACGCGGCGTTCGGCTTCCTCGAAGAGCCGGGCATGGATCGGCCCATCGGCTTTTCCAGGCGGCGCGTCCAGGGACTCGATCTGGTCGGCTTGAACTGCGCGGTCTGTCATACCGGGCAATATCGCAACAAGGCGGACGACGTGCCCACCGTCGTTCTCGGCATGCCCGCGAATACGGTCAACTTACAGGCGTTCTTCTTTTTCCTGTTCAAGTGCGCCGATGATCCACGCTTTCAAACCGACGCCATCATGGAACGCATTCGCAAGGAGACCTGCCTCGATCCTTACGAACAGTTCGCCTATCCGATCGCGATTCCGAAGTTCAAGGAGAAGGCCCTGGCGCAAAAGAAGCTGCTGCAATACATGACCAAGATTCCCCGGTTCGGCCCTGGACGCGTCGATACCTTCACGCCCTACAAGCGGCTGTTCTTCAAGGACATGCCGGTCAACGACGGCGATCCGATCGGCACGTCGGATTTTCCCTCGCTGTGGCGCCAGCGCGAACGGCAGGGGATGCACCTGCACTGGGACGGCAACAACGAATCAGTGGACGAACGCAACATCAGCGCCGCCCTCGGCGCCGGCGTGCGGCCTCATCCGTCCACGCTGGACGAGCCGAGCATGAAGCGTGTCCGCGACTGGATTTTCGATCTGCCGCCGCCGCCGTTCCCCGCGGACAAGCTCGATACGTTCCAGGTCAATCGCGGCGCCTTCGTTTACGCCAAGCATTGCGCGGACTGTCATGACTGGAAAGGAAGCAAGGTTGGCCAGGTGGTCAAGATCGACAACATCGGCACCGACCGCAATCGACTCGCGTCCTTCACCGACGAGATGGCTCGCCACATGAACACGCTGGGCCAGGGTTATGCGTGGCAATTCAAGCACTTCCGCAAAACCGACGGCTACGCGAACTCGCCGCTCGACGGCATCTGGCTGCGCGGGCCGTATCTGCACAACGGTTCCGTGCCGACGCTGCGCCATCTTCTGATGCCCGCGAAGGAGCGGCCCGCGAAATTCTGGCGCGGCAACGACCTCTACGACTGGAACGACGTCGGCTTCGTGTGGACGGCGCCGAAAAGTTGCGATCGCCCGCTGTTCGAGTTCGACACGGCGCTCTCGGGCAATGGCAACATGGGTCATGAGTACGGTACGACGTTGCCAAAGGAGGAGCGCGACGCCTTGCTGGAGTATTTGAAGACGCTGTGAACGCTAATGCTATGTCACAGCCAAAATGTCGGGAGGGCGAGGCTCCCGCCGAGCCGCGAAGCCGCTGAATGCTCACGGCTCGGCAGGAGCCTCGCCCTCCCGGCCATCCGATAATTACGCTGTGACAGGGCAGTAATCCGCATTCCTCCGTGAGACATTACTATGAAACGCGCCCTGCGCAACGTGAAGTGGTTTCGCATCGTTGTCTGGATCGGCATCCTCGGCAATGCGTTCCTGTTTCTGCCCGCCCTGTGTGCGCCGCGAACCTTCGCCGCGGCGTTTCACCTGGACGTCAACGATCGTTATTGGCTGCCGATCAGCATCGGCATCTTGCTGCTGTTGTTCTCGATTGTTTATTGGTGGGGCGCCCGCGACCCGTTGCTGCGCCGAAATTGTGCTCGCTGGGCCTGGCGGATTCGGCTCCTCCAGGCGGTCTTGTGGTTGCTGGTGGCGTGCTATGTGAAAACCTGGTCGCCGTGGTGCTGGTTCTTCTTGATCGACTTCGTATTGGCCGCCGCGCAGCTCTTTTTCATCGAACGGGCTTTCGCGAATGCCTCGGTCGCCGAGGAACGGCCCTGGCGCCGGCCGTGGACGTCGAAGCTCTATTCGGCGTTCTTTCGCCTGGTCAATCGCTTCATCGCCTGGCATCGGCTGCCGACGTTTGTGGGCACGCTGAACCTCGGCGCCATTCGCGAAGATTTGCGTGAGCACAATTTGTACGACACTCCGGAGCCGCCGCCGGAGGAACAACCCGTGTGGGATCCCGCGTTCAAGGATAACCGCTCCGACGACGGCTCTCACAACGAACCGACCGAGCCGTCGATGGGCGAAGCCGGCTCGCGCTTCTATCGCAACATGCCGCTGGAGCTGGTCTTCCCCGAGCCGGCGCCGGCGCTGTTGCAGCCGAACCCGCGTCTGGTCAGCGAGAAGCTGCTGGCGCGCGACACGTTCAAGCCGGCAACGACGCTGAACTTGCTCGCCGCCGCGTGGATTCAGTTTCAGAACCACGGCTGGTTCAGTCACGCACCGTTCACGTTGACGAAGGAAAACGCCGACCCCGATCCGATCGAGGTGCCGATCCCGGAAGGAAGCAAGTGGCACGAACCGACGATGCGCATTCCGCACACGATGCCCGATCCGACTCGGCCGGAGGGGGCGCCCTATCCGCCGACGTATCGCAATACCGAATCGCAATGGTGGGACGCCTCGCAAATCTACGGCAGCTATCTCAAGCTGCAAATGAAACTGCGCTCGAATCGCGAGGGCAAACTCAACCTCGATCCGGAAAGCGGACTCCTGCCGCTCGATCCCGAAATCGCCGCCGGCGGCATCGAGCTGACCGGCTTCAACGCGGGCTGGTGGATGGGCCTGAGCCTCTTGCACAACATTTTCGTACGCGAACACAACGCCATCTGTGACGAGTTGATCCGCGTCTATCCCGAGAAACGGCACGACGATCAATGGTTGTTCATGAAGGCGCGCCTCGCCAACTCCGCCCTCATGACGAAGATCCACACGATCGAATGGACGCCCGGCATCCTCGGCCACCCGGCCTTGAACCTGGCGATGCACTCGAACTGGTCCGGCCTCCTGGGTCACTGGATCTTTCGCCACTGGGGCCGATTCGCCGAAAACGACGGCATCAGCGGCATCCGCGGCTCCGCGACCGATCATCACGCGACGCCGTTCGCGTTCACCGAAGAATTCGTCGCCGTCTATCGGCTGCACCCGTTGATCCCCGACGTCTTCGAATATCGGCGGCTAAATGACGCGAGCTTTCGCGAGACCATTTCCTTCGAGAAAATCCAGGGGCAGCACACCCGCAAGGCCATGACCAAGTCGGACCTGACGCTCGACGATTTGCTGTACGCGTTCGGCCGCGCCCATCCGGGCGCGATCACGCTGCGCAATTTTCCCAATTCGCTGCGCCGGCTGACCAAGACCGACGGCACGATCGTGGACCTGGCGACGCTGGATATCGTCCGCGATCGCGAGCGAGGCATTCCCAAGTACAACGAGTTCCGCCGCCGCCTGCGCATGCCGGCGCCGAAGACGTTCGAGGAACTGGCGGGTCGCCCGGAAGGGGACGACCTGGTGCGCACGCTCAAGGACGTCTATCAAAACGACATCGAGCGCGTCGATCTCATGGTCGGCATGTTCGCGGAGCCGTTGCCCAAGGGTTTCGGATTCAGCGACACCGCGTTTCGCATCTTCATTCTGATGGCGTCGCGCCGCCTCAAGAGCGATCGGTTTTACACCGTCGATTATCGTCCCGAAGTTTACACGCAAGTCGGCCTCGACTGGATCGACGACAACAACATGAAGTCGGTCCTGTTACGTCACTTCCCGAAGCTCGCGCCGGCGCTCGAGGGCGTCGAGAACGCGTTCGCGCCCTGGAAGGAAGTTTGACATGGCATCGAAAATCGTGTCGGTTTCACTGATCGACAAGCTGCGCTTTCAGCTTGGCCACCTGCTGCCCAATTACTTGCAGGGGTTGTTCAAGAAATCCCCCTTCTGGACGGGGGTCTTTCATCGCATTCATCCCGACGCGTCGGGCCGGCGGCTGGTGATGAAGTGGCGTCGCAAGTATCATGCACGCTATTTCGCGGTCTCGTTCATCGGCGCCCGCACCGTGCTCGTGGTCGATCCGCACGGCATCCAGCGCGTCATGGAACATTCGCCCGCCGTCTATGCGGACCCGCGTCCCAAGCACAAGGGCTTCGCTCATTTTCAGCCGAACGCGGTGACGATCTCGCGGCCGCCGCTCTGGGACCTGCGCCGGCGCTTCAACGAACAGGTTCTCGCCACGGGCCGCGTGCATCCCTTTGGCGACGCGTTTCTCAAGGTCATTCAGGAGGAAACCAGGGCCGCGCTCGACGAGACGCCCGGAGATCTCAAGTGGCCGTTCTTTGAACGCCTCTTCATGCGCGTCACCATGCGGATCGTCTTCGGCAACCAGGCGCTCCATGACACGGGCCTGGTCGAGGCGCTCGATCAACTCATGTTTCAGGCGAATCGGCTGCTCTTTCTCAAGCGCAATCCGCGCTTCGAACGGCTCTATGGGCAGATCGACAAGTACCTGAATTCGCCTGAGCCGAACACGCTCGCGGCATTGTGTCGGGACGTGCTTGCGAAAACGCCGACGACGCCGTGGCTGACGCGCGACAAGGTCGATGTGGCGAGTCAGATGCCGCACTGGCTGTTCGCGATGAAGGATACGCTTGCGCTCAACACCGCGGCCTGTCTGGCGCTGCTCGCGGATCATCCGGAAGCGTGCGCTTCCGCCCGCGCCGAGGTGCAGGCGTGGAACGGCACCGCGGACGGGCTCGCATCGGCCAAGCATCTCGAGGCGTGCGTCGAGGAGGCGATGCGGCTCTGGCCTACGACGCCGATGCTCGTGCGCGAATGCATCATTCCAGACATCCTCGCGGACGAGGTGCTGGTGCCCGGGACGCAGGTGATCATCTGGAACTCCTCGAATCATCGCAATCCCGAAGCGTATCCCGATGCGAGCCAGTTCCGCCCCGGCCGCTGGCGAGGGCCGCAGTTCGGCACGTGGTTCAATCACCTGAGCAGCAGCACGCAGGCGTGCGCGGGCAAGGACCTCGCGCTGTTGATCGCCAAGGGCATCCTGGCGGGGCTGCTGCGCGAGCATGGTTATCAGAATCGTTGCAAGATCGTCGAGCCGGGCGGCCTCGTGCCGGATTCGTTCAACGCGTTTCTCATTGAGCTCGAACGCACGCCGGCGCCATGAAATCGGCTCGTCTATCGACGTTGGGAAAATTACTTGCTCGACGCCCGGAGTTTGTCCATGAATCATTACGCACGCTGGTTTCGCTGGTTCGTGATCCTCGGCATCGTCCAGGACCTGGCGATGGCGGGGCCAGGCATCTTCTTTCCCGATTTCGTGCTCGGCGTGCTCGGCATCGAAGTGGTCGGCGAGCCGGTTTGGCCCGCGTTCGCTGCGTTGCTCCTGGTGCTCCTGGGCCTCTTCTACATCCCGGCCGCGGTCGATCCGTTTCGTTACTTCCCGGTCTCGGTGCTCACGGTGCTGGCGCGGCTTGCGGGCGTGATCTTTTTCTTTCTGCTTTATCCTGGCCGCTTCCCGCTCTTGTTCGGCCTGATCGATCTGGCGTTCTTCCTCACGCAAGGGACGCTGCTATTTCTCGCCTGGCGCCTCGGGCCGCAGGATTCTCCCAAGATATACTGCCCGAAAGCGTGCCTGCGCTGGGCCCTCGTGGCGGTTGCGCTCAGCGTCTTGCTCGCGGCGGTCGTCGGCGTCACGCTGTGGTACAAGCTTTTCCGCGAAGAGCCGCAGCAGTTCCAAACGATGGAAGAGCAATTCAAGTACGGCTCGATCGGCGTCGAGAACGAGGAGGGCATCCCGTACTGGATCTGGCGGGTGTTGCCGCGGACGTTTTCGAATCACTTGAACCAGCCCGAACTGGGCTACGCCGACTTCGGCATGATCTTCGAGAAAAACCGGGACACGCCGGTCGGCATGTCGAAAAAAGTGATCGGCTTCCCGCGCGTCGGCGTCAACTGCGCCTTGTGCCACACCGGTTCGTACCGCACCGACGCCGGCGCGGAGACGATGATCGTTCCCGGCGCGCCCGCAACCAAACTCGACGTGCAGCGCTACGTCCGCTTCCTGTCCGCGTGCGCCAGCGATCCGCGCTTCACGGCCGACAATCTGCTCGCGGAGATCGAGAAAGAAGCCGAGCTATCGTGGCTCGATCGGATCCTCTATCAGTCGCTCATCATCCCGCAGACGCAGAAGGGCTTGCTGAAACAGAAGGAGCGCTTCGCCTGGACCGACGCTCGGCCGCGCTGGGGTTGCGGGCGCATCGATCCGTTCAATCCGGTGAAGTTCCATCAGCTCAAGATGAATTCGTACGACGACCCGTCCATCGGCAACTCCGACATGATGCCGCTCTGGTCGCTGAAGAAGCGCCTGGACAAGCCCTTGCACTGGGACGGACTGAACAACTCGCTGACGGAAGTGGTTCACAGCGGCGCGATCGGCGACGGCGCGACGCCGCGCTCGTTGCCCGTCGCGGACCTTCAGCGGCTGGCGGATTTTCTCCTGGCGCTACCAGTGCCGAAGTATCCGTATCCCGACACGATCGATTGGCCGCTTGTCAAAAAAGGTGAAGCCATTTATGCCAAGACGTGCGCCGTCTGCCACGACGTGAAAGGGCGCCGCTTTGGGACGGTGATTCCGCTGGACGAAATCAAGACCGACAAGCATCGTCTGGACATGTGGAGTCAGGAAGCGGCCGATCGCTACAATTCGTACGCCGCGCGCTATCCCTGGCATTTCAAGAACTTCGCCAAGCACAACGGTTTCGTCGCCGTGCCGCTCGACGGCCTTTGGCTGCGCGCCCCGTACCTGCACAACGGCTCGGTGCCGACGGTGGACGATCTCTTGAAACCCGCGGAAGAACGGCCGCGCCTTTTCTATCGCGGCCACGACGTCTATGACAAGACGAAGCTCGGCTTCATCACGCACGGCCCGCACGCCGAGAAACACGGCTTTCGCTACGACGTGACCGTCCCCGGCAACGGCAATCAAGGCCACGACGGCCCCGCTTTCGGCACGACGCTCGCGCCGGCCGACAAGCAGGCGCTCGTGGAGTTTCTCAAGATCCTGTGACCAAAGGCCCCCCCATTGACGTAAGGAGATCACGAATGGCAAAAAAACCGACCAAGGGACGTCCGTCGGCGAAATCCGTCGCCGCGGAATCCAAACCCAAGACCACGCGGCCGGAGTCGGAATCGCGGCGTGAAGAGCCGGATGAACGAAGTGTGGCGGAAAAGATCGGCAAGAATCTGGACGCGTTTCCGGACAAGATCGATTTGCGGGATTGGAGTTACCATCCAACCTTGCAAGCGTTGCCGGACGAAATCTTCAATTACGTGTCGGTCCCCGAAATTCTTGATCAGGGAACCGAAGGCGCCTGCACCGGCTTCGCACTCGCGGCCATCATCAATTTCTTGCTTTTCAAACGCAGGATCGAGCATCGCGTCAGTCCGCGCATGATCTATGAACTCGCGCGCCGATACGACGAATGGCCCGGCGAGAATTATGACGGCTCCTCCGCGCGCGGCGCGATGAAGGGTTGGCAGCGCCACGGCGTGTGCAGACTCGCGTCGTGGCCGAACGGGTTGTACGGCCCGGAGCATTTCGATCAAGCGAAAGCCGATGAAGCAATCCTGACGCCCGGCGGCGCGTATTATCGGGTCAATTTCCGACAGGTGCGCGACGTCCATGCGGCGATCCACGAAGTCGGCGCCGTGTATGCGACTTTGATGGTCCATGCCGGTTGGTCCAAGCCCGGTCCCAAGGAGGTCCAACTGAAACCGGACGGCAGCAGCAGGCCATTCAAGACGCTGCCGGTGATTCAGCGCGAGGGAAGGGCCGACGGCGGGCACGCCGTTGCGCTGGTCGGCTACACCTCGCGCGGGTTCATTGTGCAGAATTCATGGGGCTCAACTTGGGGAATGGACGGGTTCGCCTTGTTGCCCTACGAGGATTTCATGTTGCACACCACCGACGTTTGGGTGTCGCAACTGGGCGTGCCGGTCGAGGCGGATTTGTGGGAGAAGGGGGCCGCGGATTTCACGAGCGGCGCCTTCCGCGCGGGCGACGCGATTCCGTTGAACGAGATTCGCCCCTACGTGATCGACGTCGGCAACAACGGCGAACTGTCCGACCGAGGCGACTACTGGACGACGGAAGCGGACCTGCAAAGGCTGTTTTCGGAAGTCATTCCCGAAGCAACCAAGACCTGGAGTAAGCGCCGCGTCATGCTGTATGTTCATGGCGGCCTCAACAGCGAGGCCGATGCGGCCAAACGGATCGTCGCGTATCGGGACGTCTGCCTCAAGAACGAGATTTATCCCCTTCACATCATGTGGGAAACGGATTGGTACACCTCGGCCGTGAACATCATCACGAATCAGTTTGCCGCGGCCGACGCTCGCGCCGGCGGCACGTTTCTCGATCATGTGCGCGACGCGCGGGATCGCGTGCTCGAATTGACCCTGGCCTACCCGGGCGGCGCCCTGTGGGCACAAATGAAGGACAACGCCCGCCTCGCCTCCGAACGCGAAACCGGCGCGATGCACCTCGTCGCGAAATTCGCCAAGGCGGCAAAAGCGAATCTCCAAGACGATGGAACGGCCTGGGAGCTTCATGTGGTCGCCCATAGCGCCGGGTCCATTCTCACCGCGCATGCACTTCCGCATTTGATCAGCCTGGGCAAATTGTGGAAAACTCTCCAGTTCATGGCGCCGGCAATCCGGTTGGATTCATTCAAGGAAATGATGGTACCGGAGATCAACAAGGGCACTTGCCCGCAACCGAGCACCTTTATTTTGAGCAAGGTCGGCGAACTCGATGACGATGTCGGCCCCTACGGAAAGTCGCTCCTCTACCTGGTCAGCAACGCCTTTGAAGATGCGCGGGAGACGCCCCTGCTCGGCATGCAAAAATTCCTCGAAGAGGACGCGGAGGTGATGGCCTTGCTCGATACCAAGGTTGATGGCTTGCCTGGCATCGTCGTTTCCGGAGAGGCGGGCCAGCCGGGCGCGATCGCCAAGAGCGACACGCATGGCGGCTTTGACAACGACCCCAACACCTTGAACTCGGTTCTGTTCCGCATTCTCGGCGCCGAGCCCGCAACTGCTTTCACCGAAAGGGATCTTCAGTTCTAGTGAATTGTCACAGCTTAGTTTTCGGGTTGCCTCAATGTGGTGCGACGCTCCGCGTCGCTGATTCACGACGCGGAGCGTCGTGCCACAATTTTGATAACCCGAAATCTTAGCTGTGACAATAGATTAGCACGTGTTTTTAGTCGCAAAGAACGTGGAGAAAAACGCGCGTTGACGAAGTTTGGTAGGGAGGCTCCAGAGGATGACTTCGTTGGGACCGTCCTTGGGCGTCGGATATCGGTTGGCCGGATCGAAATGCAAACCGTACATTTATCGACTTAAGGCCGGCGAGCCGCTCATGTTCGCGGGGTGATCCGTTCGATCAACAGCGATAAGTCCATGCTCCCTCTCATAGACCAGGATGTAGGTGATTGCGGATTTGCCGGCCGGTCGCAACTTGCCAGACATGGCGGCATACTTGGACGCCAGGTCTTGGAGTTCCTCCCGGCCCGCTGGAGTAGCAAGCCAAGATTGCAACTCCTTCTCCCGCTGCTGGAGCGTTTTTTTCTGAAGCATGGGTAGTCCTTGTCGAAATGAGATCATCGCACTGCGGTCTTTCGCACCCGGATTTGGGATAGAAAAGACGAGGCGGTTCCTGGAAAATGAAGGCCCTTCCAAGCCGGCCTTGCCCCAAAACTCGAAATTCGAAGCACGAAATCCGAAACAAATTCGAAGCACGAAATGGTAAAAATCAAAACAAACCCATGCATGCCTTCGACTTTTGGTATTCGAATTTGTTTCGAATTTCGGATTTCGAATTTCGGATTTTGAGGCAAAGCCTTCCAAGCCAATTATCTGGATTGGAAGGGTCTATGCGTGCAACCGTTGTTAGTACCGGCTGCTGCCGCCGCCGCCGCCGCCGCTGCGGCTGCCACGATCTTCCCGTGGTCGAGCTTCGTTGACGGTGAGCGTTCGTCCTTCTGATTCTTTGCCGTTCAGGGCGCTGATGGCCGCCTGGGCTTCATTGTTATTTCCCATCTCGACAAAGCCGAAGCCTTTCGAGCGACCCGTCTCTCGGTCCATGATGACCTGAGCCGATTGAACCGTACCATGCGGCGTAAACATGTTTTCCAGATCGGTGTTGCTCACACCATACGCCAAGTTTCCGACATACAACTTCGTGGCCACGCTGGGCCTCCTTCGGAGAAAATCATGCGACACAATTAGACCAACAATGGGCTAATACGTCACATGAAAGTGCTCTAGATAATTGTGGATGGGAGGACAGAAAGGTAAATGGAGGGATAACCGAAAGGAAATCACGGCCATGAAACTTTGCAACGACCCAAGACAAGATCATCATACCGACTCAATCCAGATTAGCAACCCTAAAACGTCGAGATTAGCCAATTCGTTTCAATGCAGCGCACACGAGGTTCCGGCGCAACGGGGAGGTAATGGGTCATTTTGGAGTGCGGCGGTTTGACGCCGCTTTCTTTCTTTCTTTCCTTCTTTTTTCTTTTGCACATCGAATTACCAAAGAAAAAAGGAAAGAAAGCGGCGTCAAATCGCCGCAGTCCAAAAGATTCGACCAAACTCAACCACTACCAACGGGGAACGTTCCTTGTATTACGAGTAGGATCTGCTATACTTCAACTCATCTAGATGGCCGTTTTTCTTTCCTGACGCTCTCTTCCAACTGAACGTCATCAATTCAAACTCTCCATCCGAGACGACAGCAGCCGAACTTGCGGATTTGTTTCCGGGTAGCGCTCAGATCGTTCGACGACAAGTGAAGTTTTTTTAACTGCATCCAAGGCGGTTCATCCGAAAGGGAAGGTGAGCTTTGAAAAAACTCAACGTCACAATCATGACCAAACAGTTAGCGGCTCGGTTTGCGAAGGAAATCGCAGTGCGAGAAAAGAAGGTTGACGGAGGGATTGCCGCCAGACGTGGGCAACTAAAGAGCAATAAGGGCAAATCATGAAACTATATATCACCCACGCCAAATGGTCATCCCCGGATCATTTCGAAGCGCTCGGCTGCGAGGATAACCATCCAAACATGGTGATTCGATTCGACTTCACCACAGAATTCGGCTGGCAAAAGTGGAGACATGGCGGTTGGCTACCAATCAATCTCAATGACGTGCCGTCAAACGTAATGACAAGGTACCGCGCTTCAAGGCCGAAATAAGAGCGTGAAACAGAGGGTAAGACAATGAAAAAACCATCGTTTGAAGATGTGAAACTGGCTCTGGGGGAGGCGTGCGAGTTCCTGCGGTCGTTTACGCTGGGACGCCGCGGTTTCACGGCTCAGGATGGAATCGCGGGAATTCAGCGTGTGACGGATCAATGCAATCAGATGGAAGAGCTTTTTGCTGACGGGTCGGATGCCAAGGAATCCAAGTCAATCGTGGCCTCGGCAAGGCCGCGGATCTCAGCGGCCAAAGCCCGTTTGGCCCTTTTGCATAAAGATCAGTGATTAACTTGGTGGGATCAATCTCTACTCCTACCAATCGCACCCTATGTTCAACTAACATCGAGGAAGACGACAATGCCGAACAAACTACAATGCGAGCAACCAAAAGACGAGATGAAACGGGAGGAGCGTGAGGCCATAGACAAATGGATTAGCGAACAGGTAATCCACGCCCTTGGCAGGCCAACGGACCTGCGTGACGTGCAAGTTCGAAAGGTCTGGGACGACCACTACCGTGTGAACATTATCGTCGGCGCGAACGCCGGCTCCGTTCGAGTTGCCAACAGTTTCTTTCTGAAAATTGACAGCAAAGGCGGTCTCATCGCAACCACTCCGACGATCACGAAACAGTATTGACTGGACATTCAGTTGCCCACCGGTTCGATCAGCGCAATACGGCCTGACGTTCGGCGTTTCGTATCTCCGCTTGCGCCACGCGCCAGTATTTCCGCTTCCGATTCGCTCGCAATGCCCCCTTGAATGAGGCGGTGCAGACCTGGACTGGTAGCCTCCATCGCATCCCATTCAACTTGTTCGCAGACTGCCTTCAATCCATTCGTCTTTTTGCCCGTCATCAGATAGACGACCCAAGTCTCAGCCGTTTCAGACATGATCCATTCCTTCGTTTTGTGTTTGAATGCAACACTGCATTGTAACAGAAAAAGCAATTCCAAGTTGGTTTTCTGGTCTTCTGCAAGCCCACCGAGACGGCGCACCAGGCACGAGTGGGATGCGTTTTGGTGTGGCTAGTGAGGGCCTTGCATGGGGGGGCAAGGCGTCACCGGCCGCTTTTTTGTCACAACGCGTCGACGATATGCTTCTTGCTGCGGGCTGGCGGCAGGCATGCCCGTTGTCGTCCATTCGAAGGAAGCCGCGATTTCTTACTTGATCAAATGAGCCCGACAACCATCCGTCGGTTCGTTCTTCATGAAGAATTAATCCGCTACCGGTTAGTCTGACACCGTGTTAAATGTTCACGCCCACCAGAAATCGTCGCCGGAGATTTTCGCCCCTGAGCCGCCAACTGAGCCCCAACGTAACACGGACCTCGCCGCATGGAGGTTGTAATCATGGCATTCTGGTCGTCCCGCAAGCTAATTATTAGCCTGATCGCTATTTTTTTCGTTCTGAGCGCCGCTGATCTACTCATGACAAGGCATTTGATCGAAGCCGGCGGTGGAACGGTGCTGGAAAGCAATCCGATCGCCAATTGGTGCCTCATCAGCGGCGGCTGGATGGGATTAGCAGCATTCAAGGCGGGCATGGTTGCCGTCATCGGCGCAGTCGCCGTCATTCTCACTTGGCACAGCAAGCGTATCAGCGAACTCGTGCTGGTGTTCGCTTGCGGCGCTCAATCTGCCATCGTATTGCACAGTGCTTTCCTGGACCGGCTTCTTCAAATTGAGCCGACTCCATACATGATCGAGATGTCTGGCACGGACAATCCGCTGTTGAACTTACTGTCACGAAATGAAGTTCGGAAGGAGCTGCGCCTGACGGGCACCGACCAAAAGGCACTGGTTCAGCTGGCGCAGGATCGGCAAGACTTGGCGACGTCAGCGCGGAATCTAAGCTCCGAGGAGTTCGAGTTCGCCGTCAAGAAACTCCAGGAGCGACAGGCGGCTTTTCTGGATCAACTCGATCCAATGCAGGCACAGCGGCTCCGGCAGATCGCCTTGCAGGAGCGCGGACTCGCGGCATTTGTGGATTGGGAAGTTGAAAAGGCACTGAACATCACTGCGGAGCAACATCAAGCAATCCGCACGCTTTTAGACAAATCCCGTGCACCCGAAAAGGCCAAACGATTTGCAAAAGAGGGGAAAACAGACGTTCGGAGCCAAATACTGGCAGTGCTAACGGACCGACAACGTGAGCAATGGAACGACCTTGTCGGGCCGCCGTTTCGGCAAGATCCGCATCCGTTTGGTTCGCCGGTTCGAAAGCTCCCACGCGGAAGCTGGTAGGCCTTCTACGCCATGCGCGTCATTCGCGGCGACCGTTTGAATGTCGCTATCGTACGATTTCATAAAGGGACGAGCCTCGACCAGCGCGGCAAGTTTTCATCCGTTGCTCTTCGCTGGCTCGTATGCCGATTCATCGATGTGCTTAACGCTCGAATACGCCCAAAACCGAGGCGTTCAGCACTGGATTGTCAAGAACGAAGACTACACGCCGCTGGTGGCCAAGATGTACAAGTTGATTCACTCTGGTCAGGCGGACAAGGCAAAGCGTCATCTTCCGCCGGAGAAGGTTTATCCGGTGACTTCGGAGATCGGCAAACGTATTCTGATCGATGCGTAGCGGGCCGGCATCTTGGTCCTGCGCGGCATGAAGCTCTTACAGCCGGCCCGGCAACGGATCCGGAGCGTTCGACAAAACGCAAAGGTTGGCGGATGCACGAGGATTTGATTCAACGGCTCAAGGAGCGCCTTCGGCGAACGCCCTCAACGGATCTTGAGTGCGTGCCTGCCATTCAACCGCGCCCCGCCTTGACCATCGAAGAAGTCGAGAGCGCCGAGTTCGATCTTGGCTTCCTGCTGCCCCCATTGCTCCGCTCCCTGTATCTCCAAGTGGCGGATGGCGGATACGGCCCCGGATGGGGAATTCTTCCGCTTGGTCAAATCGTTGAATGGGACCATATTTGCCGAGCCAATTGGGACGACGTGTTCCCGCCGCCAAATTGGCCGGACAAAATGATCCGCTTCTGTGAATGGGGTTGCAATTCCTGGTCCGGCATCGATTGCTCGTCGGAACGTTGTGCAATCATCCGCTTCGATCCCGATAAGGAGGTCACTCAACTCGCAGATCATCTCGTACCGGAATGCGATTCACTTGCCGAATGGATCACGGCGTGGTTGGATGGCGACAAACTCTGGGATATTGGGCGGCGCGGCGAACCACGAGTTGCACCTGAAGTCGGCGGAATCAAGTGAAATCAGGGTTAGGAGGTCTCACCAGCGGTCGCAGCAGGCAACTCGACCGTTTGGCCTTAGAGGGCGCATCCAATGGACCGGCCGGAATGGATCAGCCGCGCGAAACCGGTCGAGGCGCCGACCGTGGATATCGGGTTCTTGATCTCCGACACCTTCTACTACGGCCCGGAGAACGACTTCTCCCAAGAGCAGTGGCAAAGGCTACGGGAGCCGCTTTACAAGCCCAACGCCGAACGTTACGGTAAATACCTGCTGTCTGCTGCCTTAGAGGACTCGGCCGCTGAGTTGGTTCGGTACTATCAGGATGTAGTGCGACTCATCGGGCACCACGGGAGGACGATGGAGCAGGAATTGCATTATTTCTGGATGCGTCCGCTAATCTTCGTCCGGGAACAGGTTGCCATCACGTTCCCGTGGTATGACACCTGGGAAGAGGCAGTACCATTCTTGGATGCCCTAACTAGACCCGATGATGGGTTGCTCTTCGAGGACTTGGAACAGGGTTGGGAGGTAAATGCCTTTGCGGAGTGTGGGCAACTGTTTCTCCGCCAGGGCGACTTCGACATTGGTGAGGAGTACATCGTAGTCGCTACTGATCGGGCCCAACTCTCCGGCCAGGTTCCGGCCGTCCGCCAGCGCATCGTTCGACTGTTGCAGGAGATGTCAGCGGCACTTGGGCACGATTATTGGTCCGGACGGTGAGGCACGTAGCCTAACCACTGGCAACTTAGCCGACCAGTTCCCCGTCAAGGCCGCGCGTTCCCCACGGTGATCCGGAACGGTCCCAACCCGGTATTCCATGGTTGATACGGCTTGATGGTGTAAACACCGGGCTGCGGGAAACGATATTCAGCCGTCACCTTTCGCTGGGACGAGTTGATCGCCGCGAATGTGTATTTGAGAAGCTTGCCCTTCTCGTCGTAGATATTGATGTTGCTTCCCTCGCCGACCGGAGATTCATCGGGGTGAAAGCTCATCGTCCATGACCCTACTTGATCGACTTCCAGGCTGGTCGGCCCCTCGATCTTCAAGATCGGCGGCGTGGCAACCACTTCCAGGGCCGAGACTGGAATGGCATTCAGGCGTGAAACCAGCTTTGCTTCCCAGCGCTTGTCGGCAACGCCGTTCAGCTGAATGGAAGTGCCGCTGGAGCCGTCGGCCAGAATGCAGCCGTACTTGCGCAGGGCCTCGCCGATGATTCGCGCCTGGGTGCCCTTGCCGAGGACCGTATCCGCATTGGCATCCCACCAGGAGGATTTGATGCGCAGGCGCGTTCCATAAGGCATGCCGGTTTCACGGTTGTACGCGCCGGCGGACATGCGCGCGGGCCATTTGAACGTGGGTGAAATGTCGTTATTGTTCACGCAAAAGCGCAAGGCATGATTGATCGAGCCGCGGGCCACTTCATCGTAACGCACCAGGAGCGGCGTGATCGGCAATCCGGCGGCGTCGGTGGAGGGCACTCCGGGCGCCGGGGTCTCGCCCTTCTGCAGATCGAATTTCCGCCAGCTGGCGCCGGCCACCGCGGTGATCTCGTTCTTGTCATTCCGCGTTACCCAGGGCTGATAATACTCCCACAGTTCTTTCAAGCCGCCCGTCTCTTCGTCGCGAACGTAGATCAGGAGGTGATGGTCGCCCCCCTTGGTCCACTTCTCGGTGGCATAGGTGGTAAGCTTCGAATTTTCATAAACGACCGGTTCCGGCGGCAACAGGTAGGGACCATTCGTCGTCGGCCGATACGCCCAGGTCCCCGGTATCGAGAGCGGCGCGGTGTCGCCCTTGACCACCTGGAACGGCATGGTGTACCAGTTCCATTCGGCCGGCGTCCACGAACCGCTCCACTGGGCGTCGATGCGCCCTTTGCCTTTCAGCAGGCGAGCGAGCATCTGATCGGAATGCGGATCGGCGTCATCCGCGCTGATGTCCCGTTTGAATTCGCGAAACCACGCACAATCGGCGCCCAGCGGATCATGGCCACGCAAGTCAGGCGTCCGCACCGCCGGTTCCTCGGCTTGCGTAACCGAAGAACGGCCCAGTTCCACCGATTGGGCTGAGTTCTTGTCGGGAGTTTTCTGAAGGGCTACTTCAACAATAATCGGTTGAGCTTGCGCGGCCACGACTTTTTGGTTCGGTATGCGCTTTTTTTCCACGACCTTGACTTGATTCGTATCGCCTCGAGCCTGGTCGTTCGCGGGTTGTTTCTTCGTCTCCCGATTACAAGCTCCCGCGGTCACGAGCAATGCGCCCATGAAGGAGACAATGGCGAAACTCCGGAATCGCGCTTTCATCAAAGATTCCTTTCAAGAGGCGACATCCGTGAACGGCGGGCATGTTAACAAACTGCTGGTTGCGTGTTCAAGCTCAATGCGATGGTGAGACGCCTAGAAGTCGAGGGCATTCCCTGCAGGACTACATGCCCAGGAGAGTTGGATCGCGGACATTTTGCTCGGCGGTCGCGCGGCTGATCTTGCCCGCCCACAACAATTGCCGCACGGATTCGTCCATGCTCACCATGCCGTCCCCCCGGCTGGTCATCAAGTAATTGTCGATACTCTCGAGCTTGCCGGTGCGGATAGCACTGGCGATCGGATACGTATTGACCAACACCTCCAGGGCGAGGTGACGCTTGGCCCCGCGCTGCACGGACGGCAGCAGACGCTGGCTGACTATGGCCCGCAAGCTCAGTGCCAGTTGCACGCGAACGTCCTTCTGCACATCCTGGGGAAACAGGTCGGCGTAGCGGCTGATGGCCCCCTTGGCGTCGCGCGTATGCAGGCTTGTAAACACCAGGTGTCCTGTTTCCGCCGCGCTGAGCGCCATCTGGGCCGTCTCCCGGTCACGGATTTCGCCGACGAGGATGACGTCAGGATCCTGGCGCAGGCCGAACTTGAGGCCGTCGGCAAAAGTCAGCACATCCGTGCCCACTTCGCGTTGCGTCACCACCGAATTGGCGGCGCGGGGGAACGTGTACTCCACCGGCTCTTCCACGGTGATGATGCGGTAGCCGCCGGCCTTGTTCACCAGGTTGACGAGCATCGCCAACGTGGTGGTTTTGCCGGAGCCCGTGGATCCCGTCACGATCACAAGGCCGTCGCGCATAAAGGCCAGTTGCTGAGCCAGCGGCGGCGGAAATTCGGCCCATGCCAAATCCGGGATGTTGGCCGGCACCACCCGCAAACAGGCGCCAAGTCGCTTGCCGCTGTGAAATAAATTGGCGCGAAAGCGCTGGATGCGGCCGTTCACGATGAGGGAAAAAGAAAAATCCACGTTCTTCTGGGTTTGCAGTCGGGCCCGGGCGTCGGGCGGACAAAGGGCACAGAGCAGCGCCTCGGTCTCATCGCGCTGCAAGGGGGGCTCTGGCAGTTCGGTGAGATCGCCGTGCAAGCGCAGCACCGGTGGATAACCGACGACGAGGTGCAAATCCGAGGCGCCGGCTTCGATGGCGCGCCGCAGCCATTCGCGGATTTGGTCGGGAACCGATGGTGCATTCGGGTCCATAAGTTTCTCCTGGAAACGGCTGAAATCCCCAACCTTTTGTAATCGATTAGGTCCGCCCGCCGCTTCTATTTCGCCCAGGTCTCTTTGAAAAAACGAACCCAATTCGCGTGCATGATGTTCTCGATGTCGGCGTCCTGGTAGCCGCGCCGCGCAAGGATTTCCGGCAAGCGCTGCAAGTCGGCGATGGTGTCCAGATCGCTCGGCGATTGTTCACGTCCGAATCCGCCGTCGAGGTCGCTGCCGATCGCGGCGTGGCGGGCGTTGCCAGCCAGTTGACAGACGCGGTCGATGTGGTCGCAAATTCGCTCCAAAGGCACGTCGGCCTGGGTTACTCCTCGAACATAGTTGGGCACGACCATCCAGATGTCGAACGCGTGGCCGATCACGCCGCCACGGGCGATGATCCTTTTGGTTTGGTCATCGGTGAGCTGGCGCTGATGCGGCACCAGGGTGCGATTGTTGTGATGGCTGGCGAGCAGTCGGCCGCCGAAAAGGTCCATGGCTTCGTCGAAGCACTGGTCGGAAAGATGGGTGACGTCGAGGATCATGCCGACGCGTTCCATTTCCTTGAGGAGTTCGCGGCCCGCGGGAAAAAAGCCGCCTTCCGTGGTGGTGCCGTGGCCGTACGGGCTGAC
>DAIOGM010000035.1:0-6191 GCA_036745215.1 Gemmataceae bacterium
CCGGGGAACATGACGGGGACGACGCCGACGCGTTGATAGTGCCGGCCCGTCATCAAGGCGGCGCGGGAGCCGGAACAGACGGAGCAGCCGGTGTAGAAGCTGGTGAAGCGCGTGCCTTCCTTCGCCATCTTGTCGAGGTTTGGCGTCGTGAAGCCCTTGGCGCCGAAGCAGCCGACGTCGGCGTAACCGAGATCGTCGGCGAAGATGAGGATGATGTTGGGCTTGGTTGCCTGGGCGGCGCCGGTCGAGTCGAACACAGCAAATACCATGAACGCTGCGGCGATGCGGATTCGGTTCATCTTCATTCCTCCTCGAATCATGGCTGCTTAGTACACCGCCCCATAAATAGGGGAACAGCACTTGGCGGGAGGGCGAGGCTCCTGCCGAGCCGTGCACACGCAGTTACTTGGCGCTTCAGGCTCGGCAGGAGCCTCGCCCTCCCGTAACTTGTTCCCCTATTTGCGTGGACATGTACTTAGGGGGCCGGCGCCATATGGATGTGCTTCTTCGCTCGCGCCAGGATTTCCTTGGACGCTTCGATTTTCACGTCGTTGTTAAGTGGAAACCGCACCGCTTCGCCGGCCTTCATGTCGAAGTACAGGACGTCGATTCGGCGCGAACGTCGGCCGCCCGTGTCTTCCTCGACAAGGCGAATTGCCTTGACGGAATCGAATTTGACGGCAGCCCCGGCGGTCATGCCGAAGATGCCGGAGTGGGATTCGAAGCCGTTGTCGTCAACCCAGACGCGCTCCGAGAAAAACGTCGGCGCCAACAAAATGGCGGCGAGTGGCATGATAATCATCAAGCCCCAGCCGAGGCGTTTGTCGCTCTTGCGCCAAAAGAAACCGATCGGAATGCAGATAAAGCCGCCCAGGACGGTGACGCAAGGTAACCAGAGCTGGTAGTGGAAGCTCGTGCCCGCGGCGCTGGACGATTCGGCGACGCAGCCGGCCACAAAGCAAAGCGCGAACGCGAAAATGCCCAAGAATACGATACGTTGCTTGACCATTGGTCCCCCCGGGGTGAATTGAAGATGGAGCGAGCCACGGGGTTGATCCCCGTGGAATGGAAGTCCATACCACGGGGATAAACCCCGTGGCTCGCCAGGTCGGTTAATCGATCACCTTCGGCAGCGGTATCTCTTCCTCTCCGAAACGACGATTCGGCGGGGCATTTGGATCGCCTTCGATGCGCAACGACGTCGCGTAATCGACGCCGTCCACCGTCATGACGAGGCGGAACTCGCCGGGCGCGACGAGGCGCCTCGCTTGCCCAAAACCGCCGCCGCCCTTCTTGCCGCCGCCTGCGCCGCCCTTCTTGGCGGGTTCCTTTTTCTCGGCGTCGTCGGCGGGGCGCGTCATGTCCCACGACGTTTTGTTGAGGCCCGCCTTGCCGGTCGCGCTCCAGGCGCTCAGGGTCTTGCCCTCGATGTCCTGCACCTTGAACGACACCTTTTGGCCAGCGTCCAGCGAGTAGTAAATCTGCGGAGTCGTCGGCGGGTTCTCGCCGGTGTAGCGGCGCAGCGTCTTGCCGTGCGCGGGTTCGAGAATCCAGCGCACCGTCGTGTTCGGCTTGTAAAGGTGCGCCTTCTCCTTGACGACGGCCGGCTTCATTGCCCTCAAGGCCGTCACGTCGAGAATCCACAAACTGCGGCCATGCGTCGCCGCGACGATTTCGCCCGCGGTCGGGTGCACCGCGATTTCGTGGATGGCGACGGTGGGCAGATTATTGTTGATCTTCGTCCACGAGCCGCCGCGGTCAATGGATGCGAAGATTGCGAACTCGGTGCCGCAATAGAGCAGGTCCGGATTGTCAAAGTCCTCGCGCAAGCAACGCGTCGAGCCGATGGGCGGGAGATTGTTCGTGATGTTGCGCCAATTCTTGCCGAAATCGTCCGTTACATAGATATAGGGCCTGTCATCGTCGGAGCGATGAGCATCGAAGCAGACGTACGCGCGGCCCTCGACGGCGCGCGACGTTTCAATCGTCGAGACCCAGCGCAAGCCGGGCAGCCCGGGGAAGACGCCGTCGCCTCCCACGGCCTTCTCTGGAGGATTCGCAAAGAAGTCGGTCCACTTCTGTCCGCCGTCGCGCGTGAGCCAGAGGTGGCCGTCGTCGGTGCCGGTCCAGAGCACGTCGGGGTTCTTCGGCGACTCGGCGATCGCGGTTGCGGTGGCGCGCGTGCTAGGCGATAGCTTGGGCGAGATAATCTTCAAATTGTCGCCGCGGTCGAGCGATTTGAAGACGACGTCGCCGCCGCAGTAAAAGATCTTGGGATTGTGATTCGACAAGATGTACGGCGTGTTCCAGTTGAACGGATGCGACGGCCCCTTGGCCTTGCCCTTGCCGCCGGCGGGACCTTTCGGGCCGATTTTCGTGACCTCGCCGGTCTTCAAATGACGTCGGCCCATGCCGCCGTCTTGCATCTCGAAGTAGATAAGATCGGGATCGGTCGGATCGCAACGGCACACATAGCCGTCGCCGCCGAAGATGGAGACCCAATCTTCGTTGATCGCGCCGACGCTGCCGCGCAGGCCAATCGTCGGCCCGCCCCAGCAGCCGTTGTCTTGCAGGCCACCGAATACCCAGTAGGGCCGCTTGTTGTTGACGGCCACATGGTAGAACTGGCCGAGCGCCATGTGATTGAGATGGTCCCAATTGTCGGCGCGGTCGTAGCTGACGTAGGTGCCGCCGTCGGTGCCGATGATCATGTGCCGGCCGTCCTTGGGATTGATCCACAGGGCATGGCCGTCGGCGTGAACGCCCTTGCCGGCGTCTCCCTTGAAGGACTTGCCGCCGTCCTTGGAGCGATACTGAGAAATACCTAATATGTACACATACTTCGAATCTTGCGGATCGACGCGGACGACGCTGAAGTACATGGGCCGCGGATTGAGGCTGTTGACGCGCGTCCACGATTCGCCGCCGTCGGTGGACTTGTAGACGCCGCCGTATTCGTGGCCGTCGGGTCCTTGTTGATTCTGGATGTTGGGATTCTGCCCGCCGTAGAACGCATGGTATGGCCGACCGGGCTTGGCGCCGCCGGGGCCGAAGCCGCCGCCGCCGGGACCGCCGCCCTTGCCGCCGGGTCGTTCGCCGAGCGTGACTTCGACGTCTTTCTTTTGATCGTCGCGTTTGATCGAGAGCGTGACCTTGTCGCCGGCGTTCAAGGCACGCAAGTCATCGGTGAGCTCCTCGTAACTCTTGACTTCCTTCTTGTTGAGCGCGAGCACGATGTCGTCCACCTGCAAACCGGCCTGTGCCGCGGGGCCGCCCGCAATAACGTTGGTCAGCTTCGCACCGGGCGTGGCGTCCTCGCCGAAGAAGCCCATGTAGCCGGTGCCAATGGCGAGCTTCTTGGGCGGCGTGCCCATGCCGATTTTCTCGCAATCGACGATCGCGTAAACAGTGTTCGGGTCCTTCCGGAAATAATCCAGGCCGACGCGGCCGATCCTCGAAGTCGGCAAGCCCTTTTCGAGCTTGCGAAAACTCTTGCCGCCGTCGGTGGTTTTGTAGATGCCGGCGGCCTCGCCCCATTTCATCATGGGATCGTAGCCGTCGTAGCCGTCGGCGATGCCGGGGCCGTGGTAGGAATCGAAGCCGTCGCGGCGGCGTTCCCACATCGCGACCAACAGCGTGTCGGGATCGTTCGGATGCATCGCGATATCGATGACGCCGGTGCGATCGTTGAGGAAGAAGATTTTCTCCCAGGTCTTGCCGCCGTCGGTCGTCTTGAACAGGCCGCGTTCGGGATTGTTGCCGTAGAGCCGGCCGAGGGCGCCGACGTAGACGATGTCGGGATTCTTGGGATGGACGGCGATTCGGCCAATCTGGAAGGTGGACTTGAGTCCCATGTGTTGCCAGGTGTCGCCGCCGTCGGTGGATTTGTAGACGCCGTCGCCGTAGGAGACGGAGTTGCGCGGGTTGCCCTCGCCGGTGCCGACCCAGACGATGTTGCGATTGGACGGCGCGACGCAGACATCGCCGATGGAGACGGTCGCTTCCTTATCGAATTGATGCTTGAAGGTGACGCCGTTGTTGGTCGTCTTGATGAGTCCGCCCGACGCCGTCGCTACCCAGTAGGTGCTCGGGTCGGCTTCGAAGACACTTATCGCGGTGATGCGGCCGCTCATGTTCGCGGGGCCGATCGAACGCCATTTGAACGCCTTGGTCCACTCGGCGGGCAAGGCGCCGACGGCTTGTGGGGCCCCCTCGTCGCCGCTGCCGCTTTCCGGCGGCGCGAGAAATACGAAGCCGAGGACGACGGTTAGGAACAGACTCTGTTGCCATGCGAGTTGCCGAGTCATGGAAGTCTCCTGCGGGATGTGGAATCGGTGCGAGAATTGTAATGCGCCGCACGTCGCGTGCAAACAAAATTCAGGAAATGCAGAGGCCGCAGAGAATGCGGAGAATTTCTGGTTGAGGATGGCCCCGGCCGCGGAATCTCGTTACGATGCTAGCGAGGAGAATCCTATATGAAACGACGCTGCTTGACCTTCTTGATCATCAACTTGGCGCTTGGGCTGAACGGCGCCGCGCGGGGCCAGGACGTCAGCGTCCAACTTCGCGTTCTCGTGCCGCAGGACGACGCGAAGCTTTTCATCGACGGCAAGCTGACCAATGCCAAGGGCGACGAGCGTATGTTGCTCTCGCCGTCGTTGACGCCCGGTTACCAATATCACTACACCGTCGTCGCCAAATGGTGGCCGAACAATTACACCGAGATCATTCGCACGCGCAACGTGCCCGTGAAGCCCGGCCAGACGGTGACCGTCGACCTGCGGCAGCCCGATCCCGCGAAGCCTGACGATTATCTCATCCGCTTCGTGCCGACGCCAGAGGATGTCGTGGACGCCATGTGCAAGCTCGCGAAGGTCGGGCCGAACGACGTCGTCTACGACCTCGGCTGCGGCGACGGACGCATCGTCATCACTGCTGTAAGTGAATTCAAGGCGAAACGCGGCGTCGGCATCGACATCGATCCGTATCTGGTGAAGCTGTCGCAAAAATTCGCGGCCGAGGAGAAGGTCGCGGACAAGCTGACGTTCCGCCGGCAAGACGTGCTGACGATCAAGGACCTGAGCGAAGCGAGCGTGGTGATGATGTACATGGGCGAAGACGTCAATCTTCGTTTGATGCCGATCTTGAAGAGCACGCTGAAGCCGGGGTCGCGGATCGTGTCGCACGATTTCAAGATGGGGGACTGGAAAGCGGATCGTGTGGAGAAGGTGTTCGACGAATTCGGCGAGGAGCACCTCATTTATCTGTGGACGATTCGCAAGTAGGTTCTTCCAATCCCTTCTTCGTTTAGCGCTCGCGTGGCGCCATGCGGGCGCCAAACGCAGAAAAGCCGGCCTTTCATCGTCGTTTAATCACCCATTCGTTAGCATGCTGTTCTCGCCAATGCGACTCCGCCATCGTTCCACATTTTTGCAGGAGGGTCTCATGCAACGGCTCACTCATCTCTTTCTCATGCTTCTCGTTCTCGCCGGCGCGGCGCCAATCGACGCGCAGGAACCGCCGAAGAATTCAGAAGCGACGCTGCAAATCTACCCCGTGCCCGACGGCGCCGCCGATGCGGTCGCGAAATTATTGCAAGAAGCCTACCCGCCGCCGCAAACGCGCATCACGCCATCGGGCAAGGATCGCATCGTCGTCTTCGCAAATGAAAAGACGCACGTGGAATTGGCGAAACAACGCCTTCTGACGCTGCCGACGACGGCCATGGATGTCGTACCGCTCGGCGCGCACGACGCCGTCACGATGGCCGCGGCGCTGCAGAAGATCATGGGCGCCGCGGTTGGCAAAAGGCTGGTGATCGTTGCCGAGCCGGACAAGAATTCGATCATCCTGCGCGGCGACGCCGACTTGATCGTCGAGGCCAAGAAACTGCTTGCCCTCCTGGGCAACGAACCGAATCGCGAAGGCGTTCGCGTCCTTCGGGTTGAGAAGGCGGGCGCCGCAACCGTGGCCGACGCGCTTTACCAGCTTCTTGCAAAACTGCGGCCAGACAATGACATTCACCTCGTCCTGCCTGGCTCACCCGAGCCGGTCGAGCAAAAGAAGAAAGAGCCGGCCAAGAAGGACGCCAGGTCGGCGAAGAAACGCGAGCCCGTCACGATCACGGCGTTCGGCGATCGATTGATGATCACCACCGCGGATCGCGAGGTCATGGACCTGATCATTCATGT
>DAIOGM010000035.1:6201-10363 GCA_036745215.1 Gemmataceae bacterium
TCTGATAACCACCGAGACCGGAGGCTGCGATTTCGAGATCATCCGCTTCAAGCACGCCAAGGCGACGCACGTCGCGCAAATTCTCGATGAAGCGTTCAACCATCCTACATCGCCAAATTACCGCGGCTTCCGCATTGGCGGCGGTTTTGGCGGCGGCGGGGGCGGTCGTGTCCCGAGCGGCAGCGGCGAAGACGGTTCCACGAAGAATGAGCGCATCCGCGTCATCGCCGATCCGGCCACGAACACGCTGCTTTTGCGCGCCACGCCGCTCGATGCGACGGCGATACGCCGATTGATTACCGAAGCTCTCGATACGCCGGACGCGGCGGAAAAGCGGGGTTTGAAGGACGAGCGAAAGAAGGATTGAACTGTCATTGCGTCCTCTGCGCCTCTGCGTTTCCAAATGCAATTGGAAACGCAGAGGCGCAGAGGACGCAAAGATTGTTATTGAAGGAACCGCCCGTATTCGTCGAAGTTGAGGTTCTTCTCGCCTTTTTTGTTGTGCGCCGGGATCAGCTGGCCGTTGGCCGGCGACTTCCAGACGAAGAAGGAATCGCGGAATTCACGATCGACACGATCTTGCTTGCGATCCTCAAGCACGTTGTCCAAGTACTTGACGATCAACTCGTCCGTCTTCAGCCCCTTCTGCAAAAGCTTGACGCCGGTCAAGTTCGTGTTGAGCTCGTACGCGCCGATGTAATCGTGTTTCTTGCTATTCTTGGTTTTCAATTTGCTCTCAAGCGTCTTGGCAAAATCGCGGGCCTTGGTGTCCTCCTTGCCGGCGAAGAACAGGGCCGCGGTCGCATTGTCTTTGCAGGCGACCTTGAGCAAGCCCGGCACCGACACCGTGCGCTTTTCCAGCGTCGGCTGTATGGTCAAAAACACCGCGGCGACGATGTCCTTGCCCTCCGGGTTGCGATCGACATACTTGGGCGACAAAAGCGTGAAGCCCATCGGCGGCGAATATTTGTGACGATGCCATTCCGCGTTCATCCAGAGAGCGCCGAGCGTCGCGCCGGCGTCGGCGCCAATCACAATCAGGCTCGACGTGTTGCAATCCTTCGAATCGTCGTTGCGGCGATCCAGATACGATCGCACCGCGGCAATGTCGTTCACGAGCACCGGCAAATACGTGCCGCCCGCCTTGATGTAATCCTTCACATCAATGACTTCCTTTTCTTTGGATTTGACGTTCTGGTAATTGGCCTTCTGATTCCAGAAGAGCTTGGAATCATCGATCGACGTGCTCTCGCCGTGGCCGCGGAAATCGAACATGATCACGGAGTAATCGGCCTTCTGCAGCGCCTCCGCGAGGCTCTTCCATTCGGGGCCTTTGAGACCTTTGCCTTCGCCGATGGGGTGGAGCATGATCACGGTGGGAGAGTTCTTTTTGCCGCTCGCATAAAAAACGCCGTGCAGCTTGACGCCGTCGGCGGTGAGGATCTTGACGTTCTCAGCTTCCTGAGCCTGGACGGTGTTCTCGCCAAAGCTGGCGGCCGTGAAGGCGGCGCACGCGGTCAGGACGAGAAGAGCGGGAAACGAAAGTCGCGACATGAATTATCTCCAATGCAGATCGGCGCACCAACTTACTCCTATCGATCATAAAGCGAAACGCGCGTATGGTCAAGTTTTGTCGGCGGTGAAATCCCGGCCCCCGCATCCGATTTCAGACGCACTGGTGATTCTGCACAACGATTTCTCATGAATGTCTTTGCGCGACGGCGAATTTGTAGCATAATATCGACACCCGCGCATCGAGGCTGAATCATGGCGAATCCGTTTCCCGGCATGGACCCGTTCCTGGAAAAACCATCTCGTTGGCGCGGCATCCACAATCGCCTGATCAACTGGCTCGCCGACACAATCGACGTCTTGTTGCCTGACAACTATTCCGCGGAAATCGATGAACGCATTTATGTGGCCAGTCCCCCCAAGGACATGTACCCGGACGTGTTCGTAGCGAGGAAAAAAGCGGAAGGCAAACGAACTCGAAACGGCGCATCGGCCACGGGCGTTCTTGAAGCCGACCCTTATTTGGAAATTGAGTTCTCCCCAACCGAAATCCGGGAACCATTCATCGAGATTCGGATGGGCGACGATGCCGGCACGCTCGTCGGCGTCATTGAAATCCTTAGTCCTTCCAACAAATTTCCGGGCATCGGACGCGATCTGTACCTTGAAAAGCAGCAACATCTGCTCTCCAGCACGGTGCATCTAATCGAGATTGACCTGCTTCGCGCTGGACCGCATACCGCGGCGATTCCGCGCGATGCCATTGCGTACGATGGTTGGGATTATCTCGTTTCGTTGCATCGCGGCGGCTGGCAGAACAAGTTTCGTGTGTGGGCGTTCTCCTTGCCGCAGCGCTTGCCGCGAATCACGGTGCCGCTGGCCGGGGACGACGCCGATGTGGTCGTCGATCTGCAAGCGGTCCTGAACAAGTGCCACGCCGCGGGAAAGGGCCGGCGCATCGATTACTCCCAGCCGTGCCCGCCGCCGCTTTCGAAGAAAAACGCGAAGTGGGTCGATGAGGTGTTGCGCAAGAAGAAAGTGCGGAAATAGGCCGCGATGAAGTACGTTCATATCTTCGCACTGAAGGACGACATTTTTCCGGTGCTTCAACTGGTTGAAAGCAAGGGACCGATCAAATACCATCGGGCGGGCGTGTTTTTTGAAAACGAGATTGAGTGCTTCAACGCGGCGGCGGACATTCCAATGCTCGGCATTGCGGCGGCGAATTCGTCAACGTGTTGCGACAGATTCCTTATTAGCGCGCGTGAACTAGAAATCAACTTTAGGCCGATCCAGGTCAGAAACGTAGGCCTTAAACTCGGCGTCGATCAACTTTGGAATGCAGACACAGTAGTCCTCAACGCGGGCGGCTACTGGCAGGAAGAAGTTTTGTTGAGTGGTTACGTTTCGACCGTTTCCGACACCGGCCCAGCTCAAACGTTAATGAAACGATTTCATTCAGCGATCAAGAAAACATTCGAGAAGATCAACATTTACCACGTCGGTCCGAACGCCGCCAGGCTCCTCGACAGCGGAAAAAGATTGACGGACGCCGTTCAGTGCCCGTCAGAACGTGATTTGTCGAGATAACGGAGAGGAATCATGCGCTGCCGGAGACACCCTTCAAATCCGCCCGCGCATCCGCGTACGTTTCGCTGAACGCCAGCACCTTCGCATCCGGCGTCACGCCCCACGCCGCACACGCTTCCTGATAGACGGCCGGCCACCAGTTCGCGTGCTCGGTCAAGCCTTGATCCTTCACCGCTTGCCAGTTGCTCAGGATGCGCGACCAGCATTGATCGCCATATTCGAGCGCCGTTTTCCAGTCGCCCATCACCGGAATGTACCACAATCGGCCAAGCTGGGCGTGCAGCACCTCGTCGGCCCAGTCGTAATCCTGGATCGTCGCCATCAGCGGGATGCCGGATTCGACGCCGACTTCCCATTCGTAGCGCTTGCCGGTCTTCGTCATGAGGCCCTGTTCGATGAAGTAGAGCACCGCATGGCGTTCGATCGGCGTGCATTCGGTGTTGAGGCGATGCGACCAGTTGATGGTGATGCGCGCCTTGGTCCAATCGACGCCGAGCGCGACGAAGCCGACCTCGCCCATCATCGCGTGGCGGGCTTCGTCCCAGAGCTGGCGCGACATGTCGCGATAATAGTCCCACGGTTTGCCCTTGGTCTCGGTGATGATGCTGGCCATCATTTCGGGGACATCGATTTCGCGCAGGCGTTTGTAGAGCATCATGAGCGTCTTCGGCTTCGCGGGCAACTCCGGGTTGTAGAGGAACGATTCCGCGTTGACGCCTTGGTTCCAGACGTCTTGAAAGCGCTCATCGCGCTTCGGAATGCGATCGTATTGATAAGATTTTGCCGAGAACCGGCGCCCTGCCTTTTCTTCGTTTAGCGCTCGCGCCGCGCCGTCGTTTGCTTCGCTCACAGCCAGCAATCCATCCAGATACTCCAACCACTCCCGATGTCCGCTGTATCCCGCATCATCCACTAAACAACCAATCGACAATCGCCCGAATTCAAGCATGTCATCGATTTCCAGCCGCGCAAAGCGAATGACGCGCACCGAAGGCGAATCGGCCAACGGATTCGTGTCGCGCAAATGGTGTTGCAAAGCTTCATCGAGTGCCGGAAACGC
>DAIOGM010000035.1:10373-21681 GCA_036745215.1 Gemmataceae bacterium
CGCAAATGTCGCTCAAGTGCAGCATCCAATGCCGGCAGCGCTTTCTCATACAGACCCAGCAGCAGGGCGTCCGTCGTCGGCGCTGCCAGAATCTCGTCAAAGAAAATCGCCAGCGCCTCGTGCGGCACCTCCTCCAGGCCTAACGGCGGCTCACGCATCTCGCCGATGCGTTGCCGCAGCGCCGCGACGTGCTCTGAACACAGATAAGCGTGATGCGAGAAACCGGTCTTCAACTCGTAGATCGGCTCCGCGGTGATGCGCGCCGTGAAGATCTCGTGCAGCCGCACAAAGGCGTAATGATAGCGCTTGAGCCGCGCGACGCACGCCTCGACGCTCAAGCCCGGTTTGGCGGCTTCGGCGATGGTCGCGAGGCCGGCAAGCGTCGGCAGGCCTCGATACGATTGATACGTTTTGACATCGGTCATGGCGGTCAGCCTCAGGTAAGATGCGTCGAGTTTGACGATCATTATATCGTCAAGCGAGCCACGGGGTTTATCCCCGTGGTTTGGTCCCGGCGCGCGTGCGGTACCGCGGGGATTAACCCCGCGGCTCGCTTGTGCGTTCATGTTCAAGTTAACAGCCATCGTCGCCCGAAGGGATGAGTATGGATGCGCTGAACATCGAGAACGCCGATTTGTTGTTTTGTAACGACAACCTGTCTTGCGACGCCATCACGTTGACTCCCGACATCGCGATCCGTTCGCTTCCCGCGTTTGAACGGCCCCTGCAGGCCACGACGCGCGACGTACCGCTCCTGAAGGAGACGCCCTGGATTCGCACGCTCGGCAAGCTCAACGTTGACGTCGGCACGCAAGGCTGGCGTTTCCCGTCGCCGGACGACCTGACCACGGCGCCGCCGCAGGCCCCGGTCGCTCACGCTCCCGGCTCGCCGAAATCGAAGACGCGCGTTAATCCGCCCAGCGACATGGTGATGTTCAAGGATCGGCTGTTGTATTTATTGCAGCCGCCTCTGGAATCGCTGTTCACCGGCAAGCGCGTCGAGCTGCCATTTCAGCCGTATCCGTATCAGATCAAGGGCATCGCGTTCCTGATGCCGCGTCACGCCGCCCTGCTTGCAGATGAAATGGGGCTTGGCAAGACGGCCCAGGTGATCATCTCGCTGCGTCTGCTCTTTCAAAGCGGGTTGATTCGCCGCACGCTGATCGTGTGTCCGAAGCCGTTGGTCATCAACTGGACGCGCGAGTTGAAGTTGTGGGCCAGCGATCTGCCGTTCGAAGTCCTCGGCGGCGACTCGGCGACGCGCAAGGCACAATGGCTCGCGTCGCGCTGTCCCGTCAAGCTCGTCAACTATGAACTGTTGACTCGCGATGAAGAATTCCTTGAAGACCCGGAAGTATTTTTTGACGTTGTCGTGCTCGACGAAGCGCAACGCATCAAGAATCGCGACGGCAAGACGGCCCGCGTCGTTCGCTCCATCGCGCGCGATCGAAGCTGGGCCATGACCGGCACGCCGATCGAGAATCGCGTGGACGATTTGATCAATCTCTTCGCATTCATCGACCCCGAACGCGTCCCGCAAGACACGCCCGCGAAGCTCGTGCGCGAATTGACGCAAGACACGATCCTGCGCCGCGTCAAGGAAGAGGTGATGACCGACATGCCGCCGAAGGTCATTCAGGACGTGTATCTCGACCTGTCGTCCGCACAGCGGGCCAGCTACGAAATGGCCGAGAAAGAAGGCGTCGTCCATCTCAACGAGCTGGGCGCCACGCTCACCGTGCAGCACGTCTTCGAACTCGTGCTCAGGCTCAAGCAAATCTGCAACTTCGATCCGCGCACCGGCGAGAGCGCCAAGCTCGATCAATTGCTCGCCGACATGGACGAGGTCGCGGACAACAATAGGCAGGCGCTCGTGTTTTCGCAATGGGTCGAGCCGCTGGAGTCGCTCGCCGAGTCGCTGGCGGCGTTCGGGCCGCTGCAGTATCACGGCAAAATCCCGCATCGAGAGCGGCAGCCGATTCTCGATCAGTTCAAGGCAGACAAAAACAAACATGTGCTGCTCATGAGTTACGGTACCGGCAGCGTCGGATTGAATTTGCAATTCGTCAACTATGTCTTCCTGTTCGACCGCTGGTGGAACCCCGCGATCGAGGACCAGGCGATCGGCCGGGCACATCGCATCGGACAGAAGGAGACCGTATTTGTGAAGCGATTCATTTGTCAGAGCACGATTGAAGAGCGCATCGCGGAGGTGCTGGAGAAGAAGCGGCAGTTGTTTGAGGAGATGATTGGGCAGAACGGGCCGCCACCGGCGCTGGGGTTGAATGAGGAGGAGATATTCGGGTTGTTCAACGTGAAGCCGCGGGCGCGCGGCAAATCGGCTTAGCGAGCCACGGGGTTTATCCCCGTGGTATGGACGTCCGTTCCACGGGGATAAACCCCGTGGCTCGCTAAGAAATTTTGCACCGTGCATTTTTCAATACATGCAAATTCACCGCATTCCGCGGCGGTTCCCCCGTCAACATTCGTCGCGCTTCCGTCGCGCCTTTCGTGCGCATCTCTTGAAATCCCTCGACCGAATAAAACGCCGAGTGCGGCGTCAGCACGATCTTCGGATGCTTGCGTATCCGTTCGTCCGCCAGCGGCTCCACTTCGACCACGTCCAAGGCTGCGAATAATACGTGCCCGGAATCGAGCGCATTCATCAAGGCATCGCCGTCAATGCACGGGCCACGCGCCGTATTGACGACGTACGCGCCCTTCGGCAACATCGATAACGTCTTCGCATTGAGAATGTGCCGCGTCTCGGGCGTCAGCGGGCAGTGCAAGCTGACGAACTGCGCTTGCGGCAGCAACTCGTCGAGCCGATGGCAGCGTTCGACGCCGAGCGCCTTGTCGAGACCGTCGGGCTTGTACGGATCGTACACGACGACGCGCATGCCGACCGCTTTGGCTCGCAGCGTCATCGCGGTACCGATGCGTCCGCAGCCGATAATGCCGAGCGTTTTGCCGCGCAGGCGCGGTGCGCCGAACGCGACCTGCGGGTCCCATGTGCCGGCGGCGACTGCCTGATTCGCGGGCAAGAAGCGGCGGGCGATGGCGATTAGCATCATGAGCGCGTGATCGGCGACTTCCTCGGCGCCGTAGTCCGGCACATTGCAGACGACGATGCCGCGTTTGCCGGCGGCTTCCAGATCGATGTTGTCGTAGCCGACGCCGCAACGGATGATGCCGCGCACCTTGGGCAGGACGGAGATGGCGCGTTCGCCGAGCTTGATGTCGTGATAGACGAGCAAGACGTCGGCGTGCGTGCCGCGCGCGGCGACGACGGCTTCGTCGTGCGTTTGCAGCAAGGTGAGATCGGCGATGTCGTCGAGGATCGCTTTTTCGGGGCCGGATTCGGAAAGGTAATCGGTGACGATGACTTGAAAGCGGTCGGCCATGAACTCGTCCTGTTTTTGGTGGGAAAGTCTCCTTCGCCTATAGTATAACTTCATCGGCAAAGTAGACCGCACACTCCGTGTGCGGAGTTCGGCACACGGAGTGTGCCGTCTACTATGGGAGAAAAACATGTCACGTCAAAGCATCACCTCGATTGTGTTGAGTTTCTTGTGCTTGGCCGTCGTCTGGGGGAAGCCGATCCCGGCGCCGAAGCCGCCGGATTTTGGCAAGTTGAAGGAGGAGTCGATCAAGAAATGGTCCGGCGTCGAGATATTGGCGACCGGCAAGATCGCGAGCGTCAAAGCCGGCCCCGTCGGCCTGTCGGAGCCGCCGCTCTATACCTTCACGCTGGAGCTGGCGCCCGAGAAGGTGTTGCGCGGGTCGGCCAAGTTGGAAAAGAGCATCGCCGTCAGCTACTCGATTCGTCAGAAGAAACCGCCGATCTTTCCGACGCCGGACAAGGAAGTCGTGATCGCGATGAAACGCGTCGGCAAGGTGTGGATTATGCAAAGCCTCGAAGAGACGACGGCGGCTACGGTGGAGCAGGCGACGCTGGCGACTTCGTTTCCGCTCGGCTGGACGATCAAGGAAGGCAAGCTCGTCTCGCCGTGGGTTGGCGTCGCGAAGCCGGGCAAAGCGGAGGGCATCGCGTGCTCGGTGACCGGACGGCCTGTGCTGCTGGCGGGAGACAGTGCTAGTTTGAGCGTCGAACCGATGCCGCCGGCCGTGAAGATGAAGTTCGGCAATCCCGATGGCGACGGCGAATTCAAGCTCACCGTCAAGAATGAATCCAACGACGAAATCGAAATTCCCGCGCTGCTCACCGACGGCAAGATCATCCAGTGGAACGAGAGCATCGTCATTCGCAGCCAGGACAAGACATACCCCATCCCCGGCGCGACCGGCAAGACGGCGGGCTTGAAGTCCGTCACGCTCAAGGCCGGCGAGTCGGTGTCCGGCACGACGCACGTCTTTGCTCTCGACGGCCCGACGTGGCCCAAGGGAGGCTATCGAATCGAGTTTCAGTTTTGTCTGGGCGAAAAAAGTGCGACGCATTCGTTCTACTATCTGTCGAAACATCACGATCCGATTCGTGAAGCCGTGCAGAAGGGTTTGAAAAAATAATCGCTCGACGCTTGCGGTTTTGCGACAGGCGTCCAGGGCGCGAAACCGCAAGCGAACGGACACTAATAATAGGGAGCCAGCTATGCGTTCCATCGTGACGATCTTATGTGTTTGCATCATTGCGGTGACTGCCCATGCCGAACCAGTCACAAAGCCGATCAAGCTCTTCAACGGCAAGAACCTCGACAACTTCTACTCGTACCTGCGCGGCGTCGGCAAAAACAAGGACGAGAAGGGCGTCTTCACCGTGCAGGACGGCATGATCCGCGTCTCCGGCGAACTCTTCGGCGCCATCACGACCGAGAAGGAGTATGAGAATTATCACCTCATCGTCGAATTCAAATGGGGCACGAAGACCTGGCCGCCGCGCGAGAAAGCGACCATGGACTCCGGCATTCTGCTCCACTGCGTCGGCGAGGACGGCGGGTCCAGCTACGACAAGAACGGCAAACCCTCCGGCCCCTGGATGGAATCGATTGAGTGCCAGATGATCGAAGGCGGCACCGGCGATTTCATCCTGGTCGGCGGCAAGGGCAAACCCAAGGTCACCGCCACCGTCAAGCAGATCGGCAAACAGTGGTACTTCGATCCCAAGGGCGAGGCGAAGGAATTTACCGGCGGTCGCATCAATTGGTATGGCCGCGATCCGGAGTGGAAGGACGTCAAAGGTTTCCGCGGCAAACAGGACGTGGAAAAGCCCGCGGGGGAATGGAATCGCCTCGAATGTATCTGCGATGGCGACAAGATCACGAACATCCTGAACGGCGTCGTCGTCAATGCGTGCACGAAGGCGAGCCACACGAAGGGCAAGTTGCAGTTTCAGTCCGAGGGGGCGGAGTTGTTCTTCAAGACGATCGACCTCATGCCGGTCAACGCGAAAGGCGCCAGTCGTCCGGTCGAGGAGCAACAGCCGGAGCGGCGCACCCTGCTGGGCGGCCGGCGGCCGTTGCAGCGCGTCATGGACGTCCTGCGAATCCGTCGGTGAGCCGCTCTGATGATGGCATTCCTCACTCATCCCGTCGTGCTGTTGACGATCGGTGGCGCAGTCGGCACCAATGCGCGCTACTGGCTGAGCGTGTGGATTCACGACCAGCGCTGGACCGCGCATTTCCCGCTCGCGACCTTACTGATCAACGTCTCTGGATCGCTGCTGTTGGGTCTCCTGGTCGTGCCGTTTCACAATCGGCTGCCGGGTTGGTGGCTGTTTTTGGGCGTCGGCTTCTGCGGCGGATACACCACGTTCTCGACGTTCGCACTGGAAACGGTCGCCCTGATTCGCACCCACCATCGCGCCGATCTGGCGATTCTCAACGTTGCCGCCAGCGTCTCGCTGAGCTGCGCCACGTGCTGGTTCGCACTAGCCGGCGTCGAATCCATTTATCCGCACGAACGACATGAGCCGCCGGCTATGGAAGCGGCAGATTCTGAAACGAAAACGCCGCCGTGATGGGCACGACGCGATTCGGCGTGCGGAAATGCAGCGTCACGTCGGCGTCCGGCGGCGGCAGCGGCGCATCGGTCTTGGGCAAGAATGTGTACACGACGCCCGTTGTTCTTTGCGAATCCGCCTCGCCGCTTTTTTCAATGACGTGCGTCTTCCTCGTCCGCGCGTCCGTCCAGGTCAGCCAGACGCGTTGATAGAGGAATTCGCGCAACGCTGGCTCTTCAAACGATTGCACTTTGATCACCGCGTCCTTGGAATGCTCCGCCTCCACGTCGATGCTCCAGCGCGTCACGGTTTGGGACACGACTTTTGCGCTCACCTTGACGCCGTCCTGCGACTGACTCATGCTTCCCGCGAACTTGGCAAACTCGAACTCAAGCGTCTTCGGCGCTCCAACGGCGCGAAGCTTGCCCTTGAGCGCCAGGATTTCCTTCTGTGCGCGCGGCGGCGCGTTCGCCGTCAGCTCGATGTCGGCCGCGCTCGTGCCGGCCACATTCCGCGCCGGCTGGCGGCTCACGGCGTCGCGGCGGGGCGTCATCAACTCCGCTTCTTCCAGGTTCAAGAAAAGCAATCGTAGCCGCGGCTCCCAGGCAACGTTTATTTGGATCTTACAGAGGTGCGCTTGCGTTTCCTCATCCCGGCTCAACGTGATACCTTTGAAGGCGAAGCGGAACAACCCGTTGTAATCGGTCTTCTGCGGGCGATTCGTCCGATCGACAAGGGCGACGCCGCCGTCGGCCTGGTATGGCGAATGGCCAATGCCGGTGTCCTTGCCGATCGCGTCGAGCGCCTGCCAGAACGTCAATGGTTTCTTCGGCAGCGAGAGGATGTCATTGGTCGGATTGGCGCGAGCATCGCCGATCGCGTTGCCGGTCTGTTTGCGAAGTTGCTCGAGCGCGTCTCGCAATGGCAATCGTTCGGCGGAAAAGGTCACCGTTTGCGGATTCAATTCCCGGGCCGGATTGGGTTGACCGTTCACGAAACCAAGGGCGACGACGGCGACAATGACGGTAGAAAGCGACAACGAGCGAATGGCCATTGCATGTCCTCAGGTGGGCCAAACTAGTACACAGTACTGAGTACTTGGTACTTCAAAGACGATTGAACAGCCGATCCCATCACTTCGGCGTTTGAAACTCAAAAAGCCCGAAGGCGTCGATTCCTTCGGGCTTTCAATTCGCTCGTTGGCGAGAACGTTACTTTGCCGCCATGCGAAACGTGGTCGCTCCGTTGCCGTTCTGATGCAACGCTTCGTCACGGCGTTCGATTTTGACCGTGGGAATGTCGGCCCATCGAACCACGGAGGCGCCCCACGTCAGGCCGCCGCCGAATGCCATGAAGAGCAGATGATCGCCGACGTCGATCGTGTTGGCTTGCAGATATTCGCACAGCGCGATCGGCACCGATGAGGCGCCGGTGTTGCCGTAGCGGTCGATGTTGACGAACGTCTGCTCGGCGGTCAGCCCCAGCGCTACCTGGGTCGCAGTGAGGATGCGTTGGTTGGCCTGATGCGGGATGACGGCCCGGACATCGCGCGTCGTCAAACCGGCTTTCGCAAGCGCTTCCTGGGCGGAATGGGCCATGCTGCGGACTGCCATCTTGAAGATCTCGTTGCCGCGCATCTTGACGCAGTGTGCCTTCTCGGCAATCGTCTCCAGCGAGGCAGGGCGGGCACAACCGCCGGCCTCGATGGTGAGCAGCTGTTCAACATCGCCGCGTGAGCCGAGCGACGTGCTCAGGACGCCGGCCGACTGCGTGGTCGCTTCCAGAACGACGGCGGCGGCGCCGTCTCCGAAGAGGATGCATGTCGAGCGATCCTCCCAGTTCGTGAATCGGCTCAGCGTCTCGCCGGCGACCAACAGGATGCGCTTCGCCCCGCCGGCTTGAATAAACTGGCCGGCCGTCGCCAAACCATAAATGAATCCGGTGCACGCAGAATTGAGGTCGAAGGCAGCGGCGCGATCGGCGCCAATGTTGTGCTGAATAAGACATGCCGTTGCCGGGCAAAGGTGATCCGGCGTCGTCGTCGCACAGATGATCAGATCGATGTCGCGCGCCGATAGCTCCGCTTCTTCCAGCGCCTGGCGGGCGGCGATCGATCCCATCGATGACGTTGTCTCGCCCGAGGAGGCGATGCGGCGTTCGCGGATGCCGGTGCGGGACTGGATCCAGGCGTCGTCGGTTTCAACGAGCTTTTCAAGATCCTCATTTGTCAAGACCTGGGCCGGGCTGTACCAGCCCCAGCCCGTGATAGCGGCGTTGAAATCCATATGGCCCTTTTCTGCGGAAGTCGGTCAAGTCCGGGTTCCGCCAGAAGGTGAAGGAAGTCATCTTCCCTGCAACCCCCGACCTCGCCCGTGAGGTCGTCCAAACCAAACCTCGCGTATTCTATGCAGTCGGTCCGTTTGTGTCGATTATTTGACCATAAACGATGCCATTTGGGAAACACTTTCTTGAGAATGTGTGGATTCCATATCAAATCGCGCCATTTCGGTGTATGATGTGCAATTGTCTTTATCGGCAATTGCGCCAACCGTGGCTCGATGCTCATGTTCCGTCAATACATCATACCAGTTCTCGTCCTTTTCGGGGCGTCCATTTGGTTCGCCACGGCGCAAGATCCCCTTGCGCAGCACTCGAATAACGATCTGGCCCACGATGAACAAACGCTCAAACGCTTCGGCATCGCCAGCGACGGGCCGAGTTTGCTTGAGTTTTTCCGCCGCCGCACGCGCACCGACGAGGAACTGGACGCGTTGCGGAAACGAGCCGCCCAGCTTGGCAGCGGCGTCTTTTCCGTGCGCGCGAAAGCGACGGACGAGCTGATCCGCGTCGGCCGCGTCGCGCTGCCGGCGCTGCGCGAGACCGCCAAGAGCAGCGATCCCGAAACGGCCCGGCGTGCCGAGTATTGCATCGGCGTCATCGAACAGAACACGAATCACGGCCTGCCCGCGTATGCCGCACGCGTGCTCGTCGAACGAAAGCCGCCGGGGACGATCGAGACGTTGCTCGCCTATCTGCCGTTCGCCGATGAAACGTGGATCGAAGAGGAAATCCGCGACAGCATCAAGCGCATTGCGTTTGTCGATGGCAAGGCGGCGGACGTGCTCGAACACGCGTTGACGGATCCGATGACGCCGCGCCGCGCCGCCGCCGCGTGGATTGTCGGTTATTCGAACGATCCGCAGCAACGGCAAAAGGTGATGGAACGATTGGCCGACGATTCGAGCGACGTGCGCTTGCGTGCCGCGTCGTCGCTCCTGGCGACGCGTGAGCCGCAGGCCGTTCCGGTCGTCATCGCTTTGTTGACAGTGGACTCTGCGGAAATCGCGGGACGGGCCGAGGATTTGCTGTTCCGCCTCGCCGGCGAATCTGCCCCCGCCGTCTGGCTCGGCGGCGCCGACAACAATGGCCGAAAGGTGCAATCCGCCTGGCAAGCCTGGTGGAAAGCCTATCAACCCAAGATCGACTGGAAATCAATTAAAGTAGAAGACCAGCCGTTCGGCTACACTCTTATTGCGGAGAACCAACGTCCCGACGGCAGCGGCCAACTTTACGAACTCAACAAAGCCGGCCAAATCCGCTGGCAAGTCAAGATTCAAAACCCGATCGACGTGCAACCACTCAGCGGCGGGCGCGTTTTGGTGGCCGATTCCCGCGCCAGCCAGATCTACGAAATGGACTCCCGCGGCGTCATCGGCTGGAAGCACACCGGACTGGCGCCGACGAGCGTGCAGCGTCTGCCCAACGGCAACACGGTCGTTTCCACGTATCAAAAAATCATGGAGGTGACGCGCGAAGGCAAAGTCATCTTCACGCACGTCACGCAAGGCCACACCTACCACGCCCGCAAGTTGCCGGACAATCACTACGTCTGGATCGACGCCAGCGGCGAAATCGCCGAGATCGACGCGAATGGAAAGTTGCTGCACAAAACCAGGCTCGGCGGCGGCCTCGCCTGGGGCAGCATCGAACCCTTGCGCAACGGTCGATATCTCGTCGCGCTGGGCGGCGTCGGCAAGGTGCAGGAAGTCGATATGGCCGGCAAGGTTTACTGGGAGAAGAGCGTCAACAATCCCAATCGCGCAACAAGGCTCGCCAACGGCAACACGCTGGTCGCGAGCCACGGCGATGCCTGCGTTTACGAGTTTGATTCGAAGGGCAACGAACTCTGGAAGCGCGGCTGCACGGGCAGGCCATTCGCGGCGCTGCGGCGATGAATGTCGTCATCACGCTCCGAGCGTGTGATTTTTCTTCTGCGTCCCAGGCTCCGCCTGGGACCGAGGGCCACGTCTTTACTTGCCGCCAATGCAATACAGCTGACTTTTCGTCCGAATGTACAACGCCCCATTCGCGACCGCCGGCGTGGCGCGAATCGTATCCTTGAACACGTTCTGCACCGGCGTCTTGAACGTCGGCTCCGCATCAAACACAAACACATCGCCCCCTTCGCTCGCGGCGTAAATCTTGCCGTCGATCAGGATCGGCGACGCGTAAATGTTCGAATCCGTCAAGCGCTCAAACCAGACACGCTTGCCCGACTTGACATGGATGCAGCCGGCATAGCCGACGTCATTGACGAAGTAAAGATGTTCCCCCTTGACGAGCGGGCAGGGCACATAGGGAGTTTCCTTGTTCTTGTTGAATCCCCACGTCTGTTGGCCGCCGGTGATGTCTTTGCCGTCGCCTTTCAACTCGATGCCAACCATGAACCGCCTGCCGTCGCCATCGCCGGAGCAGGCCACGAACATGCCGTCGATGTACGTCGCCGGCGCGATGGTGCGCAGGGCGCCGTTGGGGAATGTCCAGACGAAGTTCCAGTTCGACTTGCCCGATTCCGGATCATAGCTGGTGATCGCCGACGTGCTCGTGACGATCATTTCCGGCGCCGCTCCTGGCCGCTCGACGAAAAACGGCGCCGAATAGCACGCGCGAACCGGCGTTCGCGGCATTTCCCATTGCGTCTTGCCGGTTTTCTTGTCGAAGGCATAGAGCGTTGATGGATGATCGACGGGACCCGTCTTCTTGGCCGTGTCGCGATAGGCGTCTTTATCGAGAAAGAAAATCAGCGAATTCTTGTAGATGATCGGCGATGCCCCCGCGCCGTGTTGACTGACGAACTCGCCGAGGTTCTTGTCCCAAAGTTTCTCGCCGTCCTTGAAACGATACGCGGTGAGGATGATGTCCTTGCCGTCCCAGTAAGGCACATAAACGACCTCGCCGTCGGTCGTGGGCGTTTCGGAGGCATAGGTATTTTTCAGGTGAATCGGCTCGCCGGTGTCGCCCTTGTCGACGACCTTGCCCCAGAGCGGTTTGCCCGTGTTGCGATCGCTGCAG
>DAIOGM010000035.1:21691-28773 GCA_036745215.1 Gemmataceae bacterium
ATGGGAGCTGTCGGCCCGGAATTTCACTTTGCTGCCGGGGACCGTTTGCTTCCATACTTCGTCGCCCGTTTTGACATCGAGGCATTGCAGCGAACGCGTCTTGCCGTCGAGGCTGGACGAGTGCACGAACACACGATCCCCCCACACAATGGGACTTGCGTTGCCGTCTCCGGCGAGGTTAGCCTTCCAGCGTACGTTCTCGGTGGCGCTGAAGCGAACGGGAATGTTCTTGTCCTTGGCGATGCCGTTGCCGTTGGGCCCGCGAAAGCGTTCCCAGTTGTCGGCCCGAGCGTTGGAAATCAGCGTGCAACCGAAGAGAAAAAGGAGCGTCAAGCGGGTAGGCATGAGAGAACCTCGAGTCAAGGCGGGAGGGAAAGCGAGTTGGTGTGATTATCGCAAATCGATTCCCACGGTCAAGCATGGTTTTTTTTTCGACGATCCAATGACCTTCGTAGTGACGGAAATCTTCCTGCCAACCCATGTACATCTCCCATGGGCGCGGCTACTATTAAAGAAATGCGCCGCGCATGCCGATTTTGACGGATGCAGCGACGGCAATGGACGGCCCCTTAGCCAAGCGGTAAGGCAGTGGATTGCAAATCCGCCATCCCCGGTTCGAATCCGGGAGGGGCCTCTTTCTCTCATTCGGTTTCCGTAACTCTCTTCCGGTCTGAAGTCCTCTCCGCAACAACTACTTGTGTCAACGCTCCCAGCCTGGGTTGCCATTCCGGTTGTCTCAACCAGTCTCACAGAACAGATACCGATTGCGGCCGTCGGCGCCGACGGTCTGGTCAATTCGCTTTAACTCTCCTCGGTGCAGGCGCAGAACTTCGCGTAGTGGACCGATTTCTGCTGGGTATGCGCGCGCCATCTCCTTTAACGTGTTGTCATTCAGGGCGAGCCTGTTCGAATCTAGGCGCGGCCAGAGTATTCCCGCACGGACAAGATATTCCGTGAATCTCTCCGTTGAGAACATCACGGCGCCGAATGGCCGCGGGCTGTCGCCGGCACGCTTCACCATGTCAGTCGCGCGGCGCAGGATGTCAGCGTCATGGCGAGGCTTGATGCGAGGATCATCTTTACGGAGCACTTCCCAAAGGAGCTCAGAGTAAACCATGCCGTCATCCTCATCGTCGCCCGATGAGCCATGATCGATGCCCAGCGCCGGGTAAGCGCTGGCTAGCATGTGGGCAGTCGAATCAATCGCCGGATAGGACTCAGGATCCTTGCCGGCTTTTTCCCTCGCGCCGATACGCCGAACGGTCAAGCCAGTAGCTTTCCGCGCCGCTTTGCGGGCCGCAATGGTTTCGGCCCAGATATCCCGTTCTTCAAGCCAGACCGTATCCACAGCGTCGGCCAGATCATGCGGGTTGATGTTCCACTCGCGCGCTTTGTTCAACAGCACCTTGCCGAGCGTCGATTGCGGATTGATCGGTCGCCGATCCGCCGGCTCGAAGACGCGGTAGTTTGCATCGATGGCAGCGATCATGCGATGCTTGATCCGAGCCCAGGACTTGCGCAAGCGGTTGAGTAGTTCGACGTCAATAGGGATACCCTGCCATTCCATCCGCGCCGCCGCAGCCATGTAGCGGCCGCGAAGCAAGGCACGGGGCAGATCGATTTTCGGCAGCATCGCAGGTAGGAGGCTTGCCAATGCGTCAACATCGGATTGGCGATATTCGAGCAGCGCTGTTTGCTCGGTGATGCCCGGTGGGCTTACTCACGTCGAGCAGCGCGAAAAGTTCCGCGAGCCTGATCAAACGCTTGCTATTGGCCGTCGTCTTGGCCGTGGGGGCGGCCTTGAGCGAAGAATCGCAGGCCGTTGCGTCGGCGATGGGGTTGATTACCACCTTGACTGCGGATTCTATCTTCATCGGCGCGTGCCGAATTTTGTTTGGCGTGGCGATTTCAAGGCGTTACGATGACGAGCGACGTCGTGAATCACGGGCGGAATGAATGAAGATTGCAGCGGTATTGGCAAGTCAACTCTCAGAAGGAGTGCTGAAGCCATGTTGCTGAACAAACTTAAGATGGTCGTGACCGCCGCCTTTTTGGTCAGCGCATTCACTTCAGCGAATCGCGGTCTCCAAGGTCAAACAGAGAATCAAGCCGAACCAAAGCAGCCATCCAAGAGCACACCGCGCGACGACCTCTACGGCGACCCGTTGCCGGACGGCGCCATCGCGCGTTTCGGATCAGCCCGGTTCCGCCACGCGGGACTGTCCGACTTCGTGCTGCTTCCCGATGACCGGACGGTGCTCACGGCGGGTGGCGATCGAGTTTTGCGTTTCTGGGATCTGGCGACCGGTCGCACCAAACGTGTCGTCCTTCTTCATGGCAAGGCTGGGCCGGGCTCCGCAGTCACCTTGTCGCCCGATGGCAAGACACTTGTCGCGCACGTATCCGAACTGAATCAACTCGTCTTTTGGGACGTTGATTCGGGCAAGGAACTCAAGACGCTTCCCGCGCCGAAGGGAGGGAGGTTAGGTTACCTTTACTTCTCGCCCGATGGCAAGACGCTGGCCCACGGGAGCGGAGATTGGAAGGTCTCACTATGGGACTGGAAAATCGGAAAGGAACTCGTTTTTCCCCTCGCCTTCAACAAACGTCCCGTCATCGAATTCAGCATGGATAGCACTTTCCACGGTAGCTTTTCGCCGGACGGAAAGTGGTTCGTCGCGGGGGCCAGCTCCAACGAACCATTGGGTGTGTTTGAGGTTGACACGGGCCGCGAAATCCATCGCCTCAACTGTTCCGCACTCACGTCGATCGTCTCGCCCGACAGCAAACGTTTAGCCGTCTCCTCACGGATGAATGACAAGGGAAAGTCGGAGACCGTGATACGCTTGTTCGACCTCGCCAACGGAAAGGAGGTGGCGCAGTTCCCATTCGGCGACGAGGATTTCTTCTCACTTTCTTTCTCGCCGGACGGCAAGGTGCTCGCGTGCGCGTTCTCGGACCGTAGCTGCTTGCTTGACCTCACCAACGGCCGCGTGCTGCATCGCCTGCCCGGGCGGCCGCTGGCGCCGACTTTCAGCCGCGACGGCAAGACGCTGATCGCCAGTTCCGGTCAGCGCCTCCGACTCTGGGACGTCGATACGGGCAAAGAGCGCGACGAACGGCCGGGCGATTTCGGCTACAACCCGGCGTTGGTGATCAGCCCCGACGGGCGTCGCCTGGCGTCGGGCGGCTGGATGCAACAAGAGGTCAGTCTTTGGGATACCGCGGACGGCCGAATATTGCACCGGCTGCCGCTGAAAGGGCAAGGCCGCAATGTCCGCAACCTCGCGTTTTCCAGCGACGGAAAAACGCTCGTCGCATGCCAGGGCGTCGGCGGCTTGCTCCAATTCTGGGACGTCGCCACGGCGACGGAGCAGCGAGTGGTTCAGCTCCGCGACCCGGATGCAAAAAAGGACGACAACGCGTATTTCTACAATCTTCACGTTTCGCCTGACTGCAAGCACGTTGCCACCCTGGAACAAGTGTTTGCCCCTGGCGGCATATCAACTCGCCTGGGTTTTTGGGACACATCAACCGGCAAGCGATTAAACCAGCAACTGATTCCCGGGGAATTGCGGCAGGCGGTCTGGTTGATGGGTGGCAAGAGCGCAGTGCTACCCGTGAAGAACGGCCTGACCATGATGGACGTGACGCGCGGGACGGAGCGGCTCCAGTTCTCGAGCGACGTTGTCGTCGGCCCGATCGTGGCTTCCCCGGACGGCCGACTGATTGTCGGCCGTAAGACCTCGGGCGCCGGCGGGAAGGGCGATGGTACGGTTGTCGTCTGGGAAGTGGCCACAGGCAAAGAAATCCTTGCCATGGCTACTGGCCGCTTAGATCATCTCGCCATGGCGCCCGATAATCGCTCTCTTGTTTCCACCGAAAGTGGGGTCCTTCATTTACGTGATTTGGCGACCGGCAAGACACTGCAACGCTGGACGCTGCCGGGGGCGGAAACCAACTCTACCGGCCGGACCTTTGTCTTCGCTTTGCATTTGTCGCCGGACGGTCGGCGAGCATTCACGGCTCTGGACGACGGAACGGCGCTCGCCTGGGACGTGAATTCGGCTTTGCACTCGGCCAAACCGCCGGTCAAAGAAACAAACGACAAGGAACTCGACGCGTGGTGGACGGATCTTTCTGCGGAGGATGCGGGGAAAAGTCAACGTGCAGTATGGGCGTTGGCGGACACTCCAAAGCAGGCGGCATCGTTTCTTGGCAGTCGCCTCAAGCCGGTTGCACCGCCCAATGAGGAATTGGTCCGTCGGTGGATTGCGGAACTCGACAGCAGCGAGTTCGGCAAACGACAAGCAGCTCTCAAAGAACTTGGCCGGTTGGGAGAATTGATCGAGCCGATCGTGACAAAAACGCTTGCCGGCAAACTCCCGCTGGAGACGCGCCGCCGACTCGAGGACCTGCTGCAAGCAATGCCGGTAAATCCACCGTCGTCCGACGAACTCCGGCGATCTCGCGCACTTCAGATTCTAGAGCTTATCGGTTCTCAAGAAACGCAAACGTTGCTTCAATCGTTGGCAAAAGGCGCGGCCGGAGCACGCCAGACGCGCGAGGCGCAGGAGTCGCTCGACCGGTTGGCGAAACTGGCGAAACTTGCCAAGAATCGCTGAGGATTTCGTAACGCCCACTTCATTCTGGCTCGACTAAATTGACGGCAAGCTTGCAGCGTTGACATCCCAAAGGTCTCAATGAACTATTTGACCGTTCGTCTCATCATGGCCGCATCTTGGAGGAACCAACAATGAACCTTGGCCGGCTTGTGCTCCTGATGCTGTTAGCTGTTTGTCACCTTGTGGTTTTCCACGTTGCCACGAGTTGGGCACAAGAAACAAAAGCAGGCGTGGACGATGACAAAATCGCCAAAGAAATCACCGGACTCGTCAAGAGGCTCGGTAGCACGAACTTTGCGGAACGCGAGGAAGCCCAAAAGAGTCTGCTCAAAATCGGCAGTCCAGCCAAGAAGCAATTGGAGGCGGTGACAAAAACGGGAGACGTTGAGGTCGCGCGGCGGGTTGAGGTAATCTTGGACGCCATCCGTGCTGCGGAGACTGCCCACGCGGTGAGTCAAGTCCTGAAACTGGATGAAGCGTTTCGTGTTGCCAAGCTGAAGAACGATACGGCGACCATGAGCCGGATACTCGCCGAGAACTTTTACGATATGAACCAAAACGGCAACAGTAGAAACAAAGCACAGACAATCGAGTTGTGGACCGACTTTAAGATTGAATCGCTCGTGATTGAAAAACCAGAGGTGCGACTCACATCCCATACCGCGATCGTCACCGGATTGCAAACGGCGAAGAACCCAAGCGGCATTGACCGTATGTTGTTCATGCGCGTTTACGAACGAGGCCAAAACGGCTGGCAGCTTGTGGCAGCGATGCAGTTCCGCGATCCCCGGGCAAAAGAATAAACATCCCTAAAACGGGCCTGATTTTGTGCGAGTCAATTGGCCAAAGGCGCCGCCGGAGCACGCCAGATGCGCGAAGCGCAGGATTCGCTCGACCGGTTGGCGAAACGAGCGTCGAATCGCTGAGGATATCGTATCGCCGAATTCGTTCCCGCTCGAGGCCACTGTCTCAGCGTTGGCGCCGCCGATTGGGCGTGCATTCGCGGAGATGCCTTATCTTGAGGATTCGGCCACCAACAGGAGTTTAGCCGCATCCGCGTCGCTGGGTCGTGGAACGAACATTCGGCTGGCTCGGACGCTTCCGTCGCCTCACGCGAGACTATGAACGCCTGGCCGAAGTACTCGCGGGTTGGCATTGGCTCGCCTTCTTCGTGGTGTTGATCAAACGGGTCTTCGTTGAAAGTCAATAACAGGGTCTAGCATCCTTGAGCCGCATAACTCATAGCGCTTGAGTCAAGTTCTAGCGAGCCGAGCGGCGTAAGCCGCCGGTTGAGTTTGCGCATCCTCAACCGGCTCCTTACGGAGCTCGGCTCGCCGGGGCTCGTTGGTCTGAGGTGTCAACCTCGCTAGTCGTAAGCGGCCGAAAGGGGCGTCGCCCCAGGGCGCCGCGGGGATTGTTAATCAATGTCCTCGAAAACCTCATCGCAGTGCGAGTCGGTTACCGTATCCCGGACGCCGCAATCGCGGTTGGCGAAGAACCAATCGCGGCCCGCCGAGCCGGTGAGTCGGTCTTGGGCGCCATCGTCGTGTACGGTGGCGTCGCTCAGAAGAATCTCCGCATTCCGTCCGCCGCCATGCTCGAGGTGGCTAACGCGCAGGCAGTAGCTCGCGTCGCACCGCGTCCATTCGTCCATGATGGCGCACAGAGCCGCGTCGTTGGCGTCGAAGTCCGTCGTGCCAGCGATGAGGATGTCGTCATCGGAGTTGCCGACTAGGTGGTCGGCCCCGAAACCGCCGATCAGGAGATCGCGTCCGGCGTCGCCGAGCAGCAGGTCGCAACCATCGCCGCCCAGAAGGATGTCGGCGGCGGCGCCCCCTTTGAGCCGGTCGTTGCCGGCGCCGCCGAAGATGCAGGCGGGCTTGTCGATCGTGCCGGCCAAAGCGATGTCGTCATCGCCGCCCTTTCCGAGGATCACAATCGACGTGAAGCTGCCGGCGGCGAAGAAGTACTGCGCGCCGTTGAGCAAGACTTTGACGGCCCCGGCTCCGCCATCGCCCTGCGGGATGACGCGGATCTTGTCGTTGCCTTCGGTGCCCTTGATGACGAGCGCCGTCGGGTCGCAGCAACCCTGGCCGATATAGACCGGCGACTGATTGTCGGCGACATCGGTTACCGTGACGGTGATCGCCTGGGTATCGGTGAGCGCACCATCGCTGACTTGCACCTGGACCTCATAGACATTGTCGCCGTTGGCATCGGTCGGGGCTTCGAAGTCCGGCGCCGTGATGAAACGCAGCTCGCCGGTGCCGGCGTCGATGGTGAACTTGCCGGCATCGGCGCCGCCGCTGATGGTGAAGGTCAGTGTGGCGCTATCCGCGTCATAGGCGGTCACGGTAGCCACGGCGGTGGTGTTCTCCGGGACGGAAAGCGCTGCCGTCTCGCCGCCACCGTCACTGGTAATGACCGGCGGATCATTGACCGGGGAGACAGTGATCG
>DAIOGM010000035.1:28783-29429 GCA_036745215.1 Gemmataceae bacterium
GTGATCGAGACAGTGGCCACGTTGCTGTCCGCGGCACCGTCGTTGGCCTTGTAGGTAAAGGTGTCAGGGCCGTTGTAGTTGGCCTCCGGCAGGTAGCTGAACGAGCCGTCGTCATTGAGCGTCAAACTGCCGTGGCTCGGGCCGCTGACCACCACGGCGTGCCGGGGATCGCCGTCCCCGTCGCTGTCGTTGGCGAGCACACCCGCGGAAGAGCTGACCGACAGTGACGTATCCTCGGCCGTGCTGTAGCTGTCGTCTGGAGCGACCGGCGCGTCGTTCACCGGCGTGACCGTGATCGAAACGGTGGCGATGTTGCTGTCCAGAGCGCCGTCGTTGGCCTTGAAGGTGAAGCTGGCCGGGCCATGATAGTCGGCGTCCGGGTTGTAGCTGTAAGCACCCGTGCTGGCATCGGTGATGGTCACGGTGCCGTGGGCGTTGCTCGCGTCCACAACGCTGTAGGTCCACGCGGCGCTGTCAATGTCGGTCGCCACGAGCGTGCCCGTGGCCCCAGTGTCCTCGGCCGTGATCAGGATTCCGTTCGATGCCGTCGGCGCGTCGTTCACCGGCGTGACCGTGATGGAAACCGTGGCCACGTTGCTGTCCAGGGCGCCGTCGTTGGCCTTGAAGGTGAAGCTGGCCGGGCCGT
>DAIOGM010000036.1:0-4214 GCA_036745215.1 Gemmataceae bacterium
AAGCTGCCCGAGATGCCGTACTCGCCGATCAGATATTTCGCTAATGGAGAGATGTAAATCGCCGCCCCGCCGTACCCGCCGACGACGAGGCCGACGATGAGCCCGCGCTGGTGAAGGCCGAACCACTTGACGGCGGCCGGCGTCGTCGCGGCATACGCCAGCCCCATGCCGACGCCGCCCAGGATGCCGAAGCCGACGATCAGCCCGACGTAGCTCTTGAGCAAGCCGGAAAGGATGCAGCCGACTGCGAGGAACAAGCCGCCGCCGGTCGCGCCGACCTTGGGCCCGAAGCGATCTTGAATGCGGCCCCCCGCGATCATCGCCAGCGCGAACACGAAGCCGCAGATCGTGTACGCCCACGTCCCTTCCGCGTCGCTGAGATAAACCCAGCCTTCGTTAACGCCGGTCATCTCTTCGCCCGCTCGTTTCTGATCCGTGAGCGCGTTCTTCCACACGTTCCACGCGTAGAGAATGCCGAGGCAAAGATTGATCGCGGTGCCGGCGAAGGTAACGACCCAGGCACGCGGGGGAACTCGATTATGGACGATGCTCATGAAGAAAGTCCGGTGAGGCCATCCGAGGCCGAGCGCCGGCGAGGCGCAGCGACGACTTGTGATTATGGGAATTGAGTTCGATGGCAATGTCGACAACATTGTGATATGAGAATGCACCAAGAAATGTGCAATTGGTGCAAGAGTTACCTCGGATTCAGTTCCCCGAAGACGAAGCAACGTCTTGTAGGTCCGACAACCAAGCAGGCGCGACCAACATCGTCGCCTTGACTTCTTCGTCCGATGTCGAAACGCCCAATACTTCGCGAACCACGACCACCGTGATCCTATCTGTCAAGGCGTCCCACCCCGATGCCGCTTCGCGAAGTCGGTTGGCCAACCAAAGTTCTTCCTGGTATTGAGTGCCACAACGGCCCGCCCATTCATATGCCTCAACGCGAGTAAAGCAAGTGGCCTCAAAACGTCGGCCCTCAACGGCCCCTGGACCAGGCACGCGATCCCCCATTAGCCAGCGGTCCATCCACTCGCTGAAATATACAACTGGCAGTTCGGCTCTATGAACGCCAAGCGATTCGCAAAATTCATCAATTCGCACCGAATGGCCTTTGCGCCAAATGGAGAACAAATTGGCTGTCAGATTCGCCGCCTCGCCTGCTAGTGTTGCAATGAAAAGTCGCTGCGTCGCCATGTCGCCGTTCCTTTGGAATGGTGAAACGAAAAAAGCGAAGGTCTGAAAGAAGTGAATATTGCTTCCTGCGAGAAACTCATCCGTTGCGTCGACCTTCCCGGTAGTTCCGGCGAGCCGAGCCGGAACCTGTCGCTCGATGCCGCTCGGCTCGCGGCGCCTAGCGTGCACGCCATAGCGGCGTCACGCCGCGATATTCCGCCTCGGCCTCGCACTGCGCCAGTTCCAGCGTATCGTGCTCCGTGTCGGCCAGCACGCGCCAACGGCGATCGCAATGGAACAGGCAATACTGGCGTGGCGGCCCGGCGAGAACGCAGACGGCCAGCGCGGACACCGGCCCGTCCGCGTCCGTGCACAGGCTCGTTGCGGCGACGCTGTCGTCAAGCGGCGCCCACACGAGCACGTCCGCCCCGTTCAGTTTCTTCGGCGGCCGGTCCATCTCAATGCGCCCTTCACGCAAAGCCGCAAAGCCGCAAAGAACGGCGTGCTTCTTTGCGGCTTTGCGACTTGGCGTGCGGTTTTCTTGATCATCAACTTTCCCAGTAGCGTGGCAGTCCGCCAGCGAGCATTAGGGCGCGCTTCACGGAAACCTCGACCAGCCGCACCTTGTAGCCGCTCTGCGACAGGGGTTTCGCGCCCTCGACGGCGGCTCGGCCGGCGGCGGTCGCGATCGCTTCGGTCACTGTCTGATTTTCCACGGCACGGGCGGCGGCCTCGGCGACCACGGGCGTCGGAGCGACTTGCGACAGGACGATGCGCACGTTCGTCGCCTTCGCGCCGTTGCGGCCGCCGGCGAACGCGACGGCGCATTGCACGATCGGCCAATCGATCGCCTGACGCTGCCTGACTTCATACGCGGCGCTATTAAGATTGCGAACGGGGATCGTCACGCTCGTCACGAGTTCATTCGCGGCGAGGCTGTGTTCGCGCTCCGTCGGGCTAACCGGAGCGTGGAAAAACTTCGCCATCTCAACGGTTCGGCGTTTGTTCTGCGGCCCGAGAACTTCGGCCGACGCGCCGAGCGCGATCAGGCCGGTCGCCAGCGTGGACGGGCTGGCGATGACGCAGCGATGGTTCTGCGTGAAAATCGCGTGATACTTGTTCTCCCCCTCGATGGCGGAGCACGTCTGGCCGCCTTTCAACAAGCATGGGCTGTATTCATCGCGGAAATACCAGCAGCGATTGCGCTGGCACAGATTGCCGCCGAGCGTACCCATGTTACGCACTTGCGGCCCGGCGATTTCGCCCGCAGCCATGGTGAGCGCGGGGAAGAGCCGGCGCAAGTCGGCATTGGACGCGATCGACGCCAACGTGACGCCGGCGCCGATGCTGACGGAGTTGGCGCCGACGGTGATCGTCCGCAGGCCCGCGATGCCGTTAAGGCTGACGACGCGGCCCGGCTGGGCGATGTAGTTCTTTTGCAGGGACAGCAAATCGGTGCCGCCCGCGAGCATCTCGGTATTGCCCCAGCGTGCTTCGAGCAGCGTGACGGCTTGCTCGGCGGTGGTGGGACGGAAGTAGGTGAAGTTTTTCATGGAGGTTACTCCTTGGAATTCATCATGTTTCGAAATCATTGACAATTGACAATTAGCAATTGACAATTGCAAATTGTCAAGCAATCGGACCAATTGAAAATTGATAATTGTCAATTGTCAATTGTCAATTTCCTCGTTACGGATTGCCGGCCTTGCGGTTTGCCAGCGCCGCCAGGACGCGTTCGGGCGTGAACGGCGCATGCGAGACGCGCACGCCGATCGCGTTGAAGACCGCATTGCCGACGGCGGCCGCGGTGCCGATGGTCGGCGGTTCGCCGATGCCGATGACGCCGCGTTCGGGCATGTCGTGCATGTGGACGTAAATCGGCGGCATGTCCTGGATGCCGCCGAGCTTGTAGAACTCCATGTCGGGATTGACCATTCGTCCGGTGAAGCGGTCGTAGATGGACTCTTCGTAGAGGGCGTAGTTGATGCCCATGATCACGCCGCCGGCGACTTGCGATTCGCAGGCGAGCTTGTTGATGATCATGCCGCAATCCTGGACGGCCCAAAACTTGGAGCAGCGAACGACGCCGGTTTCGGTGTCCACTTTGACCTCGGCGATTTGCACGCCGCCGACGCCCTGGTTGGTCAAGCGCGTGGTCCATTCTTCGCGGGCAACGGCGTTCTTGGCGAGTTCCATCGGGGTGGGCCAATCGGCGTTGCCTTGCACGTTGTTGGCGCCGAGCATGCCGCACGCGTCGCGCCACGGGATGCGTTGATTATTATTGGCGCGATTGACGACGACGCCGGGCTCAATGGCCAGTTGATTGACTTGCACATTGAGCCGGCCCGCGAGCGCGGTGAGGAACGCGTCGCGCGCCGTCTCGGCCGCCTTCAGGATGGCGGGCGACGTGCCGGGGCACGTCGTCGAGCCGCCCGAGCCGGTCGAGGGGCCGTGCGAGCTGTCGCCCAGCTCGACGGTGATGTCGGCGGGCATCAGGCCGAGGATTTCCGCGACGATGATCGCCATCACGGTGCGCTGGGCGGTGCCGAGGTCTTGCGAGGACGATCGGGCAACGACCGTGCCGTTGGGGTTGATGGTGACGCGCGTCGGGTTGGGCCCGCGCCCGCCGCCGCCCCAGGTATGCAGCGCCATGCCCAGGCCGGTCTTGACCGTGCCCTTGTCGGCGCCGGGGGGGTGCCAGGCCTGGTTCCAGTTGCACATTTTGCGGATGATCTCGATCTCGGTGCGATAGATCGTGGCCCGCTGGCCGGGGAAGGTGCGCGGATTGTTCTTGGCCTCGGCCTCATCGTTGGGCGGCAAATTGGCGAGGCGCATCGTCATCGGATTGACGTTGAGTCGAGCTGCCAAATCGTCGATCGCCTGTTCAGTGAGGATCGAATTTTGCGGATGGCCGGGCGCTCGCATGGCCCGCGCGGTCTGGATGTTGGTGCGGACGACGCGGTGCCGGCGCTTGATGTTGGCGATGGCGGGGCCGTAGATATAGGGAAGAACACCGAAGTTGACCGTCGGTCCAC
>DAIOGM010000036.1:4224-15782 GCA_036745215.1 Gemmataceae bacterium
ATTTCAAAGGCCTGGATGCGGCCTTCCTTGGTGCCGGCGATCTTGACCGTGCCGAACGCGGAAGGACGAATGCCGCCGACCGTGACTTCCTCGGCGCGGTCGAGCATCAGTTTGACTGCCTGGCGCGCGGTGCGCGCCAGTTCGGCGCAGGCAATGCCCTGGATGTCCGGCCCGAACTTGCTGCCGAAGCCGCCGCCCATGTAATTGGTGATGCATTTGACGCGGCCGACCGGAAGCTTGAAGTGCTGTTGCAGGGCCTGGGCCGTGCCCGGCACCGCTTGCGTTGACGCCCACACCGTCAGGTTTTCCTGCTTGTCGTCCCACTCGGCGACAAGGCCGTGCGATTCGAGGCATTGATGCGAAATCACCGCGATGCCGTAGTCGGCTTCGTGCGTGGCGGCCGCGCCTTGAAACGCGTTCTCGAAGTTGGCGGTCTCGAACGTGCCGGCCGCGACGATATTGTTCGGGCCGGCGCCGCCCGCGGTGTTGGCCTGCGATTGCAGCGACGTCGATTCCTTGACGTGGTGCGGCATCGGATTGTACTCAATGCTGATCGCTCGCAAGCAATCGTCCGCGTGCTCCTCGGTGTCGGCGCAGATTGCGAGGATCTCATCGCCCGCGAAGAAAACTTCGGCGCCGACTTTCTTGATCATGTAGATCGCGCGGAAACCAGGCGTCTTCTCGGCCGTGGTTGTGTCGATGCTCTTGATGGTTGCGTGGGCGTAGCGCGAGCGGAGCATGCGTGCGTGCAGCATGCGCGGGCGGTTGATGTCGAAGCTGTATTTGGCTTGGCCGGTCGCCTTCGCGGTCCCGTCCAGGCGTTGAACTTTCGTGCCGATCAGTCGGCGTGTTGCTGGCCATGGCATGTTTGATTCTCCTTCATATGGCCGCTTGCGGCTTCGCGCTCGCGTGGCGCAATGGGAGCGCGAAGCCGCTAGCGGAATCAGGTTCGTTTCTGATTGCAGAGGGCATAGATCGCGTCGCGCATTTGTTCGTAGGTGCCGCAGCGGCAGATGTTGCCTTGCAGGCCCTTTTCGATGTCGGCGGGCGTCGCTTGCGGATTCGCTTCGAGGACCGCCTTCATCGACACCACGAAGCCCGGCGTGCAGAAGCCGCACTGCTGGGCGTCGGCGCGGACGAACGCGGCGGGCACGGCGTCCACCTTGCCGTCATTGAACAGGCTCTCGGCCGTGCGAACCGGCTTGCCCTGTGCTTCGACCGCGAGAGTGGTGCAGGCGTAGATGGGTTTGCCGTCCATGAGCACGGTGCACGCGCCGCAGGTGGCGCGATCGCAGACGCGCTTGCAGCCGGTGACGTCGAGATAATTGCGCAGCGCGTCGAGCAGTGTGACGCGCGGCTCAATTGACGTAGGCATGTCGCGTCCGTTGACGTTGAGCGTGATCTTGACGGCGGCGGGTCCGACGGCGGCAACCTGGGCGTTGCCGGGTTGCACTTCCGCAGCGGCCGCGTCATCGGGCGCGAGCGTGGTCAGCGCGACCGCGGTGACGGCGACGCCGGCGCCTTGCAGGAAATCACGCCGCGTCGGGGCGGCGCCTTGCGTTTCCTGATCGTTCATGAATAATCCTCCGAAGAGCGAGAAGATTCACAGTCGGTGAAAGTACGCAGATTGTAAGGGGTGATTCGGGCGGGTCAAGAAGTATTTCGAAGTGGATTTGCGAAATTGTTCGGGCGGTCAAACGGTTCCTAGTCGGAAGCGTGCCGGACCGCGGCCCAATCGATCGTCGCCACCCAGCATTTTTCATCGCTGGAAAAACGAACGATCCCGTCAACGAAAAGTTCGTCATCTTCGCCCTGGGCGTTCACGTCATCCGAGTAAAACGTCAGCGGCAATCCCTCGCGCAATTCGATTTTCAGGCGTGCCAAATCTTCGGTGGTGCCGACGCAATCCAGTCGCAACCGTCCTTGAGAGTCGGCGTTTTGAAAATCGGCGTAAACACATGGAAGTCGTGGATTCATTTCGCCCTCCTTACTTCACGGCGTCTTGGCTGGATTGGGAATGGTCGGCGTGAACAGCCGGCTCGCTTCTTCCGGGCTCAGGCCAACCAAGGTTGCATGGTGCGGACTTCGCCCCGACGTACGGATGACGTCTCCGCCTGCCGCTCGAATTGCCGCGACCGTCGTGACTCCAATTTGATGGTGAGGCAACTTGGCCGCAAGCTCCTCCACGGTCACGCCGATGTCGCATTCCACGGAAACGCCTTTGATTCCGCTCGGATGCGCCCGGGCGCCGCGTCGCAAATCGTCCGGACGATTTCGTCCGCCGCGAACGACCAAAGCGTCGTCGGGAATGCGGTCCGCCATTCCATGAACTCCGTTGCAACCCGACCGAACTCAAGATCATTCTAACAGAAGGCGTATCTTTCATTCAACCGATACGCAGACGCCTAAGATATCATGAGCCGTCGGATGGTCGGCAAAGATATTCGGAGCTGCAAGATGAAACAACTTACCCTCGTCGTCCGCCCCATCACTGCGGAAGCAGTCCTCAAAGTCGTCACCGAACTCGACGTCAACGCCGTCCTCGTGCGCGAAGCGAAAGGCTACAGCCGGCAGAAGGGCTACCTCGAACGCTACCGCGGCAGCGAATATAGCATGGCGTTTTTGCCGAAAGTCGAGATCAGCGTCTGGGTCAGCGATCAACGCGTTCAGGAAGTGGCGGACAAGATCACCAAAGTGGCCCGCACCGGCCGCATCGGCGACGGCAAGATTTTTATTATTGATGTCGGCTGGCCCGGCGCGATGGAGTTCTGACGTTTTTTCGCGAGCCACGGGGTTGATCCCCGTGGTGTTGAGCTGAATTCCACGGGGATAAACCCCGTGGCTCGCTAGCGTTGTTAGGCGAATTGCAACGACTTCACCGCCAGCGCCCCCGGCACGATCTCAATCTCCAAATCCATCACGCCATCTTCCGGCAAACAGAAAAACTCGCCGTCCGTGTGCGCAATCAACGGCGTCTCCGAATGCAGCGTCACGCGCTGGCATCGTCCCTGGCGAATCTTTGGATACGTCGCCGGCGGCCCGAACAGCGCGAGCCGCGGCAAGAATTGCAGAATCTCAAAACGCGATAGATTGGCCGCGTGCACGAAATCGAGCCAGCCGTCATCGACCTCGGCGTTCGGCGCCAGCACAAAGCCGCCTTCCCGTTTGCCGACCAGGACGCTGAACAAAAGCGTCGGCGTCGTCCACGGCGGCTCGTCGTCGATCAACAACGACATCGGCGGATAGCGATAGTGATAAAGCATCGCCCGAATCGTCGCGAGGCCGTATAGAAAAACGCCCTGCAATCGCTTGATTCGCCGCGATTCGAAGGTGACTCGGCCATTGAATCCGGTGCCGAGGCAGCAGCCGAAATAAGCCTGTTTACCGTTGGGCGTACGCACGACGCCGACATCAACACGTCTGGTCGGCAGCGTCGTTTTGCCGTCGAGACCCAGGCTGAAGGCGTAATCGTTGGCCGATCCGATGGGGATGATCGTGAACGCGACGTCCGGATGGCGCACGCGCATGAGGCCGTTGAGGACTTCATGAGCGGTGCCGTCACCGCCGGCCGCGGCGACGACGGGGATGCCGGCGCGAGCGGCCTGTTCCGCGAGAACGATGGCATGTCCGGAGTGCTCGGTCGGTTGGAATTCGACGTGCGTGCCCCACGATTGGCGAATCTGTTCGAGCCGTTTTCGCCCGCGGTGTTTGCCGGCGGCGGGATTGAAGATCACGCATAAATCGGGTTGGGCCATCCGAACCTCAGGAGAATCGTGGCGCATCCGTATAACGGAGTATTGTATGGTCCCCGTTTCTACCGCGAGCCACGGGGTTTATCCCCGTGGAAGAGAACGTGGGCCACGCACCACGGGGATGAACCCCGTGGCTCGCTGAGGATTCGATGAACGTTTTGCACGGCCTCCTGGTTCTCGACAAGCCCAGCGGCATCACGTCGCGCGCCGCCGTCGATCGCGCGCAGTCCTGGTTCCCGCGCGGCGCCCGCATCGGCCACACCGGCACGCTCGACCCGCTCGCGAGCGGCGTGCTCGTTCTGTGCATCGGCGTCGCGACGCGTTTGACCGAGTATGTTCAACGAATGCCGAAGGTTTACCGGGCCACGATCACGCTTGGCGCCACAAGCGACACCGACGACGCCGACGGCACGATCACGCCTTTCTCGCCACTCCCCCTGGGAGCGGGGCCGGGCGTGAGGGCGAGCGACGTCGTCCCCTCACGCGTTGACGTGGATCAAGCGTTGGCAACATTCATCGGCACAATCTCGCAAGTGCCGCCCGCGTTCTCCGCCGCCAAGGTAACCGGCCGCCGCGCTTATGCCCTGGCTCGCAAGGGAGAGTCGGTCGATCTTGCGCCGCGACCCGTGACGATTCACCGAATCGATGTGACGTGTTTTGCCTATCCCGCTCTGGAAATCATGGTCCACTGCGGCAAGGGCACGTACATCCGTTCGCTGGCGCGCGACCTGGGCCAGCGTCTCGGCTGCGGCGGCTATATCAGCGAACTGCGACGGCTCGAAGTCGGGCCGTTCAACGAGGCCGATGCGATCGCGCTCGATGCGGCCGCCGACGCGGCCCGAGGGCGCCTCTTGCCCGCGTGGCGCGCGGTGCAGGCGGAACCCCCGGTGGTACTTTCGGACGTCGAGACCGCCAAGTTATCGCAAGGTCAACGCATCCCGACGCCCGGCCACGCGAACGAGAATGTCAGCGAGTGCGTCGTCGCCAACTCGCCAGAGACGTTTTTCGCTGTTGTCGAAATCGTCGATGGATGGATGCAGCCGATCAAGGTGTTGTGCAAGCCGCCAACCGCACCGCAATAACAAACTACTCCTGACTGCTCGATGCCTTCCGGGTACAATTTTGTTGGGAGGAATTGCCATGCCCGTTCACGATTGGACTCGCGTGTACGCTGGGCTTTTCCACGACTTTCACCAGTCCTTTGCCGTCCACTTGAAGAGTGCACTAAATGCTGGCATCCTGCCCGACGGGACCGCAGCTCTTGTTGAACGCGAAGTGAAACTGGATCGGCAGCTCGAATCCGACACCGAGTTCTACTCGGACCTTGCCAACCGCATTGTCGTGAAACACAAACTTGGCCGCACCGTCGCGGTCATCGAAATCGTTTCGCCCGGCAACAAGGACTCCAAGCGGGCTTTCAAGGAATTCATCGACAAGACCCTGGAGTTCATACGCGGCGGCGTCCATTTGCTTGTCGTCGATCTTTTTCCGCCGACGCGGCGCGATCCGTTCGGCGTTCACCGAGCGATCTGGGATGAATTCGAAGACGAGGACGTGCTTTTCGTGTTCCCGCCGGGAAAGGACCGCATTCTCGCCTCCTACGACGCCCGGCGCGAGCTGGCCGCGTACGTCGAGCCGATTGCCGTTGGCGATGTCATGCCGGATATGGCGTTATTCTTGTTTGAAGGTCGTCACGTCAAAGTTCCGCTCGAAGCCGCCTACCAAACGACCTGGTCGTTTCTGCCGCGCGAATTGCAAGTCATTGTTGAAACCGGCGTCATGCCGGCGACGGCCGATGACGACGCTTGAGGTCGGGACGGAGTTCATCAATGCATCAACGAAGCCGGAGCCGCCTCATGTACAAGCAATATCATTGGCGAAACGTCTGTTGGTCGGCGTGCCTGGCTCTCGTGCTTGCCGGTTGCCGGCAGGGCGAAACGCCGAAGGTGCCGATCGTGGACGCGCCGGCCCCCGCGCCGCAGGGCAAGACGCCCGCCGTTGTCGAGCCGGCGCCCAAGGAGACGACCCCCGCGAAGCCGGCGCCACCGGCGTCCCTGGAAGAGGCCACGCGCGTCATTGACTTGCGCAAGTTCCCCATCATCGACGGCGGAAAGGACGTCTACAAATCGGCGGATGACCCGAAGCCGGACCGCGGCAAGGATCTCCGCACGTCCGCGGTCGAGGTGCAATACGTTCTTCGCCGGGTGGACGGGGCCCAGGTGGCGCAGTTCTATCGCACCAATCTCGCCGAGGCCGGCTGGAAACTCGCTGACGGGCATATCGAACCGGGCTACTTTTCGTTCACGGGGTCCAAACAAAGTTTCTTCCTGAGCGGCGGTGTCTACGTCAACAAGGCTGCGGGCGAGTTAATCGTGCGCATCACGAACCACGGCAACGTTGATGGCCGCACCCTACCTCGTTTCGCCGGGGCGGAACTCATGCAAAACGACGCCGAGCTGATGTCTTACCGTACGGACGCCAAGCCGGAAGAGGTTCTGAACTTCACACGGGCGGAGCTGGAGAAACGCGGCTGGCGCGAGGCGAAGTTGCCCGCCAAGTTCAAATCCAAGAGCAATCCGCGTGCGCGTTTGCACGCGAGATTTATTCAACGTGGCATCCATATCGACACTTACATCGAAGTCCAGGAGGGCAAGACCGAAGTCCGATATCAAGTCCGCTTTCTCAGGGTCGAGTTGCCGATCATGCCAGAAGTGCAAGGCGATGTCGAATTCCTGGACGGCGAAAAATCCCTGTTGCACCTCTTTTACGCCGTGCCGGCGGCGCCGGAAAAAGTGCTGGAGTTTTATCGCAAGGAGTTGCCCGCGGTCGGCTGGACGATTCGCACCGGCTCCGACACGATCGCAAATGGAAAAGCCAAAGTGACGCTGGACGCGCCGGAGAAAGAGTCGCTGCGACTGGAACTGCTCGAGGACAGTCAGGGCACCTTCGTGTTCATCACCACGGCGCCGGAAGGCAAATGACGCGACGGCGCTACGGATGGGGTCTGGGGAATTCTTCATTTCCAATTCGGCGCAACGCCGCGTATACTACTTCGCACTATGCTCGCGAAACTCACCTCCTACGCCCTGTCCGGGATCGACGCGCTCAGCGTCGAAGTCGAAGTCGATACGGCACATGGGCTGCCAAAGACCATTCTCGTGGGATTACCCGAAACGTCCGTCAAGGAAAGCGTGCATCGCATCGAGCGGGCGCTCGCGAACCTCGGCTATCAACGGCCATCGGGGCGAACCATCATTAATCTGGCGCCGGCGGATTTGCCGAAGGCGGCGGGCGGGTTCGATTTGCCGATCGCGCTGGGCATCCTCGTCGCCACCGGCCAGCTACTGCCGGAACATGTCAGTGGCTGGGCCATGATCGGCGAACTGGCGCTCGAGGGCAGCGTTCGCGGCGTCAAAGGATGCTTGTCGATCGCCATGTCGGCCAAGGCGGCGGGCATCAACCAGCTCATTGTGCCCGCGGCCAACGGTCGCGAGGCGGCCGTCGTTGAAGGCGTTCGGGTTTACGGCGTCAACACGCTTGCCGACGCCGTCGGGCTATTGACGGGGCAAGTCACGCAGGAACCGGTACAGGCGCAGATCGATGATTTGTTCCAAAAGCTCAACACCTACGACATCGACTTCGCCGACGTGCGCGGCCAAGAATACGCGAAGCGGGCCCTTGTCGTGGCGGCGTCCGGCGGGCACAACGTCCTGATGATCGGCACCCCCGGCTCCGGCAAGACGATGCTGACGCGCCGCCTGCCGACCATCTTTCCGCCGCTCACGCCGAGCGAAAGCCTGGAGACGACGCGCATCTACAGCGCCATGGGCCGACTCGCGCCGGGCGAGGCCTTGCTCGCGACGCGGCCGTTTCGTTCGCCGCATCACACGATTTCCGACGCCGGCATGGTCGGCGGCGGCACCATTCCGACGCCTGGGGAAATCTCCCTGGCCCATCACGGCGTGTTGTTTCTCGATGAATTGCCTGAATTCAATCGCCGAAGTTTGGAGGTGTTGCGCCAACCCTTGGAAGAAGGCAAGGTGACGATCTCGCGTGCCCTCAATTCCTCGACGTTCCCCGCCAGCTTCGTGCTGGTGTCAGCCATGAATCCGTGTCCGTGCGGCTACATGGGCGATCCGAAGCATACTTGTAAGTGTTCGCCGATGCAGATCGAGCGTTACATGGGCCGCATCAGCGGGCCGCTATTGGATCGCATCGACTTGCACATCGAGGTGCCGAGCGTGCCGTATCAGGAACTGGCGGCGCGGCAGGATGGCACATCGAGCGCGACGATGCGTGCCCAGGTGCTCGCCGCCCGCAACGTGCAGATGCAACGCTTCGGCGGCGAAGGGCAACGCTTGAATAGCCGCATGAACAGCCGGCAACTGCGGAAGTTCTGCGTGCTCGACACGGAATGCCAGAACCTGATGCAAACCGCGATGGAGTCGCTCGGCCTGTCGGCGCGGGCGCACGATCGCATCCTTCGCATGGCCCGCACGATCGCGGACCTGGAAGCGGCGCCGGACATCAAGCACGGGCATCTGTCGGAGGCGATCGGGTATCGCAGCTTGGATCGCAAGCTGTGGGCGCGGTAGGGATGATAGAGCCGTGAGGATAATCGAGAACCAGTCAGCGCGAGGTCGAAAACAAGGCAAGTACTATGTCAAAGCATGTGCACGAGTTTCGAGACCCAATTCACGGCTTCATTCGTGTCGATTCAAAGGAGCGGAGAGTTGTTGATTCACGACCAGTTCAACGACTTCGTCACATTCACCAACTTGCCCTGACATTTCTGCTTTATCCAGGAGCAACGCATCGACGATTTGAGCATTCCCTGGGCGTTATGGACTTGGCAGGTCGCGTTTACGATATCGTTACGGATCCAAATAACATCTTGCATGATACCGTTCGAGACCTCGTTCCCGAGCACAACAAGATGGATCATCAATATTGGCGGCGCGTCGTCCGAATGGCCGCGCTTTGCCACGACGTCGGCCATTTGCCTTTTTCACACGCGGCAGAGGACCTGCTTCCAAAAGGCCAAAATCATGAATCATTGACAATTGACTTGATCGAATCTGATGAAATGAAGGAGATCTGGAGCGAACTCGCCATTCACGCCCACCATGTTGCAAAAATCGCAGTGGGCCCTCGAAAATACCGGAAATCAATGTTCACCGCATGGGAAACGATCTTATCCGAGATCATCATCGGTGACGCATTTGGTGTGGACCGAATGGATTACTTGTTGCGCGACTCTCATCATATTGGCGTCGGCTACGGCAAGTTCGATCACACTCGTTTGCTCGACAATCTTCGAATTCTTCCCAAATCGTACACTGACGGATCAAAATCTCGCGAACGGCCAAGTGGAGAACTGAGCCTTGGCGTAGACTTCGGCGGAATGCATGCGACCGAGGCGCTACTGTTGGCGCGTTATTTCATGTATACTCAGGTCTATTTCCACGCCGTTCGGCGTGCGTACGATTTTCATCTCGTGAGCTTTCTTCGTTCATGGCTAAAAAGCGGGTCCTTCTCCACGAATCTCGAAAAACACTTGGCGATGACCGATAACGATGTGATGGCCGGTATCCTTCGAGCGGCTCGAACACGACGACACCCCGGTCATGTGCCCGCTCGCATAATCGTCAGTCGGGAACATTATCGCTTGCTTTATCGGCGCAATCCGGACGACATGAAAGTGAATACGGAGGCCGCTAAGTTGATCGCAAGGAAAGCAGCTGGACATTTTGGCAATGATAGTGTACATTATTATACTAAGACCGAGAAGGGCCTGACCATTGATTTTCCCGTTTGGAGTACCGATGGGCGTATTACTTCGTCTCTCGCGCGTTCGGACGTACTCAGCCGGCTGCCAGTCCTTGCAATCGAGTACGTACTCGTCGCGCCCGAAAAAATGAAGGAAGCAAAATCCTGGTTGGAAGAAAACCGTATAAAAGTCATCACTCCAAAAAAGGAATAGAAAAAATGACCGAAGAACATAAGGATGTCGTTCTCCTGTCTTTCGTCAAGCTGCTTTTCAAAAAAGGCAGTTGGTGCGGTGAGACCCACGTTCAAAAGGCAACCTATTTCCTCCAGGAGTTGTTACAGGTTCCGCTGGGATTCGAGTTCATTTTCTACAAGCACGGTCCCTATTCATTCGACCTGAACGACCAAATCACTTCGCTTCGGGCCGATTTGCTCCTAACGGTGAAGTCTAGAGATCCATATGGTCCCTCCATATTGTCCGGTGAAAACGCCGCGAGCTTTCTTGAACGTTTTCCTAAGACGCGCGAGCGTTACCGTGACCAAGCGGAGTTTGTTGCCAAACGTCTTGGAAGGAAAAACGTAACTGAACTCGAACGACTTGCCACCGCCTTGTTTGTCACGAAAAACGAACTTCCAGAGGGTACGGTTGAGGCCCGCGCGGCGAGAATAAACGAACTCAAGCCCCATGTGGCATTGGATTTGGCTCGGGCAGCGGTGGAGGAATATGACCAGCTCGCAGATGAAGCCAAGAGTTTCCAAGCCGAGTCGTAGTGATCAGAGGAATGCCATGACTCGCTGGTACGCCGCTCATATCATCCTGTTCGCCCGGCGCAAACACGACGCCGCCGGAAAGGTTCCCGTCTGGGAGAACATCGTCCTCATCAAGGCGAATTCCGAAGACGAGGCGTTTGCGAAAGCCGAGGCGCGCGGCAAGAGCGACGAGGGAGACGACGACGGAACGTTTCGCTGGAACGGCGAGCCTGCCGAGTGGGTTTTCGCGGGCGTTCGCAAATTGACGTTGTGCGACGACGCGGACAAACGTCCGGGCGACGGCAGTGAGATTACCTATACCGAATTGGAAGTAAATTCCGAACAATCCGTGCGTGATCTCGTCGCCGGCAAGGCCGTGAACGTGCGTGTCGTCGATCAATTCTCGGAGCCGCCAACCCGGCAAAATCGGTCAGCATCTGCCAAACAAAGAGCTTAACACTTCATTAACACCGAACCGAAGCGACTTGGTTGACGTAAAAACCTTCATAGGGTACAAATACGCTGCTCCATTAACCTTTCATTTGTTGTGAACCGCCATGAAACGACCTCTCCCATTCCGTCGTGGCTTTACGCTGATCGAGCTGCTGGTGGTGATCGCCATCATCGCGATCCTCATCGCGCTCCTGGTCCCCGCCGTGCAGAAGGTGCGCGAGGCCGCCGCTCGGACTCAGTGCATCAACAACTTGAAGCAATGGGGCATCGGCATGCACGGCTATCACGATACCTACAAGAAGTTGCCGCCGTTCACGCAGACCGTTCCCAAACGGCACAACTGGGCGCCGCTGATCATGCCGTACCTGGACCAGGCGCACCTTGTGCATGGTTATAACTTTGCCATCCACTGGTACGAGGGCATCAATAACCCAATGACCCAGAAGCCGCTGACCATCTTCTATTGCCCAAGCGATCGGCCCGGCGCGATGTGGACCGATCAAACCAACTTTCCGGCGGCGCGCGGCAATTATCTCGTTTGCTACGGCAACCTGACCTTCGGCAGCGCCCCGCCCACGGGCACGGGGCGCGGCATCTTCGGCACAGCGTCGGACGCGGCGACGAACTTCGCTTCGAATATCTTTTTCCCGTATCAAACGCAGCTCGTACGCATCACCGACGGCTCCTCGAACACGATCATGATGTCGGAAGTCATCGTCGCGAAAGGCGACAACAACCAAGGCGGCGCAGGCGTTTGGCAAGACGGCGATTTTCGTGGCCACGTCTGGCACGACGCCACCAGCTCCAATCCGAGCCATTGTCCCAATATCTTCA
>DAIOGM010000036.1:15807-29187 GCA_036745215.1 Gemmataceae bacterium
GATAATGCGCTGTGCGGCAAAATACCCAACAACGATCCGATGATGCCGTGCACTCCGTGGCCGGGAGGACCCTCGGACAGACGCGTCAACACCGCGCGCAGCCGGCACTCCGGGGGCGTTCATGTGTTGTTCGCCGACGCGACGGCCCGCTTCGTTTCCAACACCATTTTGGTGACGACCTGGAACGCCATGGGAACAATGGACGGCAACGAATCGTTCACCATGCCGGATTGATGGTTTACCGTGTCTTCTTGCCATTCCGTAAACATCGCTAGCCGACCGAGTTTTTCCTCATGATGCGAAGCACCCTGGGCGCGTGCGGCTTGTTCGTTCTCTTTTGTCTCTCCGGCTGCGGCGACGGCAAGGGCTCGGTCAAAGGCACCGTGGCGTTCGACGGCGAACCCGTCAAGGCCGGCAGCATCAAATTCCAGTCCATCGAAGGCGAACTCGTCGTCGAAGGCGCCGTCGTCACCGACGGCGCTTTCACCGCCCGCGTCCCTCCGGGAAAGTACAAGATCGAAGTCAGCGGCACCCGCCCCGCCGGGACGCGAACGCAAAAGGGGTTCGACGGCAAAGACGAAGTGATTCAACTATTCGAATCGATCGTCCCCGAATCGGAGCCGACGGAAGTCATCAAGCCCGGCGACAATTCGATCACCCTCAATTTGAAATCGAAAAAATAACGCCATGGCCAACCTCTTTGCCGCCATCGACGATCTCATCAAATGCGCCACCGCCAGTGGCAGCATGGACGACCTGCAAAAGGCCATCGGCGGCGTCCATGATGTGCTCGAGTCGGCATCGCCCGAACAGCGCAACGAATCGCTGCGCCGGCTCAACGCCGCCCTGCCCAAGATGCATCCGTTCCCCGCGTGCAAGGTGGCGATGACCTGCGGCGCCATCGTCGAGTTCGGCGGCGATCCGCAAATCACCGGACTGGGCCTTTTTCCCCTGCTTCTGAACACGCTACCCGGGGCGGCCAAGTTTCATCAACTGTGCGAAGAAAAGGCGCGCGCCGACGGTTTGCTCAAGGACGGCGACGATGACGACGCTCCCACCGCCGACGAGTTGTTTCAGAAATATATCCGGACCATCTATCAGGAAAACCCCGCGGCGGCGTTCGCGGCCATGGGCGAGCAGGACATCTCGCTCGCCGCGATCGCACACCTGTCGCGCTCCAAGCAACTCCGTGCCGAGGCACGCCGCTTTCCGAAACTGTTGCAGCAATCCCTGGCGTATGACCGCGCCTGTCGAGCCGGGCACCGCTTCCTGACCAAGATGCTGCTGGTGCTCGATGATGAGCCGATGCTGGTGCTCGATACCGATCAGCACAAGGGCTTCAAGATCACCTTCAGCGGCGTCCCCGACAACTTCACGCTGCACACTTGCCTCATGGGCACGCTGATCGGCGATCCCCGTGAAGGTTGGATCGAAGCGATCGGCTTCGACCTGGAGCCGGTGCGTCGCGCGATGGGGCACGTTTGCGGCGACAACGCGCCGTCGCTGACCGGCGCCTTCAATCTCTGGAACTGGACCGGCCTGCAACCGGACGGCACGCTGCCGGCCGGCCAATTGGAAGGCGCCCATTGGATCTGGAATGAAGGCGTGCCGGCCGACATCGCGCCTTTTGACGGCATGCGCGTCGTGATCCTCGGTCCGCCGCCGTACGATCGCCACTGGCGCGGCGGACTTCTCTTCAGCGGCATGGCGCCGGAGTTGGTCGTCACGGAAAAGCTGCCCGAAAGCGCCGTCAAAGAGTGGCTTCAAAAGCTTGCCGCGGCCGCGCAAGCGAAAGAGTCGTGAGGCGGATCATTGCTTCTTGAACGTCGTGCCGATGCCGATCTGCGCCAGTTCCGTGTGTTCGATGATGTGATAATCCATCGTGCGTTCGTCGATCCAGTGCACCGTGGCCACCTCGATGCCGCCATTGTTCCAGTCGATATGCACCTGCCCGTTCCGTACGCGCCATTTGCCGTTGGAGACATTGCGGCGGCCGAATCCGTCCAGAGAAACTTCTTGCAGCGTGCCGTCATTCTTGAAGGTGTAAGTGGAATCAAGGTGTCGGCCGGCGAAGATGAACTGTCCCTTCCACGAGCCGGGCAGCCTGGCGGGCGTCGGGTCCGCGTTGACGGCAAAGATGCCCACGCTCACGGCGCTAACGATGCACACGATGAGTCCGAGCCCGACGGCCAGGACGACCAGCAAAACGATGAGCGGCCTGGCGTAATCGCGGGGCTTTTTCTTGATGGACAGGGCGTCGTCCACCGCGGCAGCGCGGCCGGAATCGCGTCGTTTTTCGATTGGCATGAACGCACCAGCGGGAGCGAGGATATTGTGATGCTATCGCGTTTTGGATGACGCTTCAATGTGAAACGGAATTCCTCCCCTCTCCCCCGCCACGAAAAACTGGGCACTTGCGACGAAGTGTACGGCGGGGGAGAGGGGCCGGGGGTGAGGGGGAATTCGACATGCAGGATCGCATGAATCCCCCTCACCCCCGGCCCCTCTCCCCCGGCCATACTGTTTTCCGCGTGACGATGTCGTTGCAGGCCGGGGGAGAGGGGAGAGAAAGACTCGCTCGCCGAGAAACGCGCAACTTCAAAACGCGCAAGCGACCGTTCGAGCGACGTGCACGGATCCTTGGCTTGCGGTTTTTTTCTTGCGTTGTCGCGACGCGGGTGTTGCAATTCACGCGGCTAACGAAATGACGTTCTGAAGTCCGGAGACAGGCATGCCCGCCGCGCTGCCGCAACTGCCGGTCTGGTCCGCGCCGCTCGTTCCGCTCGCGTTCGCCGTGACGGCCGGCATCGTGCTGGATCGCTTCGTCATCCTGCCGCCGTCGGTGAGCCTGGGCGCGGCGCTCGTGTGCATACTCGCCTGGCTCATCTTCGCCAACACCTCGCAACGGATGCTCGCTCTCGTTTACTTGTGGTGCAGCTTCGTGGGACTTGGGGCAGCCTGGCATCACTGGCAACGCCATCACGTGGACGCGCGCGATCTGAGTCTGGTCTCCGGGCACGAGCCGCGGCTCGCCCGCCTTCGCGGCACGTTGTGCACGGCGCCGACGTTTCAACCGGCCAAACTCGATTCGCTGCGCAGCTTCGCGACGAATGCCACGACGCGCTTCGTCGTGGACGTATCGCATCGGCAGGAACTTCTAAGCCGTACCTGGAGCGAAGTCGCGGGCCGGGTCCAGGTCAGCATCGTCGGCGATAAGCGCGACATGACGGTCGGCGACGAAGTCGAATTGCTCGGCCGACTGGCGCAGCCGGAAGCGGCGATGAATCCCGGGGAGTTCGACTCCGCGTCTTTCTTGCGCGATCAGGGCATCACCACGACGTTGGTCGTGCTGTCGCCCAGCGACGTGGCCTTGACGCGGCGCGGCTGGCCGACATCGCTGTTCGGCTTGCTCGGCGTCGCACGGGCCTGGGGACAGGAGACGCTGGCGCGTGATCTGGGCGAGCAGCACGATGTGGCCGCCGCCTTGCTCCTGGGTGAAGGCGCCGGCATGACCGGCGAGGCGTGGGAGAAATACATGCGCACGGGCGTCGTTCATGTGCTCGCGATATCGGGGCAGCATTTGTTCGTGCTTGCGGGGTTCTTTTGGATCATCGCGAGAATCTTCGGTATTCGCCGCCGCCGTGCGGCACTCATCATCGCACTGGTTCTTGTCGGCTATGCGCTGTTGACCGGGGGCCGACCACCCGTGATGCGAGCGGCCTGGATGGTGACTGCGTACTGCGTCGGCATTCTTTTGGGGCGACGCGTGTCCATTGCAAATACTTTTGCCCTGGCCTGGATCGGCATCATCTTGATCAATCCAACCGACATCTTCAATGCGGGGTGTCAGCTATCATTCCTCTCCGTCGCCGTGCTCATCTGGGGCGTCGGCCAGTGGGCAGAAGAACAACCGATCGATCCGCTGGACCGCGCCTTGGACGACGCTCGATCATGGCACGCGACCCTTGGAGTTCAATCCATTCGTACGATTTTTGCAGGATATATCATCACTGGCGTGGTTTGGCTCGTTGCGATGCCGTTGGTCGCGGCGCAATATCACACGGTGTCGCCGATTGCGATCTTGATTGGACCGCCGATGGTGGCGTTAACCTCGCTCGCACTGCTCACGGGTTTTGCCTTTCTAATCTTTGCCGGCTGGTGCTATCCCCTCGCCTGGCTTTTTGGTGTTTTGACGCAGGCAAGTCTGTACGTCTGCGACCTGGTCGTTTCGCTTGCTCACGACACGGGCGTTTACTACTTCGTCGCCGATGTGCCAACATGGTGGTTGTGGATTTTCTACCTGGGCCTGCTCATCGGCTTGACGATTCCGATCGTGTGGCGACACGGTCGCTGGGCAATCCTCGCCGGCGGGGCGTGGCTGGCCCTCGGCATTCTTTTGCAACTGTTGCCCCATCGGCCTGGCGAATTTCGCTGCACGTTCGTCGCCGTCGGGCACGGCGGGTGTACCAAAAGGGTAATCCTTTTGTAAAATCAATCTGGGAAGGGGAAACCATGAAAACGGCGTACAGCTACTTGCGTTTCAGCACGGCGGAACAAATGAAGGGCGATTCCATTCGTCGCCAAGAAAGCGAAGCTGACCGGGCTTGCAAGCAATTCAAGTGGCGTCTATCCGATCAAACTTTCCGTGATCTGGGTGTATCCGCATTCCGTGGCAAACACGCCAAGCAAGGTGCATTATCCATCTTCCTTGACTTGCTACAAGCTGGCAATCTCGAAACCGGGTCAGTGTTGATCCTAGAGGATTTCGACCGCTTGAACCGTGACAAGATTATGACCGGGTTTGATATTGTTCGTCGCATTCTCGAAACCGGCACCGATGTTTTCTGTACGCTCAACTGGAAGCTGTACACGAAAGACAGCTTGAATGAGCCAATGGCAATCATGGAAATGATATGGCGGTTCTATCTCGCTCACGAAGAAAGTGCGAAGAAAGCCTATCGGTCGAAAGAGAACTGGAAAGCCAAACACCACGGTGCCGAGAACGGCACGATTATGACCAAACTCTGCCCAGCATGGTTGACCGTCGAGGATGGAAAATTCATTCCGATCAAGGAACGTGTTGCCGTCGTGAAACAAATCTTCGCTTGGTGCGTCGAGGGCCACGGCATCAACTCCATCGTCCGCAAGTTGAATCAGCACGGTATCAAACCATTCCGCTCATCATGGAACCAAAAATACATCTACGAAATCTTGACGATGACAAGGGTACTAGGTGAGCTAACCATCCGAGACAGAGACAAGAAGCCCGGTCAAGTCATCAAGGGATACTACCCCGCTATCATTCCCGAAACGATGTTTCACGCTGCCAACAATGCTATCCGGGCTAGGACAAACAAGGTAGGCCGCAAGGGGAATTTTCCGTCTCTGTTTACTGGCATCGTCCACTATCCCGCACACGATTCCACGATGGTGTTTGTGGACAAATCGAATAGCCGCAAGAAACGAATCTATCGATATCTCGTCAGCTTCAAGGGCTTCAAGGGCTTGAAGCCCTACGTCAGTCTGCCGTATGACCGATTCGAGAACGTGGTATTGTCGTGGTTGCGTGAAGTGAAGGCGAGCGATTTCACAACCAAGAATGACGTGGCCAGCGTCATCGAGGAACTACGTCAAGAGGATCATTTCCTAGCCGCTCGTATCGAGGAAGTAGCGGGTACGCTGGCCAATATCAAAACCAAAGTACCCGCCGTTATGAACATCATCGCCGAACTAGAGGGACGGCGGGAAGTCATCAAGGAACGTCTTGACGATGAACGGCGTAAACAAACTACACCAGCTATCGAGGATACGAAACGCCTCATTGACCTACTCGGCGAACTAGATGGAGCGGAGCTACGTGATATGCGTGAGCGGGTACGCCAGCGACTACAAACACTCATCGAACGCATCGACGTGGAAATCAAAGAACGTGAACGGCGTGATAATGGAATCACGGAGCGTGAACACTATCTCACCATCACGTTTCGTGCGGGCATCACCCGCCGAATCTGGTTTGGCACCGAAAAAGGGTTTGGCTTCTTCCACGCTAACGGCAAACGTAAATACCCCGTCTCGGATGCCAACATGGTCAAAGGCATGGACGGCGGTTTTGACAAATAACCTAGCTCGGCACCACCACACCCCACACCCCACGGCTAACGCCGTGGGGTGTTCTATATTCGTGTACAACCACGCTAGAATCTTATCCCACTCGTTCAGAGGGGTTTTACCCGCCCTAACGGGTCGGAATGGCTAGAATGCGAAGCTATGCGTATTACGGGCAATTTCAGCCCACTCTCTATCCGTTAGCTGGGACACTTCCCGCTGTAGTCGAAAGTGGTCGTATAGCTCGGCTTCACTCAGCTTGCGTAGCTCGGCTTCATATTCCGTGATTAGCTGCGAAATGATTTCGTCTTTGTCCATTGTATAACCCCTTTTGCGAAAGTATGTATTTGACGGCGGGTACTTCCATTCCCATCGTCCGGCATATCGACGCTATCCAGCGTTCACGCTCTTTGATCGTGTCCCACACGTCGGCGGGTTTCTCTGTCCAATATGATCCGATGGTGCCGTGTTTCTTTAGCCCGGTTCGTGCGTTGAACAAATGCCGTTTGCGTCTGTACTTGTCCGCTACCAGCTTGCCACGGTATACACCTTTTACCTTTGACTTGCAAACGTATCTGGAAATCCGGTTATGATCTAGCACGCTCGGCACCGGCAAGATACGCTTGTGCCAGCCCGTTTCCTTCCTAGAAGGAAACGACACTTCGCATATCTTGGCTAGATGCTCTCGGCTGATGTTGTCTTGAATGAGAAAGTGATAATGTACCTTTTCACTCGGCAGCACTTCACGTATCCAAAATGCGTTGATACCCTTGATCCGTAGCACTCGACTAGCTTTCTGAAAAAGCAACTTGTGTTGCTTCGCATCTAGTACCGGGTGTATATAGATCGTGAGAAACCAACTAGCTTTCGGATTGCGAACTAGAGCCGCACTTAGCTTTTTCGCTTCGTAGATGTATCCTTCGTGGCTTGTAGTCCACCCGGTATCGTGCGGAAATCTGTACTTGCTAGCTGGTACGTTGCTCTGATATAATTCTGTCATTGCTTGCTTTTGTCTCAACGCTCTGGCTTCACCACAAGCCAGAGCGTTTCTCATTCTAACTTTTCCTTGTGTGCGTTGCAATGGTGTCATGTCGTGATCTTGTGGTTGTATTACATAGTATAGGGTCTACGGCTTCCCCATCGCTTGCCAGCGAACGGATTTCGGCAGAAACGCACAACGCCACGGAAGCCCCGTGGCGTTTTACTTTGGAGTGCGGGTAACACACCCGCACCATAATCTAGTATCCGTATCGCTCAAAATCCTCTCGATAATGGCACCGCACAAGCTCCATTGTGTCGCCGTCGTACATATCTCGCCAGCACGAATGATCCCGATTGTTTAAGACGGGTAGTACCACGGCAGAACGGACAAACGGCAGCGTATTGAACTCGGCTTGTAGATGCTCGAATCGAAGCACCCGGTTGCACTGGCGTAGGGTGTGTGTCATTGGCGGGAACGCTTGTGGCGTACCGTCTCGCAAGAGATTGGCTACGAAGCCAGAGAACGTATCGGCATCGTCCGCACGCTGCCAGACATGACGCCAGAGCGGATTATCCCGCTCGTCTACACAATGCCGCCAGAATGATACCATTCGCTCGTATGGATTGCGGACCACTCCGAATATCAACCACCCGCCATATCCGCCGTAGCCGTAGGTAGGCTCTGCTTCGCTGGTGGGAATGAAACCGCTATGCCAGTCAGTCAAGCCGGGTGGACGCACAAAGTCGAAATGCTGCCAGAGCGTATGACGTATCGACATGCCGCCCGTTTTTGGAGCGTGAACGAAAATCGCTTTATGGTCGAATGAAATCAGCATACTATTACGGCTTGGTACTCGCTCGCCATTGTGTACATTAGGCCGCTCTCTTCAATGGCTTTCTTCACGCCGGGTGTACGCTTCCATCCGAAATCAGAAACTACAATCCTTCCGCCCTTCACCATACGGGGTACGATCTTCTCTACCAGTCCTTTTGCAGCTTGGTAGGTGTCTGCGTCGAAATGAACAAACTTGTATTTCACGTCGGCAACGTCATCGGGGAATGTGCCTTGATGATATACGGCCCGGTCGCTGGCAAGGTACGTCTTCACGGCTTCCAAGCTGGTGTCATTGAAGTCGCCTTGCTTGTGTTCGCCGTGGCTATCATCGGCGGGTTGTCCGTTGAATGTGTCGTAGAGATGCACGGGACAAGTTGAGAAGTGCAAAACAATCTTGGCACTGCCGCCCTTGTATACACCGATCTCGGCACACTCTCCGTCTAGCTCTTTCACGGCTAACACGTTGTCACGAAGTATCCGTAGCTCTCGCTCTGCCATTATCGTTCGTGGCGAAATGTGTCGTAGTGTCATGTTCATTTCGATTGCCTCTACTATCTGGTGCGGTGTGATGTTCCAAAGAGCCGAACACGCCTTGTCGCAAGCTGCGTTGTAAGGTTGCTGCCAGAAACATCCTTGACAATGAAGCTGGCTTTTGACTTCGATGATCGGCGTGTAGAAAATATCCTTAGCGTTTGTCGGCCCGCATAGTACACAAGTGGGAGTGCCAATCAAGCTGGCTAGGTGAGCCATTCCACTATCCACGCCGACAAAGCACGCAGCATTTAAGAGGACACTGGCTACAACGTCTGCTGGTTTGCCTACCAGTTTTTCCGCCTTGAATCGAGCGAGCGGAACGATATTGTTGTGAAGCAACACCACTCGAAAGCCTCTGGCGTGTAAAACCTTTTCGAGCGTAATCCATCCTTCCAAACTGTAGTTGCGGCTGTTGTAAATAGAGAACGGAGCGAGTGCAATGCACCCTCTGTATGGCTTGGATTGCTCGAATAGCTTCTCTCTGTTTTTTAGTTCTGGCGTTGCTGGCTCTACGCCAGCTAGTTCGCAGTACCGTTTCCACCGTGGTTTCTGTGCCTTGCCTTTACACTCGGCTTGGTATCCTTCATTGATGTTGATTGCATTTGCTTGATTGATTGGGAGTAACGCATCGTACCCGTCAAACAACTTCACCCATTCTTGATTCTTGCAAGCGTAGGAAGCGTGTCCGTGCTTTTTCTGGTAGCCCTTCACGGCCACTAGACCTAGCAGTGCATCGCCGATGCCGTTGGCTTTCATTTCAATGGCTTTATCGTTGTTTCGCTTTGCTCTCGGTATCATAGTCCTCTGGATGTTTCTGATTTTTGGTCCGCACCCGCAACCCATAAGTTTACCTCTCGATTATGCCAGACTGCCAACGCATAGATTATCTAGCTTGATTCCATCCGTTCCAGCAGCACCCGAATAGATTTCAAGTGCCATACTCGATTCACTGGCGTTCGTCGAATTGGAAAGCAAGATTGTCGTTGAGTCTACTTGTGCGGTTACTTCGCTTCCGTCATTGGTAACGGTGAGCGTGTACCAAGTGTTCGATGATATGGAGATTGCGGCGTCAATATATCCCGCACCCGTGGCGTTCTGAATTAGCAATGTCCATACACCGCTCAATCGAGCAACGCCAGCAATAAACCGCCCGTTGCCGTCACCCATCCACCGCTGCGATAAGTAGACGTGTCGAAGGTCGCTGCCGCTTGTGTCCACGAAGTTGAAATCAATGCTGGCTTGCGTTGTTGTGGAACCCGGATCAAAGTCATACACCGCACTATTGTTGACTATCCCAACTTCGTTGGAATTGATTTTCAACGTCCCAGCGAATGCGTTGTAGCTCGTTCCCGTCTCTGGCGAATGTGCGGCTAGGTCTGTCGTGTCCGTGTCCGTGAAGCTGTCTTCCCATAGGGTGCAAGCGAAACTAGAACTACTAGAACTACTAGAACTACTAGAACTACTACTAGAGCTACCAGAGCCAGAACTACTAGAACTAGAGCTACTTCTAGAACTAGAAGAAGACGAGGAAGAAGTAGAAGAACTAGAAGAAGAACTAGAACTAGAGCCACTTCCAGAATCGCAAGCACCTTCCGAAATGCTCAACGTGAATACACCAAAGCCGCAACCAGAACAAAAGTAGACGCCAGTGGACGACGTACCCACAAGTAGAAATGGGTCTTCGCTCACACAACTGACGGATAGGTTCCCAAAACTGCTACCGTCATCGGTGAAAGACCATGTACATTCGGTGGTGTCTAGTTCCGTGCAAGTGCAATTAAACACAGAGTCAAACGTCGTATCAGTGCAAGGATTGTAAAACGGATCGCCCACCCATGCGTTTTGCTCTGGATCATAGGTCAGATTAAACTGTATGCCTTCAATGCCGTCGCAACCGCCTTCGCTGGAAAGAGTGGCACACAAGAACGTAGGCAATGGTAAGCACGGGCAAGGCGAACCACTTCCGCTACTTCCATTTTCACACACCGCAAGGCACTCGCCTTCCGTAGCGTGCGGGCCGCTAACAACAGTCCATCCGTCAGCTTGCATTGTTGCTAGTTCGCTATCAGTTAGAAAAAAACACTCGCTCATATTATCCCCCGCTACCACTGCCGCCGCTGCCATCACACCCGGAAGCACTGTCTATCAATGTACCTTCGCAACACGGCTGACCAAACGTGTAGCTGTTGCTGCCAAGTGCAAGCATTTCATAAGTGGCGTCAACCAACGGTGGACCAAAGGTAAGGGTTTCGCCGTCATTACAAACGGGATACACTCTCACTTTGCCAAAGTTCCCACACCCGTTATCGACGATGCTTGTAATCTCAACAGTGTTTCCACTCATCAACGGCGAATCGAGAGCCGCACTGTATTGAGTATAAAGAGTGATTGGTGGACTATCGCAAAGGTCGCTGACGCAAAACGTGGCAGGACTGACGGACGCAGGTAGTATCAAGTTGCCACGGCAAAACGTCGTATCGCAAGTGTGGTCAGTCTCTACTAACGTCGCAATCTCTACGCCATTGAACTTGACGGAGAAATCGTCATCGCAGACGGCGTTGCTGTTGACTACCAATATAGCAACAGACACAACGCCGGAACCGCTGCAACCGCCGCTTTCGAGGCAGTACCATTGGCCACTACCAGAGCCGCCGCATTCCGCTATGCACTCGGATTCTGATTCAAACGGTCCGGCCAATAGCGTGTAGCCATTATCAAGGTATGTTTCTAGCTGAGAGGGAGTTAGGTGAAGGCATTCAAACGTGCCGTCGCCACTGCCGCTTTCGCCAAGACTTAGGCAGTACCAATCGCATCCAGCCGTATGCGGTATAGACACGACGAAGTAGAAGCCGCTATACGGGTCACGGCATAAATGTACCCATTGGCATTCCGTAATTTCTTCATTCCACAAACTGTAGGCATCAATCTCGAAATCCTTATCTTCTAATTCTTCCGTATCGTTGTTCGTGCCAACGATGACAACTCTGCCTTTCGTTGGAGTGCCAGTAGATGCCGGAATAACGTCTAACACCCGCCCGATATAATGGTCAATCGCCGTGCCTCTGGACGTACCGGCAGCATGGGAGCGGACGAAGTTTCCCGCTTCGTAATCGGCTAACATTCTCGATAGCCGCTCTACGTCCTTTTGGTCGAATATCGCTAAACTCATTGAACTCCGCTAAATGCTTGTGGGAGACTAAGCGGCGTGAATGGTAGCCAGTTATAAACTCGATACCGCATATACACGGGGTCTTGGCTTTCTGGTAGCTTGCCGCCACGTCCATTCAATAACCCTTTGACGGGATGCCCTTGCATGTCTTGGAACGCTATTTTCTGTGTGGTGTCTCGGCACCCACGGCACGGCCCGCTACCAGAGCTAGAGCCAGAGCAAGGATAATACCCGCCGCTCGCATCGCCGCATAATGAGCTACCACCGGCACCACTACACCCACTACCAGAGCCGTTTCCGTCCGCTTCGCACTTGCAGTAGTAATCACCATAATCGAGTAATACAATATCCCATCCTTCACGCCGACAATGGAAAACATACTCGCACTTGAGGTAGGCAAAGACAGTCCCGTTAGGAAGCTGTTTGCTTTGTCTCTCGGCTGTAACGCTCTGACATTGCACCAAGCCGGGTGCCAAGCCCCAAAATGTATCGGAGTTCACGGAACCACTGTACGCCACGCCAAGAGCCGGGTGGACATTGGAAAGCACTTCGTTCCTAGAAATTGAGATTGCTAGGTATCGGTCTTTCTTCGTAGCTGGCGGATTGTAGACTTGACAAGCCGAGTTCATCGGGGGATTGAAGAAACCCGTATTGATGTTGTAAACTCGCTCCACGGGTATGTCACGTTCGATGCTCCACGTCTTTACGGTCGGAAGTTCTAGGAGCGGGTTGTCAAAGCTACCCGCCGTATCGGTGTGCGTCCCTTGTCCCGTGCCAGTCTGTCCACCGTCCTTGGTTTCGGGTGTGGTGTATGTCGCTTCTACAATCCATTCGAGCGAGTTTTCTTCAAGCCGGTTTACGTTCCAAGATCGGAGTAAGGCGAGTGCATCTCCATCGTTGCCAAGATTATAGCTACTATATGCTGCCGGTAGTCCACTGGCGGATTGTGCCACAAGCGGGCCGTCATCGTAACTATCACACTGTACTAACCATTGAACGGTGTACTTTCTGCCGGATAGTGAGAAATCAGCTTTCGGGTATCCTTGTCTTATTCCTATAAGCGTTGCTACCATGTTCCTCTTTACAATCTTGCTATTGCCACTTGTGGCCGTCCTTGAAGCTCCCGTAGTTGCTGCCGGTTAAGCTCATTGGCACTTCGCATTTCTCTTACAATCGAGTTGAGAGCTTGGAATTGTCTATCTGCCTTGTCACCTACGATGACGCTGAACGCTTCCGCACTTCCTTTTTCGAGAGCTTTGTTATCTTTCTTGTCAATGCCTTGTGTCATCGCCGCTCTATCTCTAGTTGCTTGCTCGGCACGCTGGCGTTGCTCTGTAAGTTCACGCATTCGCCGTTGAATAAACTCGTTTAGATCGGCAGACAATTCGCCTTGCTGCGTACTGACAAGCTGGCGAAGTTCTCGTAGCCGATCTTCCACATTGGCTATTTCAAAACTGACGTGTCCAAGCTGGCGAGCATCGACGTTGATACGGCCCGTGATTTGTCTCGCACCTACTCTTTGTGCGAGTGCGTTGTACCCGTCAATGATGCCGTTGATGCTGGTTTGTATGGTGCGTGCCAAGCCACGGGTGACGGTGTTGAAACCGTCAATCATCCCGTTAAGGAAGTTCTGCACGGCTTGTGCGATGGGTTGTAACCCTTGCACCCATTCAAAGAACTTGAGCCGCAACATATTCAAGACGAGTTCACCCACCCGCTGCCAGTTGCGTAGGCCAAACTCCATCGTGACGAGTAT
>DAIOGM010000037.1:0-11913 GCA_036745215.1 Gemmataceae bacterium
CTTGATCGTCGCGGAAATCGACTTCGGCCTGCGTTACATCGCATTGATCCATTTGCTGGGGAATGCCTGCCTGCGAACGCTGCAACTCATTCGAGCGCCGTCGCTATTGCAGGATTATCACCGTCTGGAAAACGCGATCGGCGATCATCTTTCGCAAGGCGGTAGCCCGGAACAATGGGCGCCGAGCCGATTTCGCTCGTGGCTTTACCGGTTCGCTCTGGAGCGAGGCTATTTCGACGCCCTGCTTGCCGAGTGGTTCGTGAAGCCGTTTGTGCAATTGTTCTTGTGGTTTGACCGACTGGAAGAGCGCTTCACCGCCTGGCTCTCGGGCGGCGAGCCGAGTCATGGGCCGTTGCCGACCGGCGACCGTTTCGAGGAGTTGCCATGAGCCCGATCCAAGGTCCGGTCGGCCTTCTGGAAGTCGCGATCGCGTTCGCGATCGCCGGCGCGGTTTGCGTCAGTTGCATGCGCGAGCCGAGTCGGGCGTGGCGCTGCGGCGTCGTGTTCACCGCCGCGATTTTCGTGTGCGCGCTGCTGGCGGCGAGCGACTTCTATGTGCGCCGCGCGCTGGGGCTGACGAACGGCGAAAGCATCAGCGCCGAATTGGTCGGCAGGCGTTTCCTGGCCGTGGACGAGCTGAATGCGCCGCTCTTGCCCATCGTTGCACTGATTCACTTTTTGACTGCGTTCGCGACGGGCCGGAGCAAGATGCGCCGTTTCTCGCTGACGTGGTCCCTGGTGTCCGTGGCGATTCGGCTTGCGATCCTGGGATGCACCGCCTCGTGGACGTTGATCTTTCTTTTGATTGCCTGCGTCATTCCTCCCTACGTCGAGCTGCGCAACCGCGGCAAACCAACGCGCGTGTTTGTGCTTCACATGTCGCTCTTTGCCGCATTGCTGGCTCTGGGCTGGGCGTGCATCGATCCGAGCGTCGGCCTCTCCGAGCAAGGCCTGTGGGTGAGCATCCCGCTCTTCTTTGCGATCCTCATTCGATGCGGCATGGTGCCCGTGCATTGCTGGCTTCCCGATTGGTTCGAACACGCGTCGTTTGGCAATGCACTCTTGTTCGTGACGCCGCTGGTCGGCATTTACGCGGCGAGCCGGCTCGTTTTGCCTATGGCGCCGGACTGGCTGCTGCACGGACTGTCGTTCGTTTCCCTGGCGACCGCGGTCTATGCGGCCGGGTTGGCGATCGTTCAAGTTCGGGCGCGGCGATTCTTCGCTTATTTGTGTCTGAGTCACGCATCGTTGATCCTCGTCGGGCTCGAACTGCACACGCACATCAGCGTAACCGGGGCGCTCGCGCTGTGGATGTCGGTTTCGTTGTCGCTGACGGGATTCGGACTCACCTTGCGGGCGCTCGAAGCGCGCTTCGGCAGCATTAGCCTGACGCGATTTCAAGGCCTGTACGATCACGCTCCGGGTCTGGCGATCTGTTTTCTGCTCACCGGTCTGGCATGCGTCGGCTTTCCCGGCACGCTCGGCTTTGTCGCCGGCGAAATGGTCGTCGATGGCGCCGTCGAATCGAACCTCTTGATCGGCCTCGGCTTGATCGCGGCGGCGGCGCTCAATGGCATCGCGATCGTCCGCGCTTACTCGCGCTTATTCATGGGACCGCCGCATGTTTCCACGATTCCGCTCGGCATGAGCGTGCGCGAACGCATCGCCGTGTTGATCGTGGCGGTCCTGATCCTGGTCGGCGGATTGATCCCGCAGCCCGGCATCGCCTCTCGATATCGAGCCGCGGTAACGATTCTGCGCGAGCGCACGAACGAAACGTCAAGCCCAACACACGACCAGCAAGGATCTTTCGATGAATGACACCAATGGCGCAATCGCCTGCGAAAAGCCGACCGGCAATCTGATAGGCCTCTTTCGCTATTTGCGTTACGATCTCCTGTCGGGATTTCTGGTCTTCCTGATCGCGCTGCCGTTGTGCCTGGGCATCGCCTCGGCGTCCGGGTTTCCGCCGATCGCGGGCATCTTCACCGCGATCATCGGCAGCGTCACGGCGCTGTATCTGTCGAACTCGGAGCTGACGATCAAGGGGCCGGCCGCGGGGTTGATCGTCATCGTCATCGGCTGCGTTCAGGATTTCGGCGGCGACGGCATCATCGGCGGCTGGAGCCAGGCGGATCAGGCAGCGTATCGACTCACGCTCGGCGTCGCCGTCGCGGCCGCGGTGATTCAGATCCTCTTCGCGGTGCTGCGCATCGGCGTCCTGGGCGAGTTCTTTCCAACCGCGCCGGTTCATGGCTTGCTCGCGGCCATCGGCGTGATCATCATCGCCAAGCAAATCCCCGTCGCCCTGGGCATCGAGGCGTCGGGGGATCCGCTGCCGTTGCTTCTGAACATTCCCAACGAAATCATGCACATGAATCCGGAAGTCGCCGTGATCGGCGGCGTGAGCCTGCTCATTCTTTTCAGTTTGCCGTGGATCAAGAATCGCTTCGTGCGCATGATTCCGGCGCCGATGGTCGTCGTCCTGGTCGCCGTGCCGATGGGCATGGTCTTCGAACTGGATCACAAGCATACTTACACGTTCGGCGGCTTTGATATTGGGGAGTTCGAGTTTCCGGAGGAGAGCTATGAGATCGATCCGGAGATTCACGAGGTCAACGTGCCGGACGACATGCTCGACGCGATCACGATTCCCGATTTCAGCGGCCTATTGCAATGGTCGGCGTGGAAGTGGGTATTCATGTTCGCCATCATCGGCACGCTGGAGTCGATGCTCAGCGCCAAGGCCATCGATTCCATGGATCCGTGGAAGCGGAAGACCAACCTCGACCGCGACAACCTCGCGATCGGCGTCGGCAATTTGCTTTCCGCGCTCGTCGGCGGGCTGCCGATGATCTCGGAAATCGTGCGCAGCCGGGCGAACACGGACAACGGCGCACGCACGCGATTCGCCAACGTCTTCCACGGCCTGTTCCTGCTCGTCTTCGTGGCGAGCGTTCCGTGGCTCATCCACCGCATACCGATGGCCGCCCTCGGCGCGATGCTCGTTTACACCGGCTTTCGTCTGGCGTCGCCGCGCGAATTCATCGGCGTTTATCGCAAAGGGCGCGGCCAGTTTGTCGTCTTCGTCGTCACGCTCGTCGCCGTCCTGGCAACGGACCTGCTCAAGGGCATCGCCATCGGCATCGCCGTCGAGTTCCTGTCGCACCTGATTAACTACCCGCCGGTACGCTCCCTGTTTGTTTGCGACATCTGGCTCGAACATCCCGATGAAAAAACCTGCATCGTTCACGTGCGCAACGCGGCCGTGTTCAGCAACTGGATTTCCCTGCGACGGCGCCTCATTCAGATCGACGCCAAACTTGACGTGATTCTCGATCTTTCGGAAACGCACCTGATCGATCATACCGTGATGGAAAAGCTGCACGAACTGGAAAAGGAATTCGCTGAAACGGGCCGCCAGCTTCATCTCGTCGGGCTGGACGATCATCAGAAGGCGTGCGATCATCCGCACGCCGCACGGAAAAAAGTCCAGGTCAACGACCCCGCGGGCTCTTGAACACTCTCAGTATTCACCACCCCAAGCCGTCTTTGGAGACGTTTTCGCTTGATGAGGTTTTGCAAGGTCGTTAATATCAGACCAGATCATGTTCAATTGCAAGTTATGCGGCTGAGGTTCTGCACGTGTCATACTCAACCGATATTGCGAAGCTTCTCACTGATCAGCTCTCACGATTTGTAACGCTGAACCGGCATCAGCTCGCGGGCCATGTTGCCAACTTGGGCTTTTGGATGGCGGAGGTGCGGCACGGCCTGGAGGTGCTAGATGGCTACGGCAAGCGCTTTCGTTTGCTCAAGAAAGGTCAGGAAAAACACGTTGCTGAACATCATACAATGGAGTTCGAGCTCGATGATCCTTGTTGCACTCAAGGCAAGCCGGCGCCACCACGCAAGGTCGCCGATATTGAACTGAAGAATGCCCGAATTGGCCTGTGCGAAGCGGCGCGGCGATTTCTTGTAAGATGTCATCGCGAACACATGATCGATGAAACCGTGTTGCGCACGGCTTGCGATGACTCGGGAATTGAATTCGATCCAGCAGATTTGGCGGGCGTCCGTCGCCGGTAGCGAACCCGCCGCATAACGAGTTGCTCAACTTGACCGGAGCCACATTCCGGATTCGCGCGGCGCCAAGTCGTTTAAGCGGCCTCGACAAGTCAGCCCCGACAAGTGAAGAAAGGCGTCCCACAAGAACACGCTAGGAAACCCCTATGTTTTTGAAGCGCGTGGCTGCGCTGCTGGCGCTGGTATTGGGTAGTGCGGGGATCGCTGGCTGTCTGGCCGGTGCGTATGGCGTCTGGCTAGTGCAGTCCCGTTTGGAGCGAGCGAACGACAATGTTTTCGACGCGGTTGACCGGAGCCTGAAGGTTGTCCAGGATCGCATTCCGATCGTGCAGAAGAAGGTAAAGGATTCGAAGGTCACGACCGCTGAGATCAAGGAAGCGCTCCGGGAGTGGGGAGCGAAGAAGGTCCAGGATCGCATCGTGTCGAAGCTGCAGATCGAGAGCAGGACCGAGAAGTTGTCGGAACACCTGCGGACGGCGGACCTCAGGCTCGACACATCGAGGGAAGCCGTTCGTAACATCCAGCAGGTGCTCGAATTCAGTCAGAGCCTCGGCGCCAAGGTGGATCCGACCTCGCTGGACGCGGCGCTGGAACGATTGGTGTCGATGCAGGAGTCGCTGCAACAGGCCGAGCGGGCGGTTGACGGCGTCCGCAAATTTGCCGAGGACGATCCGGTCGAGGACCGACTGGCCCAGGCCGCAAAGCTGCTGGCCCGCATCCTGCTGACGCTTAGTGACGTGGACGAGCGCCTCGACGATTTCGCGACCCGGCTGTCCGAAGTCCGGGCCCAGGCGCGGCAGGGGAACGCGACGACCAGTCATTACATCATGTTGGGCGCCATCGTGTGTTATGGCCTTCTCGCGTGGATAGGGTCCGGGCAGGCGGCCCTGTGCTGGTGGGGCTGGGGCTGCTTTCGTCGGCGTCGTTTGCCGGCCGGCCTGACTGCGAATGACCCTGCGGGCTGACATGTACGTTTGCCCTCATTGCAAATCGTCGGGCATTGAAGTTAATGTTCCACCAGTTGCAGCGGACCGCACATCAAATCTTCGCATTTCTTGAACAATCATCGATTTGCCACCTTTCTCATCGTGAGCTAGATTTGGTGACTCCCCACTGCATTCATTAATTTCGCCTGTTGGCAGGAAGTCAGGCGAAGGCATCCCGGTTCGCGTCCTCTACGTCCAGTCATGTTTCCCTCCTTTGGAGTATTTCATGGCTTCGATCCTGTCCTTCGTCCGCCGGCAACAACCCATTTCACGCAAACCAAGCCGCAGCCAGCGTTTACTGCTTGAGCTGCTTGAAGACCGCACGGCGCCGGCTTCCCTTCTCGTCAGCGTGTCGCCTCACGCGATCGTGGAGGGAACCGGCCCAAGTGCCACGGCGATCGGCACCGTCACCCGGATCGATACGGACAACTCGCAGGCTTTCACCGTCAACCTGGTAAGCAGCGACACCAGCGAAGCGACCGTGCCGGCGTACGTCGTGATCCCGGCCGGTCAAACGTCGGCCTCGTTCAACGTCACGTCCGTGGAGGACTATATCCTGGACGGCGCCCAGAACGTCACCATCACGGCGACCGCTCAGCTGCCGACGCATGTCCAACCCGATAACAGCTTCGGGGGGACGGGGAGCGTGCCGCAAGCCACCATCGCGCAAGACGTGGCCCTGCAGCCGGATGGCAAGATCGTCACCGCCGGCATGCGTTACAACGGCGGCAGCTTTAACTTCTATGACTTTGCGGTCGCGCGTTACAACCCGGATGGCAGCGCGGATACCAGCTTTGGCGGCACGGGCACGGTCTTCACCGACGTCAGCGGACTGAGCGACAAGGCAAGCGCCGTGATGATTCAGCCCGACGGCAAAATCCTGGTCGGCGGCACGGGCGGCGACGGCCCCCATTTCTTCTTCGTCCTGGCCCGCTACAACCCCGACGGCAGCCTCGACGCCACCTTCGGCAGCGGCGGCACCATCGTCACCGACCCCAGCCCGAGTGGCTATTACAACGAGGTCTGGGATCTGGCCCTGCAGCCGGACGGCGGGATTCTCGTCGGCGGCAATATCTCCATCGGCAACGACGTCCATTTTGCTGCGGCCCGCTACCTACCGAACGGCATGCTCGACACCTCGTTCGGCGACAACGGCTTCGCCACCACCAACCCGACCGCGAACATGAGCGACCGCGCCTTCAGCGTCCTGTTGCAACCCGACGGCGGCATTGTCCTCGTCGGCGGCAGCGCGGGGGGCAACTCCCTTTCGCACTTCGCCCTCAGCCGCTTCACTGCCAGCGGGGCCGTCGATTCGAGTTTCGGCGACGCCGGCACCATCCTGACGGATCTCCCTGGCACTTACGAACAAGCCTTCGATGCGGTATTGCAGCCGGACGGTAAAATTGTCGCGGTGGGGCAGGTGAACCCTCCGGGAATATCGCCGCAAGTGTACGACTTCGCGGTGGTTCGCTACAACCCGGACGGGTCGCTCGACTCTTCTTTCGGAACCAACGGGTTCACGACCACGCAAATGGGCGCCAGCGATCAAGCGGAGGGCGTCGTCTTGTCGCCCGACGGCCGGATCATCGTCGTCGGCGTCACGACGGCCGCCAGCACGAGTTACACGGTGATCGTGGACTATAACGCCGATGGCACGATCGGCAACGCCTATATGGGCTGGAACACCGGCGCGCGGGGCGAGGCGCTCGCGCTCCAACCGGACGGCGCGGTTGTCACCGTGAGCAGCCACAGCGGCACGTTCGGCGGCTTCGTCGAACGTTTCGAACCGGTGATCCTCATCACCGGCGCCGACACGATCACGGTCCAGGATGATACGATCCCGCTGGTGCTGGCCGACGCCTACGATGTGGGCGAGGACCAAACTTTTTACTCCTACTACAACTATCCCAGCATCAGCGTGCTGTCGAACGACTACAGCCCGAACGGCATGCTGACGGCTTCACTGGTGAGCGGACCTTCGCACGGCACGCTCAATCTCAATTCGGACGGCACCTTCACGTACACGCCGGCGCCGAATTACACCGGCCCGGACAGCTTTGTCTACAGCGCCACCGACCCACTCGATATGGGTGGACAGGCAACGGTATCGCTGACCGTTTGGCCGATGGACGATCCGATTATGCTCGCCGTCCCCGGTTCGCAAACAACCGCCGAGGACACCGCGATTACGTTCTCGACAGCGAACGGCAACGGCATCAGCATCGCGGACGCCGACACGCCGCGCGTGCTGGTGGCGCTGATGGCGCAGGACGCCATCATTACCCTGCTGAGTACGGCCGGGCTGGAGTTTTACCCCGGCTACGCCAACAACAGCGCCCAGGTCGCCTTCTATGCCGACACCCCCGCAGCGGCCAACGCTGCTTTGAACGGCCTGATTGTCACGCCCAACCCGAACGTCAACGGCCCGCTCTACATGAGCGTCTATGCACAGGACACCACCGCCGGGTCTTCCTACTACGGAACCGCGTCCACTTCCTTGACGATCACGGTTACTCCCGTGAACGATGCTCCGGTTGCCGGCGATGACTCCTACATGACGTCGGAGGATTACACTTACAACGGTTACGGGCTGCTTTGGAACGACAACGACCCGGACTGGGGGGATATGCTCTCGGCGGTGCTGGTGAGTGGCCCGGCGCATGGCACGGTGAATGTTAGCGCCAACGGCACTTTCACCTACACTCCCGATCTGAACTACACCGGCCCGGACAGCTTCACTTACAGCGCCAGGGACTCCGGAGGCCTGCTGAGCGCACCGGCCACCGTCTCGCTGACCGTCTGGCCGATGGACGACCCAATCCAGGTCGCCGGCCCCGGCCCGCAGACGATCGACGAGGATACAACGTTTACGTTCTCCACGGCCAACGGCACGGCCCTCACGATCACCGACCTCGAATCGCCGCAGGTACTGGTCGCCCTGTTCGTGCAAGACGGTATCTTGACCCTGGCGAGCACCGAGGGGTTGGAATTCTACCCAGGCTACGGCAACAACGGCGCCCAAGTCGCCTTCTATGCCGCCGACCCGGCCGAGGCTAACGCCGCCATGGACGGGCTGGTCTTTACGCCTAATGCGAACTTCCACGGTTCGGTCTACTTCAACATCTGGGTCGAGGACCAGACGTTTGTCTCCTACAGCGTAATCGCGTCGGCCTCCGTGCCGATCACCGTGACCTCGGTCAACGACGTGCCGGTGGCGGTGGATGATAGCTACACCGTCGAGGCCGGCATGCCGTTTGTCACCATCCCTTACTACTATGGCAGTGAGAACCCTCTGGGAGTGCTCGCGAATGACCAGGACATCGACTGGGATCCGCTTTCCGCGACCGTCGTGAGCGGCCCGTCGCATGGGACGTTGAGCTTCAACACGGACGGCAGCTTTACGTATACCGGCGACGCCGACTACAGCGGAGCCGACAGCTTCACCTATTACGCCTTCGACGGCCAGGCTCAAAGCAACCTGGCGACGGCCACGTTCACCGTCATACAGAACCTGCCGCCGGTCAGCGCCGGCGATGCTTATTCAGTGAACGAGGACGGCACGCTGTCGGTGGCGGCGCCGGGAGTACTCGGCAACGACAGCGACCCGGAGGGGCAAGACCTGACCGCACAACTCGTGAGCGGCCCGGCGCATGGCGTGCTAAACCTCAGCGCGAACGGCAGTTTCACCTACACGCCGGCGGCAAACTACAACGGCGCCGACGAGTTCTGGTATCGGGCGTTCGACGGATCGCACTTCGGCGACGCCGTGGCCGTCGCTCTCACGGTCAACTCAATCAACGACGTCCCGGTCGCGAGCAACGACAGCTACACCGTGGACGAAGACAACGTGCTCACGATCGCGGCGCCCGGCGTCCTCGCCAATGACTCGGATGGTGACGGCACTCCGCTCGTCGCCTATTTCGTGAGTGGCCCCAGCCACGGCGCCCTGAATTTCAACGCCGACGGTTCCTTCACCTACACACCCAATGCCAACTACAACGGCGCTGACAGCTTCACCTACAGGGCCAATGACAGCAACGTCGCCACCGTGTCCATCACCGTCAACGTGATCAACGACGCACCGGTCGCCGTCAACGACGCCTACAGCGTCAACGAAGACCAGACGTTGACGATCGCCCCCTTGCCCGGCGTCACGTCGCTGAACATGATCAGCCAGCCGGGAGATTACATTGGTCAGGGGCAGACGTATTCGTACACGCCGCAGACCGGCACGTTCACCGCGAGCCGCAATTTCGACAACGGCGTATCGATCGACTATTCCGGCGGCGGCCATTGGTGGAGCCTCGATTTCGCGGCGCCGTTCAATGCGACCCTGACGCCGGGCTACTACGCCAACGCGACGCGCTGGCCGTTCCAGGCCAGCAATGTGCCGGGGTTAAGCGTCACCGGCGATGGCCGCGGCTCCAACACGTTGACCGGCAACTTCACCGTCACCCAGGCGCTGTACGCCGCCGACGGCACGGTGCTCCGCTTCGCCGCCACCTTCGAGCAACACAACGAAGGCTTCGCGCCGGCGTTGACCGGCACGATCAACTTCAACATGGGCGACGGCACGAGCGGCATCCTCTTCAACGATTCCGATGTCGAGGGCAGTCCGCTCACGATCAATGTGGTCTCCAATCCGGCGCACGGCACGCTCAGCATGAACGTGGACGGTTCGTTCATCTACACGCCGACCGCGAACTACCACGGCCCGGACAGCTTCACCTACAAAGTCTCGGACGGCACGAACGAAAGCAACGTGGCGACCGTGTCCCTCACCGTCAATCCGGTCAACGATATGCCGACCGCGAATAACGACTTCTACTCCGTCGCCGAGGACAACGTGCTGACGGTCGCAGCGCCCGGCGTGCTCGCCAACGATACCGACGTCGACGGCGACAGCCTGACCGCGTCTCTGGTAATCTCGCCCACGCACGGCAGCCTGGTCTTCAATGCCGACGGCTCCTTCACCTACACGCCGCACGCGAATTACAACGGCGGCGACAGCTTCAAATACACCGCCCATGACGGCACGTCTTCCAGCTTCATCCGGACCGTCAACCTCAACGTGACGAGCGTCAATGACGCCCCGCTGGTGGACGCAGGTCCCGATCAGACCGTGAACGAAGGCGCGACCGCGGCGTTCAACAGCACCGCATCGGATGCCGATGGCGGTACGTTGAGCTACTTCTGGACCTTCGGCGACGGCGCCACCTCCACCGATGCCGCGCCAACGCACCTGTTCGCGGACAATGGAACCTACACCGTCACGCTCACGGTCAACGACGGCCAGGGCGGCGTGACGAGCGATTCGTTAATCGTCACGGTCCTGAACGTCGCCCCCACGCTGACGCTCTCCGGGGCAAGCGCAGTGAACGAGGCGAGCACCTACACCCTGAACCTCACCGCGAGCGATCCAGCACCGGACACGATCGCGAGCTGGACGATCACCTGGGGCGACGGCAGCGTCGAAACCGTGACCGGCAACCCCGGCGCCGTGAGCCACACCTACGCCGATGGACCGGGGACCTTTGCCATCACCGCCACCGCCACGGACGAAGACGGCACGTATGATGCGGGCAACAGCCTCAACGTCACGGTAAACAATGTGGCGCCGACTGCCAGCATGAGCGGCCCGGCCACCGGTGTTCGCGGCCAATTGCGAACCTTCGCGCTCGGCGCAACCGATCCGTCCGCCATTGATCAGGCCGGCGCGTTCACCTTCAACATCAACTGGGGCGACGGCAGCTCGGAGTCGAGCACCGGCACGGCAAGCCAACAGGTCGGTCACACCTACGCGGCCGCCGGCACGTTCACGGTGCAGATCACCGCCACCGACAAGGATGGAGGCGTCAGCACGACTGTGCAGCAAACGATCACGATCAACGCCGTTGATTTGCAAGGCGGGACGCTGGTCATCGGCGGCACCACGGCCAACGATAACATTTCGGTTACTCCGGCGGATACGTTGGGGAACCTCGCCGTGACCATCAATGGCGCGTCTCAGGGAACATTCGCAGCGCCGGCGCAGATCGTCATGTATGGTCAGGCCGGCGGCGACCAACTCAAGCTGGTCACCAAAAAATTCAGCGGCACCACCTATTACGTGACGGCCCCGGCCGCGCTCTTTGGCGACGCGGGCAACGACACGCTCGATGTCCGCGGCAGCACCGCCAACAATATCCTGGTCGGCGGTGCCGGCACGGACCAGCTGCAAGGTGGGTCCGGCCGCGATCTGTTGATCGGCGGCGCCGGCGCCGATACGCTCCACGGCAATGGCGGCGATGACATCGTGATCGGCAATTCCACCGCCCACGACTCGGACCTGGCTGCCCTGATTGCGCTCATCGCCGAATGGGGCCGCACCGACGCCGACTACACGACGCGCGTCAATCACTTGAACGGCACGACCGGCGGCGGCTTGAATGGCGGTTACTTGCTGAACACCGCCAACGTGTACGATGATGCCGCCATCGACCAGCTTTACGGCGAGGCCGGCAGCGATTGGTTCTTCTACACCGCCAGCGGCAGCAACAAGGATAAGCTGAATGATCTCGTGACGGGCGAAGTGGCGACGGCGCAGTGATTGTGCAAGCGAGCAGCGCCGCAGACAAAAGCTGACAAGATGAACAGCGATGCACGGACGATCAATCCGAGCGTGAAACTCGCCGTAACTTCTGATGTGGACAATAGAAAAGAGCCGCTGACAATGCCTGTCAACGGCTCTCGCAAATCGGGGCGACTGGATTCGAACCAGCGACCTCCTGAACCCCATTGGGCCGGTCCCACCCCGCAGTTGCAAGTGTAGCATATCGCCCCGTTAAATCCAGATATCATG
>DAIOGM010000037.1:11923-27253 GCA_036745215.1 Gemmataceae bacterium
GTAGGCGGCCATGGTCACGATGACTCCTGACAAGTTGCTGCGCCTGCAGCGCGACTTCGGCCGCGTGCTGCGCAACTTCGTCTTGGCCGTCGCCTTCGAGCTCGTCGGCCGGTTGACCGTCTTGCCGCGTTGCATTCGGATACCACGCTGCGAGGCCATACCGGCTGCCGGGCAGCTTGTGAAACTGCGGATCCTCGCGCAACGTCTTCAAAATCGTACGCCTGAAGTTGACTATCGAGGCGCTCCGCGAATTGAAACCGCCGCGCCTCAAGAGCTCCAAAAGTTCATCGACAGTACTCGCCGGTCTGCCCGCGGCCCGGCGCCAGCGGAACGCTTCGACAAGGGCGTCCACCAAATTCATGCCGTAAAACTGATCTTCGGTCAGGACGGGCTGTACGCAAAGTTCCTGGTCTCGGTAGACGGCCGGCCGGCCGATGACTACGGACATCGCATTGACGAGTTTTTTCTTTTCGGAAGTGTCGCGCTCGACGTCGGCGATCTGCTGCCGAAGTAACTCGATCGATTCCTGTACATGCTCGTTCGTGGTGCGTTGGTCAACCATGGTACGCTCCTTGGGCGGCGTTGTAAAAGTTGCAAGCATTCGGCATTCGCGCCGGAGTGTATTTTTGAGGTAAGCGTGTTTTCGGCTGTGCGCTCTAACCCGATCACGCGTCTTCGTTTCTGGCAAAATATTAAAGGTACTTTCGGGAACGCGGCGCTTACTCATTTTTGTCGGGCATTCTTGGATTGGTCATCACGAAAAACTTTTCCGGCGGCGCTCAAGACCCGGCGAGTGACCCGCCCAATGCCCAGGGCTACCCAATGAGTTGCCGAATGCGTCTGAAACGATTGATCAAGAAGTTCCTGAAATGGTGCAGCGCGACCCGCAAGCCGCGCACGACGGAGTACTATCGGTGCCTTTTGTATTCGTTTTTGGCGCACGTCGGGAACGTACGGATTGGCAAATTGGTACCGGTGGACCTGGAGTCGTTTGGAAAAACATTCCACCAGGTGCAAGCCGTGCAGCGGCTTTTTCAGTTTGCCGTGGATGGCCTGCGCATTCTCAAAGTGAACCCATTCAAAAAAGTGAAGCGTCCGCCGGCCGGCCAGCGCACGCGCATCTTCGACCGCAAGGAACTGGTGCAATACCTTCGCCGTTGCGGGCGAGCCTATCGGGATTTTCTAATCGTGATGCGCGGCACCATGGCACGGCCGCAAGAAGTGAAGATTCTGTCCTGGCCGATGTTGCAGGCGCCGATCGATTGGCATGGCACGATTGAAGACGCGTTGTATGCGGGCAAGGCGATGTTCGTTTTGTGGGAATACAAATCCAGAGAACGGGCAGCCAATCCGAACAAGCCGCGCATCATCATGATGACGCGCCGAGTCGGCCGACTCCTGTTGCGGCTGCGTTCGCGAGCCGATTCGCTGGCCGGGATCATCCTTTTGAACGACTTAGACATGCCCTGGACCGCGAACGCGCTGCGATGCAGGATGCGTCGACTGCGGCGCAAGTTTCCGGCGCTTCCCCACGTCACAGGTGAGAACATCGTCAACTACACCATGCGACACACGGCGGCGACGTATGCCAGTCCCAAGGTTACGCAAAAGGAATTGTCGCTGCTCCTGGGCCATGAATCCATGGAGACGACGGAGCGCTATCAGCACCTTCGAATTGACCACCTTCATGACGCCATGGAAAAGATCGAAGACGTCCAGGTCCGGCGTGAACAGAGGAAAAAACGCAAAGCAGCCTGACAAAAGGCGATGCCGGCGAAATCCAGCTCAGCCCGGCCGAGTATCGATCTCAGCCGGCTTCCGACGGCGGCGATCGGCCGAGCACGTCGGCACCAGGTCGCCGCAGGTCTGTGCATGATCAAAAATCAAATCGGGCGAGTGTTTGCCGGCGACGTGCCGGTAAGGTTCGCTTCTGTCCATGGAAGCCCTCGCCCGAGCTCCTCGACGCTCATCCAAACGGCAAGGAATACGAATAGCCTTAAACCGGCCGATCGTGCCTGGCCGGCGGCGTCGCGTGCAGCAGCTCGCGTAGCAGCTCCAGGGCGCGCGGGTTGTCGAGAATCGAGGCCGGGATCGATTGCGGTTGCAGCGGTTGCACATGCGGCGCCGGTAATGGACTGGTCCCAGGCGTCGGCGGCAAGAAGGGCAACAAGTTCGGGAACCATTGCCGCAGGACATAGCCTGCAAACGCAATGGCGGCGTACATCAGCCATTGCTGGATTTCAGGGGTCATTCGCGTCTCCTCAAGAGGACCATGGCGCCGAGGATCGCGGCCAGGATCCAGGGCAGGTTGTTGGTTGATTGCTCCGGGCCGGCCGGTTTTTTGGGCTCGGGGTTTGGTTTCCTGAAGTCGGGATCTTTGCTGCTGTCGTAGGCTTTCATCGCCTTTCGAATTGCCTGAAAATCGTCGACCCCTGACCAGTCGTCTTGCCGATGCAAAACCTTGCCGTCAGGCGCTTGCAAATATACGGTCGGCGCGCCGTCCACCTTGAACACGGTTTTGCCCGTGGCATTGTCTTTCAGCGACCAATGATCGGGCGGCACGTCCCAGATCACGATTCGTTCTTTTACCTCTCGTTCGACCTGGCTGAACGCATCAACGACAGGCTTGCGTTGCCCGTCGGCGCCGATCACGGTCAGGCGGAATTTCTTGGAGTCGTCGGGGATCTGCCCACTCACAACGCCGATCGCTTGTTCCATCGTGACGGGCCTGCCGTTCAGCAAGCAACAGCCGTCTTTGATCTTGCTGAATTCGACGCCGTGATTCTCAACACTGACGTCGACAGCTTTGTCGGTAGGTTGCTTGGGCTGTTCAATCGGCTCCGATTGGTCCGCCTCCTGCGCAAGGTACATCGGTTGCGCGTCACATCCGCTCGGTCCACAGCGGAACAGACGCAGCCTGAACGGTCCGGCGACGGCGACCGTCGCGACGGCAAACGCGGCAAACGTGAACAGAGCGATTTTCTTCATGACGGATCTCAATTCCAAGGCAAGGGAGGCGGTCCGCAGTGGAGCAGAATCAATGCCCAGCCAGCTCGGCCGCCGGTATATGTTCGCAGGAACTGATCGACGCTCATCCACTCAAATGAGGATTCGCGTGGTTCGATGTAATTGTTGTCAAGGATCGCGGCATACTGATCGTCCAGGTGAACGATGTTAACCATGTGAGCAATGCGGCCGCCGCCGTAGCGCCCGGTCGGCGAAAAGCTGTACGTCACGCAGGGGAAGCGACCCGACGCCAGGGCGGCGCGAATCACGTCGAGCGTTTCCCGGCCGCCAGTTACCTGAACGTATTGTGGTTGAGCGACGCCTCGGTCCTTGCAGATCATGGCAATGCGTCGCGCCATTTCCTCGGGGTACGTTCCACCGGGCAGGCCTTTCGATTGAACCCATTTCGGAAACTCTTGTAGCGCTGGCACGTTTTGGAAAATCGCGGAATGGTGCGTTGACGTATGCGTGCAACAACCTTGCCCGCGACTGGAAACGTTCGCTCGGTGAAGCTGCCCGGGCAAATCGATCTGCAGCTCGGTGCGGCCATCCGGCGCGATCTTGCCGCCGACGCTCGCTTTCTGAGCGAACGACGGGTGAACAAGAAACAATCCAGCGACAAGTGTTGCAACAACCATTCGCGTCATGGAATCACCTCAACAGTTTTGATTGCGGCGCCGTGCCGTAATGATGATCGTGACGACGACGCCGAGGAAAAACACCGCCGGCAAATGCCAGGTCAAGAAACAGTCGGCGACGTCGCCCCACTTGTTCGCGTTCACGGCGATCGACTTGGCTGCGTTCGTGATCTCTGCCGGCATGACGAACGGCTGCGGATTGAGCACGTGCTGCAGCAGCCAGGCCAGAATCGCCAACAAGATTTGCGGCAACGCTATTGCTCGGTCGATCATTTATGCCTTCGCTTTTTCTTCGTTCGAAACTGGGTCTGCCATTGCGGCTACCTTTTGGTAACCAAGCGATTTGGCGACGTCGAGCACTTCGACGAACGTTGGAAACGGTCGGCGGTTGTCGCGCATGTACCGGTCCATCGCACGCAAAAACTCTACCTGATCATCGTCGTACGCGCCGTCCAATTCCGAACAGGAAACATAAGTTCTTCGCCGCGGCTTTGTTTTTTTCATGGGCGCCTCACGTGCGATGTTGCAAAACGATCTTGCCGTAGCCGTACACTTTCTTGTTTCCTGCGTCGGTTCGCGCACATTCGAAATAGTAGCGAATCGGTTCCAAATCTTCGGTTTCATCCGCAGGCACTTCGATCGTGCCGACGCCGGTTGCCGCGTTCGTAACGACGATGTCGCCGTCGGCCAACGTCTTCTCAATCACCGGCGCCTCGGCGTTCGGCAAGTAAAGCCGAAATGCTAATGCAAAACCGGTGATGTTGGCGGCCGGATCAAATTCAAAAGGGATGCTCCAGTCATCGCCAATGAACAGATCGAAGATATCGGTTTCCGTTGGCATGATCGCACTCAGGCTTAGAGGTTCCACGGATGCAGCAGTAAGGTAAATCGTCGTCGTCATGCGTGCCCTCTGTTCGCGGTGTCAGAGTCCCGAGGCCGGCCGCGGCGGCCCCGCCGGCGAACTCCAGTCGGAGCCAACTCGCGTTCCTATTGTTTGAACCGCGCCCCGCACTGCAACAGCGACGGCCCCGCCGACGCGATGAACGACGCCAGCTCATTGAACGCCTTGTGAGCGATCGCCGGCGATATCGTCACGCCGTCGCCAACGTTGAATTTGAATACATTCGCAACCGTGGTGTAATGCTGACACACGATGGCCGTATCTTGTGCGGGCAAGTTATCACCGGCGCCGCCGCTGAATGCCACGTTGTTGCCGTTGACGTTGCCGACCAAAACTCCCGTACGCCGGTTCGCCCCGGCGTTCCACGTGATGTCCGCAAGGATGCCGGTGACGACGCCATGCCCGGCCGCAAGAGTCACCTGCCCCGACGTGTTGTCCGAGCGGACCGTGAGCGTGCCGGCGGGCTTGTCGGTTTGTTCGATCATCGCCGCGCGGATGGCGTCCGCGCGGGCGAAGTTGGCTTGTATGCTGGCGAGCACATCCAGCAAGTCGCGGCCAATTCTCGAACCAGCGGCGTTGAGATAGAAAGGTGCGTTTGCCATCGTTGAGTCTCCTATGTATCCATGATTCCGGCGCTGCGCAATCTGGCCTTGATGACGGCGTTGTCTGCGATGAGGCTCGCCAACGCGTCGTTTATCCCCGCATCGTCCCCCGTTCCGCTGACTGCATTGATAGTTGTGCCAGGCGTCCCGCTCGTGCTATCGGTCAAGTCAGCGCTGGCCGCTAGGTTCAAGTTCAATTGAGCATTGGCATCGTTGACGGTGATCACCAAGGCCAGCGGCCCCGTCAAATCTTCGCCGACGGTGACAGTTAGAAAATGATCGAGGGCCGTGTCATTCAGACGGAGGATGTCGGTTTTCGTATCGTTGCTCGTGATGATTGCGACGTTCGTGATTTCGTTGCCGCCCAAGTCAAAGTCGCCATCAGTTTCAAGCCGCGCGAATCCATCGGTGGGGAATTTGACAATCGAGCCGTCCTCTTTGAATCCGATGAGGAAGTCCCCGTCTTCTACGGGCAGCGTGTCTGTGGTGAAATCGTCGCGGGCCGCGTCGCTGGGGGCACCCGTCGAATCGGCGTTGCGAATCTTGAATGACCATGCTGGCATGTCGGCAACGGTGAAGTTATCAACACCGAACTTTACGATTTGGCCGCTGGCCAAAAACCCCAAAAAGAAATCGCCGGCTTCCGGTGCCGCTTCCGTTGTGATGTTACCGGCAGCCGCGTCGCTGGGGGCACCCGTCGAACCAGCGTTGCGAATCTTGAACGTCCATGCGGCCATGTTCGCGAGCTTTGCGTTGGTTACTACGGCATCGTCGATGGTCCACGTTTCGCCGCTGGCACTGACGATGATGTCGCCTTTGTCGCCGTCAGCCAGGGCGCTCGTCTGCCAGGTCGGCAGCGCCCCCGCCCCATTGCTCCTGAGAACTTGCCCAGCCGTGCCGACTCCAGAAACCGATTGGTGCGGATCTGTCGCGGTCGGGCCGCCGCAGATGACGGCATAGGCCGTGGCGCTGCCGCGCCCGCTGCCGCCCATTGCGACGGACAGATTGGCCACGACACTCAGATTGGCCCCCATGCTCGCCTGGATGACAGCGCCCGGCCCAGTCGCAGACAAATTGCTGCCGGTGCCGCCGTCGTTAACGGCATAGGCACCTTCAGCAGTCCCAATCGTCGTCACCATGCCATTCCTGACGGCGATAAATGTCACTCTGCTGTAGTCGCCATCACCCACGGGCTGCGTGAACTCGATCACGGTGATGTTGCCGCCAGCCGGAAATGTGTTGCTGCTCGCTCTTTGCTGCGAAAGAAACGTTATCGAGACGTGCGTTGCGTCAACGATTTCGTTGATGATCCCGTAAAGATAATAGGCGTTCGATTGGCTCCAGGTGAACGGGTTGTGCAGCAAAACCGTGTCGCCCTGAGTCAAGAAGTTTGTGTCATCAACCTCGACCGTCTCGGTTTCCCCATAAACTCCCGCCGGTCCAGCCGGAATGGCAAAATCGCTGGTTACGGTTGCGATGGCTTGTGCGTTTTTTAACTTCATGTAACAAATCGAGAAGCGTTGATGCTGATCGATGGGATCAAGAAGTTCATCGTCATACCCTCCACCGCCGAGAACAAGCGTCGGGCCGCCGCTGGGAGTTCCCATTGGTGAATTTTGCCACGTCAATGTGGAAGGATAAAAATACTCAGTTGCGAAATTCGTCAAGATTCCACGAAACCATAGGCCGCCCCACGGCATGAACGAGTGCGCTGAAGCCGTGATGCCGAATTGCCAATCAGTAGGCCAAATAATGAATCCCACCGAACTCGGATCGTTGTCCGTGCCCTGAATGTACCAGCCGGGAGCGTAACCACCGGAGTAACCAAGCCCTGAAGGTAGTTGGGGAACGTTGTAATTATCGACAGCGCAGATGATCGGCCTGCCGAGACCATACTGCCCCTTGCCCGCGCCCTGTGCTGTCGGTCCTAGTGCGTCCACTTCGTTGTTCAAGATGCCGGAGCTTGTTATGCCCCATTCGCCTACTGCACCCAGCAACACAATCGCCCAAACCGTGCCGCTCTTGAACGTCACCTCGGCATTGTCTGCGTGTACGTCCGCGTCGGTGTCGTTGTGAGCTCGCGTGCTGTCGGTGACTTCGCCCGTGTCGCGGTCGATATCCTCGACGAGAATATCCTCGTCGTCAATTGTGATGACGAAAGGCGGATCGGGCCAACCCGAGAGGGTATCAAGCGTGAACGTGGTTTGGCTGTTGTCGATGCCGCCGTCAAGCTGCGTGCTTGTTGGGATCTCCTTGAAAACAATCTGGGCCTGGCCGCCCGAGCCAGTACTTTGAAGTGCGGAATAGTCGTCGTCGACGGCGTCCGCGTAGCGATGATTGACGTTCGTGACGTTGAGCTTGCACTTTGCCCGGCCAAATAACCAGGCGCGCCCCACCGAGTCGCCGCCGCCGAGGATTGGTTCACGCAGGATGCCAAACCGCTGTCCGGCCGCCGGCGCCGCGATGTTGAAGTTGGTCTGCGTGCGAAACGTCTGCTCGCCGCCGGCGGCCGTGCTGGCCGCGCTGCCGAGCTCGCCCAGGCCGACGATGTCGTATTGCTCGCGATCCTCTTCCTCGGTGTTGATGATCCAGTCGTAATCGTCGTCGTCGCCGGCGTGCTCGTTAAGGCCCGGGTCACCAGGCCGGAGGGCATGGCCACGGCGGGCCAGGTAATCCTTGATCGCGTCGATGCACAAATTGTGGAACGCGGCGTTGAACGGACCTTCGCCGATTTTCAGCACTTCGCCAGGCGTCATTTTCCTGAGAGGATCACCCATCGCGATAGCCTCACGAGAAAATACCGAGCGGAGTCAAGTCCGCCGTGGGAATGACTTTGTTCACGACCGCGACAAGCGGTTTCAGCACGCGCCGGCTGCCGCTTTCGTTTTGCCAATCCGAATAAGTCCAGAGGTAGCGTGCCCCGCGCTTCTCGATCGGTACGCCATCTCCGATCGTCAATGCGTCGGTTTGAGTAGCGGCGAAAATAACGTTGACGCCCGCGGAGAAACTCGTCGTGGGAACAGCGTTCAGCGGCCCGCCGAGGTTCATGATTACGACGGTGGTTCCATTGATGATTTCATCGACCTCGAAATGGCCAACGCCGACAAAGTAAATCCTCTGCCCCTCTGTCAAGCCTGCCGTACTGAAGACTTGGATCTCGACGGTTTCGTCAACGTCCGGCACGACGAGGCCCGATGTCGTCTTCGTGCCGCCACTCTTGTTTTTTTCGCGAGTGAACTTTAAGGTCAGCTCGAATCCATCTTCGGACGTCATCTTGCCCGGAGCCCCGAGGTAGATCAGCTCCTCGGTGTCAAACGGAAACACTTGGCCCTTCCAATTGATCGTCATCGGCCGATCGTTGGCATGCCCGGTCAGGTCCTCCACGTTGAAGATGTAATCGCTCGACAGCGCGGCGAATCGGTTGCGAATCAGAACGGTGAAATCGAATTTGCCGATCGGCACTTCGCAGCCTTCGACGTTGTTCCCGTTGACGCCGATCAGTTTGCCGAAGTCGGGAAGTTCGTCATCGGATGGGTCAACGAGGTTGTAGTAATCGCCTTCATCAAGCGCCGTTTTGGTAGTCGTCGTCGCGCCCGACGTGTCAAACGACAGTTCCTTGTATTCAACCTCGAATTCGTATTGCGCGACAACAATCCAAAGAGTGCCGTCGGTCGGTTGAGCGGGGTCGTATCGGTAGCGGCGGAAGAAATGGGTTACGCCGCCTCGCACATTGGTCTGCGGAATGTTGTCGGGTGCCGACACAATCAGATCGTTGACGTCGCCGACGTTGGTTACCAACCAACGTCGCTCCGAGCGCGGCGTGTTGAACGACACCTCGCCGGCGCCGGTGTCGATCAATTCTTCCCAGTGCGGTAGGCTGCCGGTGCCGCCGACAACCACCTGAGTTGGAGTTGGCATGGTGGTTTGTGCGCAGAGTCACCGGTCATAAACCATTGCCAGATGATTCCGGATATGCAAGTCGCGCGGAGGAGAATTGTCGAAATTATGCCACTAATGGCACTCGGCGGGAAAAAAGATCTACATCGCCGAATCCGGCGAGACCAGCTACAACAATTTGGGCGGCGCCTCTTCCAGTTTTTCGGCCAGTTTTTCGGCTCGAAGCTGCTCGGCGATGCGTTCCTCCAGGGCGATGAGTTCGTCGATCCGATGCGTTGCTTGGCCCTCGATCGATACCAACTGGCCCATGACCCAGATCAGCCAACGCCGATGCTTGGCAATCTTTTTTTGCAACTGCTTCAGGCTGAGCGGGGGGTTGGCTTGCTCGTTCATCGGTGCCTCCACAATGAGTTCAGATTGAAATAAAGGGGCGTCATGCCCCGTACCTTCCCTGGAACTGCCGTCCTGACAAATGCGTCGACCGGCGTTCGTGCAGCTGGGCATCGCCACGTACGGCGTTGGCAGCTACAAAGAACCCGTGGGTTAATGCGACTCGATCGGCCGGCCCGTCACACTGAAAAAAGCGAAGGAAGTAATGCACGCTCCCCAGCCGGCGGCGTTCGCGGAAACATCCTCCAGGCCCACGGCCTGGCCGACGCCGGCCCCCGCGGCCCCGATCAATGCCGCGGCGATCACGGCGAGGATCAGGTACGCGGCCATTTCGATTATCCGCTTGATGATGGCTTGCATTGCTGGTCTCCTGTCCGATTACTGCGTTTGAAGTAAAATATCCTGACCTGGATTATTCGTCAATACTGATCTGGATATTAATCTGAAAGGATTCTTTTCATGACCTTTGGCGACAAGCTTCGAGAGTTGCGCACGGAAAAGGGATGGGCACAAAAACGGCTTGCCGAGGAAACAGGGTTTGCGCAAGCCGCCATCGCTCGTTGGGAATTGGGCGACACGGTACCAGCATTGGACTCCGTTGAGACGATTTGCAAAGCGCTAGGCGTTAAACTCCGCGTTTTTGAAGGTTGTGAATTCAAGCCGACAGGTGACAAACGAGTCCGCGGACGGCCAAAGAAAGAGTGACATTAAGAATCGGCATTGGTGTGCGAATAAAGAAATGAGCCGCTTTGGCTTCAGGAGGCAACCCCATGAATCGAGACGTCGCCTTGTTCTTCTGCCTCTTTGTGAATCTGTCTGGTTGCTGCTGTCCGTCGAAAAGCTGAAGACCCAGGGCTATGTACACAAGGTCGAGTCCGAACGTGAACTGCCACAGTTATGGGTCACGCCAAAATTTCTCCGCTTAGATTTCGATACAAAAAAAGCACTTTGTTCCGCCGTCTGCGCTTTTGTCCATGAAATCCCAGAACGTGGCAAAGGCGATCCGCTGCGGCATTCGCTGGCCTTGCACCACTCAATCTCCGGAAAAAAAATTGGAAGTTTCAATCCTGCTCTTGGTTTGCAAATAGACTGAAAACTCACCCCATTACCAAGCCCTGGCCTTCAGCAATTCGATTAAGAAGCCTCCGCATGTCGCGTTGGATGTCCCGCGATTCCCGGGCGATCTGCTCCGAGTTACCTACTCTGGCGCCGGCAAAGCCACGCGCGGCGGCTGCGCTGAAGGTGCCCTGGATCACGGCGGCGCCGACGTGTTCCAATTGGTTGTTGACTTGCCGTTGCCGTTCTGCAAAGTCGGCGGTTTGCCTCGCAATACGTGCCTCGGTTTCGAGGCGTTTGACTTCGTTCAATAATCGATCGCGCTCCTCGTGTCTGCCTGCGACGGCAGCCTCCTCCGCTTGTTCCCTCGCTCGGGTCAACGCCGCATTTCGTTCCATTCGTTCTTGAGCGCGTCTTTCGTTATCACGCGCCAAGTCAGCCCGTTCCTGCTGTGTCCCGCCGGCGCTAGCCGTAAACGCATTCCGATCCGCTTGCCTTGCCAGGTCCTGAAGGTTGTTGCCCAATACGATGGCCAGGCCTGGATTCAAACGTGTGATGTTGTGGAGCGCGCTCAGGTATCCAGAGAGGGCTGCCCACATCGTTTGGCGAAACATCAACGCGACTGATCGCCAAGCCGACCGGAACATGTCTGTCAAAGAGTCAGTTAGGAAATTCGCCGTCTCCAGGAACGAGAATTTCCAGGCAATCCAGGTGTCTAATCCGAACGCTTTGACGTCATGCCATGCCAATTCCGCGGACGCGACTAGCGCCGCCCAGGCCCTATCCCAATCGCCCGCGATGACGAAATCCCTGATCGTCCGAAACGACGTCAGAGCGTTCTGAGATATGCCAGCGAACAAAGTACTGGCTGCGTTGGCAGTTGTCCGAAATGCGCTGACAATCGAGTCGCCGGCGCTGGTGAAAGCGTTGCTGAGAGTGCTGGCCGTGTAAAGCCCACGTGCCCCGGCTTCAAGCATGAGGTAGATAAAGTAGGTGAGCGCAGCGATTGGGATCAAGCCAATTGTCGTCAACAGAACGGCGTCCAAGATTACAAACGCGCCGATTAGCAGGTTCAGTCCCGCGGTCAACGCCGTGACAGCGGCAGTTGCCAGGCCACACGTCGCACTGAAATACTTCATGATGAACGCGTCCAACAACCCGGCGGCTCCGTTGGCGGTGTGTGATGTAGTCAAGAATGCCATGACAGCGGCGTACGCTGCGGTAACGCCAGTGCCGATTGAGACAATTGCGACCCAGGCATCCATCGCGAATTGGCTGGTTGTGGCGCCGATCGTGATCAGACCAAACCCAGTCATCAGTCCGGCCAATGCCGCCTCGTAAACAATTACCGCCGCCGTCGCGATCGAGCTGGCGATCGCCGTGGCCTTGCCCCACAGAATAGTTGCAATTGTGATGACGCCAAATCCACTGCTGATGACAACCGCGGCCGATTCATAGATGAAGATGGCCGCGACCATTGCTGCTGACCAGGCAGACCCGGCGAGTGTTAATAGGCCGAATCCGCTTTGTAGGATTGCGAGCGCGAGCGTGAAGCCTTTGACCGCGGCGCCGGCAGCAATCGTTGCTCCGGAGACGACGTAACTCCAAACCGTCGCGGCGAATGACGCCGCGTGAAATGCAAGTGAGACAAGTGCCATTGCGCGTAAAACGAGAAACAGCCCGACGCGCAGGATGAACGCGGCTTGAGAAATGCCGGCGAAACCAAGTAGTCCCGTGGTGATTTTGATGATTGTCAGTGCAAAGCCGATGCTCATGAAGATTTTCAGCAGGCCGCCTACCGCGCGTGAAATCACGCTTATCGATTGACCTAGAGCCCAAAGCGTGGCGCCTGCACTGACAATTGCTGCGCCGATCCCGATGATGCTTGTCGCGATAGAGAACGACATGCCGATCAGTTCACGGTTGGCGCTCATCCATACATTGATCGCGCCGGCCGCGCGGATGATGAATTCAACCAACGTCTTCAACAACGGCGCAACGGCGGCGCCAATGTGGAACATCGTGATTTTTGCGACCATGCCGAGCGTGGACAGCAAGTCGCCGAATTGTTCGGCCGCGGCAACGTCTTCGCCGGACAAGCTCAATCCCAACCGCCGCGCCTCGGCACGCAAACCGCGGATGCCGTCGGCGCCGCCGCGCAACATAGGCATAAGGCGGGCGCCCGATCGGGAGAAAATATCCTGCGCAATCACCGCGCGCAACGTGGCATCTTCGAGATGTGACAAGGCATCTGCGATTATTTCAAATCGCTGTTCGCGCGAGGCTTCATTCAGTTCGCGGAACGTGATGCCGAGCAACTCTAAGGTTTGTAACGCCCCGGGCGAGCCACGGGCCGCGTTGACCATGAACTCATCCATGGCCCGCAAACCCTTCTCCAGGTCCTCGCCGGCGGCGCCGGATTGCTCTGCGGCGTATCGCAGCTCGGACAGCGCCTCGACGGCCAGGCCCGTGCGGTCGGCCATGTCCCGCATTTCCGAGCCGATCTCGACAAAGTGACGAAGGCCAACGAGGAATGGCGCTGTGATGGCCAGGCCGATGCCGGTAATCGAGGCGCCGATCAGCATCACGGCCTTGGCCGCGTTCTGTAACCGGGCTTGCAAGCCGGCGATTGTGGCCCTGACCTGCGCGTCCCCCTTGGCGTAGAACTGGACGAACGCGCCGCCGGCCCTGACTTCGGAGGCCGATGCCATGAACTACCCTTTGACGAATTGCGGTTTCAACGCGGCGATTTGTTTGCCAAACGGCACCCGTGCCGGCTTGGTCAATTTCGCCCGATGAAACGGGTTAATCTGCTCGGACTTGATCATGTCCTTATTGTCCGCGCAGTTGACGTTGTGAAGCTTCGCGTAAAGCTCTGAAGTGTGGGCCCAGTTCTCGGACTGGCGGCCGTCCGCGGCCCACTTGATCTCGCGCACGGTCAGCGGCTTTGCGGAAATCCCAACGACGCCGGCTAACTCCCAGACGAGTTGTCGGATCGTTCGAGCATTTTCGAAATCGCGGCCGACGTCTTCTGTTTCGCCTTCGCCTCCAACTTCTCCAGATCCGTCTCCTCCATCGCCGCCAGCGCGCCGCTGAGCTGGCGATCGTCCATTTGCTTGCCCTTCTCCCATCCCTTGCGGAACAGCGTCCGGAGATGGGTCGGGGAAAAATCCGCGATGGCCTCCGTCAAGGTCTCGGCCATGCGCTCGATCGTGTCGCCGTCGATCGCCTGGCGGAAGGCGTCGATCGAGACGCCGGCGGCCGCGGCCTGCGGCTCGACGATGTGCCAGCACACGTTCATCAGGACCCGGACGTCTTCCATGATCTTCGCGTAGGCGTCCTGTACGTCCTTGGGCTTGCCCAAAAGGTCGATGTCGGTTGCGGCTTTGATTCGATCGACGACGTCGATCGAGAGTTTCAGCGACCATTCCCGGTCCGCTGAATCCTTGTATTTCAGCATTTGGCCCTCGTGAAATGTCAGGCCGAGACGTGCCAGCTCGGCACGTTGGCCGTCAGGCCGGGTTTGAGCTCGACTTCGATTTCCATGCCCTCGGCGAGGTTCTCGGTGCGCGGCATGTCGCCGACAACCCAATCGGCGCGCGGGCCCTGAAAGCCCGGCGTGGCGATCGGGCCGTCGAGCCAGACCATGTCGATGGCCGTGCCGTTGGCCCGGGCGGCGAGCAGCGCGACAATGAATTCGTCCGTGGGAATCCACGCGCATTTGAACTTGATCGACAAGTCGCGCATGGTGGGCACGTAGACGTGGAACGGCCGCTTCGCGCGGATGCTCGCTTTGTACAATTCGAGCGCGTCGCCAATGCTCGCGTCTTTGACGTTGCCCTGCGTGGTCCAGGTCGGCGTGCCTTGCGATCCGGAGTTTGTGTAGCAGTAGGCATCTTTGCCGGGGCGGTTGACGACGGTAACGGCAATCGGGGCAGGCATGGCTAGCTCCCTGGGTCAACGAGGGAATCTCGAAACATCGCTGGCATCCGGGCCTTTTTCTCCGCTTCCATGGCCGGCCGCATGAAAGGTCGCGCTTCGACCTTGATCACCTTGCGGCTTTTCTTGTGAACGAACTCGCCGCCGAATTCCATCCTCGCCGGCGTCTCGGACGCCCGGCCGGCTACAAGAGTCGGGCCGATCAGCACGTCCCGTTGGATTGGGTCGTATCCAAACAGGATCAATTTCTTGAGCTCGCCTTTGCGTGATCGTGGCGGTTCGCCTGGCCTGGAGGGCCGATAGCGAATCGTCACATGTTGCCCGCGTTTCTTGGCCTTCCGAATCTCCGTGCGGTTCTCGACCGCGGCGGGCCGGATTGACGTTTTCGCGCGACGTTGCACAAACGCGCCGAACTTCGAAAGCTTACGGCGTTGGCCTTCGCTCAGCGCCTTCATCACGCGTTCGCTGTCGAAGAAATTCTCCCGGCCAATGGGTACGATCCTGGCGCCGATCATTGTCGCGTGGTCTCGTGGAAAACCATCTCGACGACGCCGACGTACAACTGGCGTTCTTCGAGGTCCTTTGGACTGTAGCTCGCTTTGACGATCGAACGCCTGCAGTCCACGTTCGCGAGCGTTGAAAGCGTACGTCCCGCGGCGATGAAGTAATCCTTGACCTGAAACACAAACCTCGCCAGCTTGTCGATCTGCACTTCATCCAGGGCCGGGTCCGCGTTGACCTTCTGCTGAAACCACAATCTCAGCAAGTGCTCTCGCGCAGTAAGTCCACGCGCGATTCGTTCACATTCCTCTGTCACGGCGACGACGGCGATCTGCAGGGCGGCCGCCAGCAGTTCATCCGGGTAACTCGGCAGCCAACGGCGGGCGACCGAGTACGTGGT
>DAIOGM010000037.1:27275-29022 GCA_036745215.1 Gemmataceae bacterium
CGTCCGCGACGTCAATCGTTGTCGTCGATGTCGGGTTTGGCGTCGGCGCCGGCACGTTACGCCTCGTTCAATTTCGTGTGAATCCAATACCAAACGCGGCTCGCCGGGTTTGGGTGATACTTCCAGGGCAGCGTCCCGTCGGGCGAACTGACGCGAAACTCTCTGCCGCCGATGATGATCTTGTGCCCGCGTCTTGGCAGCGCCGAGACGCCGTTTAACACCAGTTGCTCACGCCGCACCAGGAACCCGCAATAACCCTGTTCAGGCGGGTAGGAGACGTAGACCGTATCCTCCGGTGTGTCCCCCAGTCGCTGCACGTATTCGCCGTCGCCGCCGTCGCCCTGGCTCACAACGGTCAGCGTGATTGAATCGCCGTCGCCCTGGTATACAGCCTCGTCGCCGGCGTGCTCGGCCAATTGGCCGGCGAGCCAGGCGATACCGGTTGTCAACAGACCCATCGGTCAAGCTCCGGCGCCGTTCAGCGTGTCGAGCAAATGCTTCAGATCGACGACGCGGACGTTTACGATCGCGTCCTCATCGCCGCTGTCACTGCCCAATCGCAAGGCGCTGATGCGTTTGTCGGGCTCGAGTACTGCATCGCACGCCTTGACGATGTCGGCAGCCTGCGCCTCAACGTGGTTGGCGATGTGCTCGGAACCCTTCCGCACATTGACCACTTTCTTGCCGGCGATGAGCTCGGCGACCCGGCCAATGGCTTCTTTGGTTTCTTCGTTCATGGTTCATCCCGCAATTGAAAGGTCGGCAACCTGCCCGACGAAACTAGGCGCTGGCCTGATAACCGGCCTTGGCCGGCCTCGCAATTACTGTTGAGCGTACCGCGCCCGAAGCCACTCCACGGCAACCTTGTAAACGTCCGTGCCGGCCGTTTTTTCCAGGTGCGCGATGAGGAAGAGTGGGCCGCTCGCCGCCGCCAATGTGAACACGGTCGCGCCGAGAACGAGCACGCCGTTGATGTAAACTTGGCAGTCGTTCGGATCTCGCATGTCGATCCAGAATTCGACACGCTGAGCAACCGCCGAGCCCTCGGTATAGTCGAGCGTCGAATCGGTCGGTGGAACGTCCGTGGTGGAATCGTCGGATTGCACATTGAGGTTCGTGCTGTTGCCGACGGTGGAAACGGCGACGAATTCGGCGACGGATTGAAAATCGGTGGCGTGCGTTCCGCTGGCGGCGCCGATCGTGAAGTCTTGCGTAGCGTTGCTGCCGTCGCTGAGGATCAGGAATGCCCCTTCAACGATCGCATTGGCGTCTTTGGAGAAACCGTCGCGCGTCATCAAGTCTGTTTTTTGAGCTTCGTTCGTGGCGGTAATTTCGAGAATGTGAGCGCCGCCGAGCTTGACTGGATAGCCGAGGCCGCCAGCCGCCGGCGTGCCAGCCGTCGTCGAGAGACACGGGTCTCGGCTGATGCCCAGATCATATGGCGGATCAACGTTGAGGTTAACCGTCATCGTTGTGTCCCCGCTGGCCGAATCGCCAACGGCACGGCCAACGTAAAAATCGCGGTCATTGACCTTCTTGTAGTGACCTGCGTTGGCAGAGTGATCCCAATAAACACGGCCGCCGTCGAGGATGACGATGCCCGCCGTCTTGGTAATGACGACCTGTCCGGACGATACGAATTTTCGTTGATCGCCCGACGCCGCTGCGTTCAACCCGTCCATGAAAGCAGCACGGCCATTTTTGAGTTGCCACAGTTCGCTCGCTGCAACCGCAGCGGCGACGGTCA
>DAIOGM010000038.1:0-2603 GCA_036745215.1 Gemmataceae bacterium
GTCGTTTACGATCTGGAAAACGACCGCGAGAGTCTGCGCCTGGTCGGCTGGAACGTCAGCGATGCCCTGCTCTCCGACGACGGCAACACGCTGATCACGCTGCACGAAGAGGAAGGCGACCGCGTCATGCGCTCGTGGGACGTGCACGCGTGGAAGCCGCTGCGCTGGGCGGTGGGCGTGCCGATTGGAGTTGGCGTTGGTTTGATTGTGGTTGCGAAATGTTGGGCACGGTGGCGCAAGCGGAAGATCGCGACGCCGGCGCCGCCTCCGGTTAACGTGAGTTGACATCTGCACTCAGCTAAAGTCGAAATCGCACCCCTCATGAGCCTGCGTCACGTGCTCAAGAAACAGCTTGCCGTATCCACGCTCATATGCACGCGGCGGCGGCGTCCACGCGGCGCGGCGTCGCGCCAGCTCGGCTTCATCAACGAACAGGTTCAAACGCCGCGCCGGCACGTCGAGTTCGATCGTGTCGCCCGATTGCACCAGCGCAAGCGGCCCGCCGATCGCCGATTCGGGACTGACGTGCAACACTACCGTGCCGGCCGCGGTGCCGCTCATGCGGGCGTCGGAGATGCGCACCATATCGCGGACGCCTTGCTCCAGCAGTTTCTTCGGCATGGCGATCGAGCCCCACTCCGGCATCCCCGGAGCGCCGACGGGGCCGACGTTTTGCAGCACCAGGATGTCGTCGGCGCGCACGTCGAGTTCGGGCGAATCGATGCGGGCTTCCAGGTCATCTTGATTCTTGAAGACGACCGCGCGGCCTTTGTGCTTTAGCAAATGCGGCGACGCGGCCGATTGCTTGATGACGGCGCCGTCGGGGCAGAGATTGCCGAACAGGATCGCGATGCCGCCTTCCTTCGCCAACGGTCGTTCGAGCGACTTGATCACGTCCGCGGTGCGAGGACTCGGTACGGAGTACTGAGTACTCAGTACTTGCGCAAGCGTCTGCCCCGTCACCGTGAGCGTGTCGAGATGCAAGAGCGACCTCAACTCGCGCAGCACCGCGGGGATGCCGCCGGCTTCGTACAGATCCTCCATGTGAAATTGGCCCGACGGCCGCAAATTGACGATGAGCGGCGTCGAGCGCGAAAGTTCGTCGAACTTCGCGAGCGGCAACTGGACGCCGGCACGACGCGCCATCGCGATCAAATGGATGACGGCATTCGTCGAGCCGCCGATTGCCATCAGGACGCGTACGGCATTTTCGAACGCTTTTTCCGTAAGGATTTGCCGTGGCGTGATGTTCTGCTTGATCGTCTCGACGATTTGTCGGCCGACGTTCTCCGCGAGGCGCAAGCGGCGCGAATCGGGCGCGGGGATCGCCGCGGTGCCGGGCAGCGCCATGCCGAACGCTTCGGCGAGCGACGCCATCGTGGACGCGGTGCCCATGACCATGCAGTGGCCCGTCGAGCGGCCGAGCGCTTCCTCGACTTCGCGATATTGCTCGAGCGTGATCTTGCCGGCGCGCCAATCTTCCGTGAGCCGGCGGCAATCGGTGCAGGCGCCGAGCGTTTGGCCGTTCCATTTCGACGTGAGCATCGGCCCGCCGGTTAACAGGATCGCGGGCTTGTTCGCGGAGGTTGCGCCCATCAATTGCGCGGGCACGTTCTTGTCGCAGCTTGACAAAAGGACGACGCCGTCCATCGGTTGGGCGGCGATCATCTCCTCGGTGTCCATCGCCATGAGGTTGCGATAGAGCATCGTCGTCGGCACGCAGGTGAATTCGCCGAGCGAGATGGTCGGAAATTCGAGCGGCCAGCCGCCCGCCTGCCAGACGCCGCGTTTTACGGCTTCGGCGAGTTCGCGAAAGTGGATGTGGCAATGATTGAACTCGCTCCACGTTTGCGCGATGCCGACGACGGGCTTGGTCAAGTCGATGTCGGTGAAGCCGGACGCCTTGAACCAGGCGCGGCGCGTCAGGCCCCAGTTGCGCTGATCGAGCGCGCCGCGCGTGCTGCGTGCGAAGGCGTCGGTCATGGGGTGCTCCTTTTTGATACAAGCCTGAAGCGCTAGCGAAGGACACGGTAGCGTCCTTCGCTAGCGCTTCAGGCTTGTATTTCGTTCGTGCGCCGCGCTGCGGTCGCCGTCGCGCCAGTTTTGCAGCGTCCACACCGTGAAGACGACCGCGCCCAGCCATTGCGCCGTCGCGATGCGCAAGTACCAGCGATGCAAGTGCCGAAAATAGTCGCGATCCAAAATATCGTTCGTGCCGATGAGGGCGTCCATCTGCGGATGGAGCCACATGAGGCACGCGACTGTCAACAAGAGAAACAGCCATGCGCCCCAGCGCCGCTTGCGCCGCGTCGCCGGTTCCGCGAACCAGTCCCATAGCCAGGCTGTCAACACGAACAACCCCGTCACGTTCATCGCCATGGCGACGCGGCGCGTGATCAAGCCTTGCTTGAAATCGCTCATCAGCACATCGCTGCCGATGGTCACGACGATCGCGCCGTAAAACAGGAAGCCGCCTTGCCAGAACATCAGGAACCAGAGCAGCAAGGTGCGGCGAAGAATCAACATGACAAGCCTCATTGCCCAATCGGCCGGGCAATGACTACGATAACAACAGCAGTCCCATCTTCAAGCGAGGAGTCCGT
>DAIOGM010000038.1:2613-28884 GCA_036745215.1 Gemmataceae bacterium
GTTTCGTTTTCCCGGTGTTCGTCATCCTCGTCTGCGGCGGTCTCACCGCATTGCCGTGGGTCTGGAACGCGACGGCGGAATACTCCGATGAGATGCTTGACATCTTTTTCATGACGAGCCTCGCCTTCCCGCTCGGCATTCTCCTGCTTGGCATCTGGTGGCTGTTCTTCTCCGGCTTTCGCTGGCGGACGCGGCTGGGTGTGCTGGCTTTGCTCATCATCGTTTCGCCGGCCGCATGGATTTTCGGCTTGCGCAAAGTCGAACTGACGTCCAGGGACGTTGGCCTGGTTCCCGTCTTTCAGTATCGCTGGGAGAAATCTCTGGAGGAGCTTTACGACGACTTTCAACGCGCCGAGACCGCCAAGACGGTGGAACCGCCCGTCGTTGATTTGACGATCGGCCCCGACGATTTCCCACGCTTTCGCGGGCCGAAGATGGACGGCGTCATCACGCACATCAAGCTCGAAACCGACTGGGTCAAGCATCCGCCGAAGGTGGTCTGGCGGCGGCCATGCGTCGAAGGCTACAGCGGTCTGGCGGTCGCGGGCAATGTCGTCATCACGATGGAACAGCGCGGCGCCGAGGAGGCGGTCGTTTGTTACGATCGCGCCAACGGGCGAAAGATCTGGGATTATCGCTATGACGCCTTTCGCAAGGACGTCATGGGCATCGGCCCGCGGGCGACGCCGACGATTCACGATGGACTCATCTTCACGCTCGGCGCGACCGGGCAACTCGTTTGCCTCGATGCCGAGGGGAATCTGAAATGGAAAAAGGACATTCTCAAGGAGGGCGAGGCGAAGAACATCGAATGGGGCTTGACCGGCTCGCCGCTCATCGTGGACGATCTGGTGATCGCGCACGCCGGTGTCGATCCCGATGAACGAGCGAGCAAGGCGTTGATCGCTTACGATTACAAAACGGGGACGCAGCGCTGGGCGGTCGGCAATCGCAAGGCGGGCTACAGTTCGCCGCAACTGGCGGTGCTGCACAAGGTGCCGCAAATCCTCGTCTTCGACGGCGAAGCGTTAGGCTCGTTTGAACCGAAGACGGGCAAGCAACTCTGGATGACGCCATGGGCGAGCAAGATGGACATGAACATGATCCAGCCGGTCATCATCGGCGACGATCAGGTGTTCATCACCTCGGAGCCGTCGAATGGCGCCGCGATGTTTCGTGTCAAGCCGCCGGCGCCGGACGCGGATATCTGGTCGGTGGAGACGGTCTGGAAGAACGAACTTTTGGGCGGACGGTTCGCCAACCCGGTCACGGACGGCACGCGTATCTTTGGGCTCAACGCCCTCAATGGGCAAATGCGCTGCCTGAACGTGAGCGATGGCAAGATTCGCTGGAAGGGCGAACGCTACGGGCCTGGGCAGATGTTGTTGGTGGATGACGTCTTGCTCGTGGTCAGCGATGAAGGCGCGATATCGCTGTTGAAGCCGAATGCGGACGCGCACGAGGTACTGGCGAGTTTCGAGGTGTTCAAGGGCAAGACGTGGAATACGCCGGCGCTGACGGGGGATCGGTTGTTCATTCGCAATCAATCGGAGATTGCGTGCATTCAATTGCCGCGACGGTGAATTGGTTTGCGAGCCACGGGGTTTATCCCCGTGGTATGGACATCCATTCCACGGGGATAAACCCCGTGGCTCGCAATTAGTTGGGACTGTACACAACCTTGTGCGCTCGTTCACGCCCCAGCGGGTCGCGCAGGAATCGCCGGTGGCAGTCGCCGCACAGATCGTAGCGGAATTGCTTCGACGCAGGCGTCAACTCGAGTTCCACTTCGTTTTCTTCCATCTCTTGAATCATCTGACTGACCACTTCCATGTGATCGTCATCGAAATCGCCTTCGGTCAACTCCGCCGGGTCCTGGTCCGCGAAGGCTTCGATCTTCACCACATAACGCGGCTCGCCCGTGAGTTCCTTCGCGCAAAGATCGCATGAGTAATGAGTCATGAGATATGGATCCTTGTCGTTTGAGTTTGGTCGCAGATGGTGTATATCCATCCGTCGCACTTTTCCTCGGCCGTGTCAAGCGCTATTTTCGGAAGATTCGGAAGGGTCCGCCACAACGCTTGCGGTTTCGCGCTCAAATCAAAAAGTCAAGTGTCCTCTCCCAGGTTCGCCAACTTAACCCAATGGAACATCCCGCAGAAATGTCGCCTCCGGTAAAGGCGCTGGATGGCTAAGGCGTATAAACGCGCGAAGCAGTCATCGTGCCGGTAAGCGTGCGCCGATAAACAGCGTTGGATGGATTGGGCGCGCGGAGCGCGCCGGGGTTCACTGGAATCAATCGGGGTCGAGTCGGCGTGGCAACCCCCGCGTCGAAGGCCGATCCCGGCAGTCTGCTTTGTTGTAGCTGCCTAACCTGTTCGGATGGGGCTGAGCCCCATTCCTTTGCCGTTGAGGAGGCATAAATCATGAGGATGCGCAAGGGAGCGCCGCTGTTCTTCGCTCTGGCCGCCCTGTTGGGTTTGGCTCAGGCTGCTTCCGCGTCGCACTGCGGCGCCTTGAGGTTCTCCAGTCTCTCTCGAGCCTGCGGCGACGCGCAGTGCTGCTATTCCGCCTGCCAGCAGCAAAATCGCGTTTGCTACAAACTGGTCTACGACGACGTCATCGAAAAGCGCTGGCACACCTGCTACAAGACCGTGTGCGAAACGGTCAACAAGCAAGTCTGCAAGACCTGCTACAAGGAAGAAGTCCGCTACAAGGACTGCCACGTCACCAAGTACAAGACCGTTGAAGAGGTCTGCATGCGCAACGTCATGCGGCCGGCGTGGAAGGAAATCAATTGCCACGAGTTTCGCCCGCAGGTCGAGCATTGCGTCAAGGACGTCGAATGCCACGTGCGCCGCTGCATCGCCCGGCACTGTGAAAAGGACTGCCATTACACGGTGCACTGCCCGGTTTATGAACAGCATTGCCACGTTCATTGCGGTCAGGTGCAGAAGATGATCTGCGAAATGCATTGCCGCGAGGAATGCCATCGCGTCTGCCGCCCGGTGACGGAAGCCTGCCACAAGGAAGTTTGCTGCCAGGTTTCGCGGTGCGTCGAGGAACATTGCTGCAAGCAAGTGTGCGTTCCTTGCTGCAAGGACGTGCAGGAAGTTTGCTACAAGGAATGCATCAAGCGCATCTGCGAACCGGTGACGACCTGCCAGACGGTGACGCGCCGCTTCGTCGAGTGCATCGACGAACCGTACGATCCGTGCCGGCCGGGCGGCGTGCGCGGCTTGTTCACGGGCATCGGCCTGGGCCGCAACAACGGCTGCGATCCGTGTGCCACCACGACCACGAAGAAGAACGATTGCTGCGATCCGTGCTTCGATCCGTGCGCTTGCAAGTCGGTTCACCTGTTTGATCGTTTCCGCGCCGGCCGCAACAATTGCTGCGTTGACCCGTGCAACACGTGCTGCAAGAGCGACCCGTGCTGCCCGCAGCCGACTCGCAAAGTTTGGAAAGTTCGCTGCGTGACGGAGCAAGTGCCGTGCACGACGTACGTCACCCGTTGCGAAACCGAGAAGGTTGCCTACACGGTTTGCAAGAAGGTGCATTACAACGAAATGCGCAGCGTCGCTTATACGGTTCGCCGTAACGTACGCGGCGCCTACGTCGATGACAAGGGCGTCGGCCATGAAAGCGAAGGTCCGGGCCGCACGTTCAAGGAATGCGCAGTCGCCAAGAAGCTGGTTCCGTACACCGTGACGCGCATGGTGTCGACGATCGAGAAGCGTCAGATTCCTTACTCCGTCACCCGCTGCGTCCGCGGCGCGTATGTCGATGACGTCGGTCACGGCACGCACGACGCTCACAGCGGTAAAGGCGGCACCGGCGGAACGGGCGGCGCGGGCAGCGCCGGCTCGAGCAAGGAAAGCCACGGCGCCGCCAGCAGCGGCGGCAACAACTATCCGACCGACGGCCCCGGCCGCCGCTTCCAGGAAGGCGCCCAGTTCCGCGTGACGCAGTGCTACACCACCACCCGGATGGTGCCCGAGCAACGCGTCCGTAAAGTCCCCTATACCGTGTACGAGAACGTCGTCGAAAAGCAGATCAAGAAGGTCCCGTATCAAGTGTGCCGCATGGTTCCCCACTGCGTCACCAAGAAGGTCTGCTATCAAGAGTGCGTGGCGGAAAAGTACACGGTGTGCAAGAAGGTCCCGTACACCGAATGCATCCAGCAGCCGTACACCTGCCGCGTCGCGTATCAAGTCACGGAATGCGTGCCTTGCACGGTGACGAAGAAGGTCAAGTACTGCGTCGCTGAAGACGTGTGCGTGAAGAAGGCTCGCCTGGTTGCGTACGATCCGGGTTGCCCGAAGCCGAGCTGCGATAATTGCTGTGAGAACCGTTGCGGCTTCCTGGATCGTCTGCGTCACTGGACGAACAAGTGCGACAACGACAAGTGCACCGACTTCAACCACGAAGGCGTGTTGCAACGTCTGTTCCGCAATCGCTTCGCTTGCGAACCGACCTGCAATACGGGCTGCACGAGCGGCTCGAGCCCGGCGACGACGCCGGCCGAGACGATCAATCCGCCCAAGAAGTTGCCCCAGTAAGTTCTGTAACAAAACCCATGAAGCCCCGGGATGAGGTACTCCGAATCCCAGGGATCACCGGCCAGGCGTCCGCAAGGATTCCTGGCCGGTTTCGTTTTCGCTAGAATGCAAACGACGAGTTCCCGCCGACTTTCGAGGATGCAAGAGATGGCGAGCGTACTTTCCAAACTGATGACCGCCGAGGAGTTCTTCGATTTTGCCAATCGGCCTGAAAACCGAGACAAACATTTTGAACTCGTGAAGGGAGAGGTGGTAAAAGTGTCACGCCCTGGTGATCGACACGGAGCGGTGTGCGCCCGTGTGGCATATAAGTTGGTTGGGTACACCGAAGCGATCAAGAGAGGCCACGTCACGACAAACGACACAGGGATCGTGCTGGAACGCGATCCAGATACGGTTCGCGGCGCGGATGTGGCACTATACATGGAGAAGGTTCGTTACCGACAGCTAAAGGTCAAATACGAAGTCAGGCTGCCGAAACTGATTGTCGAGGTACTATCGCCAAACGATCGTCAGGGGAAGATGCAAAAGCGAATCAACGAATTCCTCGAAAAAGGCGTCAGTATGGCGTGGCTGCTCGATCCGGAGGCGGAGACGTTGACCATCTATATGCCGAATCGCCAACCCATCGTTCTGGAAAGCCACGAAGAAGTCAAAGGCCTCAAACTCCTGCCCGAGTTTCATTGCAAGGCTGCAGATTTCTTTGTGATGCCTGGGGAGTAGCCATCGGATGACAGCATGTCGCGACAAGAATCCGGCGTGAATGTGTGGCACGGATCGAGTAAGGTTTCTCAAATCGAGCCGATTTTTTTTGCATCCAACTACCGAGACGGTTCGCTCGCCGAATGCACCTCGATTCATATCCTGAAAACTGCGACAAACATCCTCACGCCGGAACCGATCATGAGCATCCTCGTTGACAAAACCACCCGCGTCCTCGTGCAAGGCATGGGCAAGACCGGCCTCTTTCACGCCCAGCAATGCCGCGATTATGGCACCAAGATCGTCGGCGGCGTCTCGCCGGGCAAGGGCGGCACGTCGAAAGAAGGCTTCCCGCAATTCAACACCGTCTACGAAGCCGTGCAAAAAACCGGCTGCACCGCGTCCGTCGTGTTCGTGCCGCCGCCCGCCGCCGCGGACGCGATCATGGAGGCAGCCGACGCCGGCATCAAGGTGATCATCGCCATCACCGAAGGCGTCCCCGTGCTCGACATGGCCCGCGCGTTGCGCTTCATGAAGGAACGCCCCGGCTGCCGGCTCGTCGGCCCCAACTGCCCCGGCGTCATCACGCCCGGCGAGTGCAAGATCGGCATCATGCCCGGCTACATCCACAAGCCCGGCCCCGTCGGCGTCGTCAGCCGCTCCGGCACGCTGACCTACGAAGGCGTCTGGCAGCTCTCCAACCTCGGCCTCGGCCAATCGACCTGCGTCGGCATCGGCGGCGATCCGGTCAACGGCACCAACTTCGTCGATGCGATCAAGCTCTTCAACGAAGATCCGCAAACCGAAGCCATCCTCATGATGGGCGAAATCGGCGGCAACGCGGAAGAGCAAGCCGCGGCGTACATCAAGGCACACGTCAAGAAGCCGGTCGCGGCGTTCATCGCGGGACAGACGGCGCCGCCCGGCAAACGCATGGGACACGCCGGCGCCATCATTTCCGGCGGCAGCGGGGCGGCGCCGGACAAGATCGCGGCGCTGCGGGCGGCGGGCATCGCGGTCGCGGATAGTCCGGCGGACCTCGGCATCACGTTGAAGAGGGCGATGAAGCGTTGATTTCGTGGACTACGATTCCAATCGTGGCGCACCCCGCCAAAACCGGGTTCGCCACGATTGGAATCGTAGTCCACGGTCGTTTCGTGGACTACGATTCCGATCGTGGTGCACCCCGCCAAACGAAGTTCGCCACGATTGGAATCGTAGTCCACGGCCGAACCAGCAACTCTGCATTGATTCCATCGCAACCCTTTAGGTAAGATGCGTCGATTCAATCCAAGGAAGGATTCCCGCCATGTCGCATACCCTCATGGACGAGGCGACGCCATCGACGCTGCCAATCACGCCGGTCAGTGAACCGGCGCCGGCAACCGGCCTCGGCCCACGCTGGTTGTCGCCGCTCGTGTTGTGCGCCGCCGCGCTTTTAGGTGCTTTCGTCTACTACGGCTTTTGCCAGCATTCGCGCGACCTGTGGTGGTGGATGGGCCACGATCGGCACACGCACTACATGTTTGGCCTGAACCTGGCGCTCGACATTCGCACCGGCGAGCTTGGTCGCTTGTTCCATGATTTCGACCGCATGCGCGTCTGGCCGCCGCTGCAGCCGTTGCTGATTGCACTGGTTGAGTTGATCGGCGGACCCAATCATCAATTGGCGGTGTTGCCGAGCCTGGCGGGCTGGGTGCTGACGATGTGGTGCGCTTTCCTGATTCCGCGCCGTTTGCTGACGACGGGCGGCGACTTCGCGGGGCTAATTGCGGCGTTTCTGGTGACCGTTTCGCCCGCGCATCGCGCTTTCGCGACGGACGTGATGCACGAAGGCCTCGGCGCCGGTTTGTCGCTCGCGATCTTTTACCTTTACCTGGCGACGCTTCAGGAGCAATCGCGCCGCTATGCGATTGGCCTGGGGCTGACGCTGTCGGCGCTCTTTTTTCACAAGTACAACTACTGGGCCCTCGTCTGTTTCGGCCTGATCGCCGGCAAGTTTCTTCGGCAACCCAAAGCATGGCTGCAATTTGGCCTTTCGCTTTGCCGGCGCGATCGGTTGCCCGCGTGGATCGTCGGCGAATTCAAGCAGCCGCTCAATTACATTGCCCTGATTTTCGCAAGCGCAGCCGCGTACGTCGCCATCACCGGCGGCGGCGTCGTGACGCTTGGCGGCAGGGATATTTCGCTCACGGAACCGCACAATTTCGTGCACTTCGCGTACATCGCGTTATTCCTGCGCGCCGCCTGGTGGTGGTTCAAAGCCGGCCAAGCCTGGAGCCTGGCATGGCCGGCGACTTTGCGCCCCGTTCTCCTCGTGCACGGCAGCGCCATGGCGCTGTGGTTCTTGATGCCCAAACGGCTATCGTACTTTCTGTGGTACCTCGGCCCGACGAACAACGATCAAGTTCGCGAATCGCTGACATTCATGCATGGCCTGCCGACCTATATCCAGGGTGCGCAGGAAGATTATCTGACGCTGCCGTGGGGATTGTATCTGCTCGTGGGGCTGGTCTTCCTGGCACTCGTGTCGTGGCCGAAGTTCAAGCCCGGCGCGGCCGCGTTGTTTTGTTTCTTGTTGATTGCGACGTATCTCACCTGCCAGCATCCGATGGTCAAGCATCGTCTGATGCATTCGTGGATCGCCATGAGCTTCGTGCTGGCCGCCGCGGGCGCCGTGTTCGCGGTGCAGGAGGCGGTGACGTTGATTTCGCGCGACTGGCGGCCCTGGGCGGCGGCGCTTTGTTGCGCCATCCTGATCGGCCTGCATGTTCCCGGATTATTCGAGGAAGGCCGCGCCCAGGAAGGCGGGCTCAAACCGCGCGAGCCGTCGCCATTGAAGATCACGGACACCTATTTGCCGGCGCTCGCGGATGCCGAGAACCCGACCATCGTCAGCAACGTTTCGACGCGTTTCCTGTGGACGTGGACGTTCATTGAATATCACCATCATCAGAATATGTCCGGCGAGATCAAGAATTTCAAATCGTTCGAAGGACATCCCGAGGTCGCCAAGCGTTGGCTCGAAACAACGCGGTCCGATGCCCTGGTTTTGATCGACATCAAGCCGCAAACGATGTACGATTGGCCGACCAAGGAATATGTGAACCTGGCGGCGTTTCACCAGGCGCTCGGCGAGCAAAATGCCTGGACGCAAACCGAGCGCTGGGACTTGCCCGAAGGCGTGTCCATTACAATATGGCGTAAGAGGCAATGAAAATGGCCCGGCGAGCCACGGGGTTTATCCCCGTGGTGCGGATATCTAATCCACGGGGATAAACCCCGTGGCTCGCAAAGACAACTACTGAGGTAACATGCCCCAACGCAACCTGCTCGCCAGCGCCACGTACAACGAGCGCGACAACATCGAACCGCTCGTGCACGCCATTCGCGCCACGGTTCCGAACGCCGACGTGCTGATTCTCGACGACAACTCCCCCGACGGCACCGGCGCCGCCGCCGACGCGCTAGCTCGCGAAGATTCACGCGTCAAGGTCATCCATCGCTCCGGCAAGCTGGGCCTTGGCACTGCAATATTAGCTGTCATGCACTACGCCATGGAGCACGATTACGATTTGCTCATCACCATGGACGCCGATTTCAGCCATCACCCGCGTGATTTGCCCGACGTCCTGAAACTCATGGACTGCGCCGATGTCGCGATCGGCTCACGCTACGTCGCCGGCGGCGGCGTCGAGAACTGGCCCTTATCGCGGCAGTTGATGAGCCGAACGACCGGCAAGCTCGTTCGCTTCATGCTCGGCATGCCGGTGCACGACACGAGCGGCAACTATCGCTGTTATCGCGTTTCGTTGTTGCGGCACGCAAATCTCGAAAATCTGATCTCGCGCGGCTATTCCTTTCAGCAAGAGGTGCTGTTTCGCTGTTTCCTCGCCGGCGCCCGGATCGCCGAGACGCCGATCATCTTCGCGGATCGCAAGGCCGGCCGGTCGAAGGCGAATCTCAAGGAAATCGTTGGTTCCGTGTCAACGCTCCTGAGGCTCGGCTGGCGAGCGCGATTTCGCAGGTCGGAAATGATGCCGAAGTCGCCGACTCAGAAGAACGACCAATCTCCTCGCAATGCTGCGTAATCGAGCCGCGTCAACTCGTTCCCAGGCGCCGCGGACCGGATCGACATCCGGTCCGCTTTATTTTTGCGCGTGGGAAGCCCAGAATCGCCGCAAAAAAGAACCGGGTAACGGAGAACCGAGGACCGAGAACCGAGAATTCGAATTCCAATTCTCCCCGGGTAACGGAGAACCGAGAACCGAGAACCGAAAATTCGAATTCCAATTCTCCGTTCTCCGTTCTCGGTTCTCCGTTACCCGGTTCCTGAGGTTCCGTTTCCGCCTGAGAACGATGGTGGTTGTCGCGAATCGCGAAAAAAGCCGAATAGGTTAAATCTCCTAAGAACTTACTCTCTTGACAGAAGGGGCCATTTCTGCGGAAGTTGGTGCATGACACTGTCACGCTACCAGCTGGCAAGTTTGGCGGGCGAGCGAATTTTTTTGGCCCCGCCCAAAGGGCTGACGCCGGTTGCATCCACATCGAATCTTCACTTGTCTTTTCCGAAGTCTACGCGATCTCGACAAACCGAAACGCCAAGGTCGTTCAGTCCGATTCGGCCGCGCGAAATAACCGGCAAGGCTTGCCGATCCGGCGCAGGTTGTATGATGCCTAGACCCATTGTCTGGTGGTTCAAAATCTCTTTGATGGCACAACTATACGTTTGCATCGTGAGGGAATATCTGTTAGGGTGAACAGTATCCGGTCTTCGTTGGTTGGAATCGATGAAGGCTCAACACGGATGGTCGTGATTCCAGTGTCCCCCTAAGGTACGATACCATGCACATTCCGCGAAGATTCACCAATCCGGGCCAGGACCCGTTTGCCACGATTAAGTTCGCGCCCCGCAGCTCCCGCATCGTAAACCCTGACGGCAGCATCGTTTTCGAGATGAAGGACGTCCAGGTTCCGGAGTCCTGGTCGCAAGTCGCCGTCGATATTCTTGCGCAAAAATACTTCCGCAAGGCCGGCGTTCCGCTCAATTTGGAACGCATCGACGAAGCCGGCGTGCCCAACTGGCTGCAGCGCGGCAAACCCACCGCCAACGCCAAAATGGGCGCTGAAATCGACGCTCGCCAGGTCTTCCGCCGCCTCGCCGGCTGCTGGACGTACTGGGGTTGGAAGGGGGGCTATTTCTCGACCGAAGCCGACGCGCTCGCGTTCTTCGATGAGAACTGCTACATGCTCGCCATGCAGATGGCCGCGCCGAACAGTCCGCAATGGTTCAACACCGGACTCAACTGGGCGTACGGCATCGAAGGCCCGCCGCAGGGACACTACTTCGTCGAGCCGAAAAGCGGCGCCATGACCCGTTCGAACAGCGCATACGAACGCCCCGCGCCGCACGCGTGCTTCATCCAGTCGATCAACGACGATCTCGTCAACGAAGGCGGCATCATGGACCTCTGGGTTCGCGAAGCCCGCATCTTCAAGTACGGCTCCGGCACGGGCACCAATTTCTCGAACCTCCGCGGCGAAGGCGAGCCCCTCTCCGGCGGCGGCAAGTCGTCGGGCCTGATGAGCTTCCTCAAGATCGGCGATCGCGCCGCCGGCGCCATCAAGTCCGGCGGCACCACGCGCCGCGCCGCCAAGATGGTCGTGCTTGATCTCGATCATCCCGACATCGAAGAGTTCGTCAACTGGAAGGTCGTCGAGGAGCAAAAAGTCGCCGCCATGGTGACCGGCTCGAAGCTGCTCAATCGCCATCTCAACGCGATCCTCAAGGCGTGCTCGACCTGGGACAAGCCCGAGGAACGCTACGACAAAAAGCTCAACGACAATCTCCGCCGCGCTCTGTACGAAGCCGCGGTCGATTTGATTCCGTCGAACTATTGCGAACGCATGATTCAGCTCGCCAAGCAAGGTTTCACCGATTGCAAGATCGAGGAGTACGACACCGACTGGAACTCGAAGGCGTATCTCTCGGTGTCCGGCCAGAACAGCAACAACTCGGTGCGCATTACCAATGAGTTCATGGAAGCGATTGACAAAGACGCCCAGTGGCATCTTTATTGGCGCACCGAAAAGGAAAAAGCGAAAAAGGAAAAGCGCGAACCGAAGCCGAGGAAGTCACTCAAAGCACGAGCGTTGTGGGACGAAATCACCTATGCCGCATGGGCGTGCGCGGATCCAGGTTTGCAGTTTGATACGACGATTAACGAATGGCACACTTGCCCTGACGATGGCCGAATCAATGCATCTAACCCATGTAGTGAGTATCTCTTCCTCGACGACACCGCCTGCAACCTCGCGTCGATCAACTTGCTCAAGTTCTACGACCTTGGCACGCACCGCTTCGACGTCGAATCGTTCCGCCACGCATCGCGCGTGTGGACATTGATCCTTGAAATCTCGGTCTACATGGCGCAATTCCCGAGCCAATCGGTGGCGCAGAAGTCGTTCGACTATCGCACGCTCGGCCTCGGCTACGCCAACCTCGGCACGCTCTTGATGGTGCAGGGCATTCCGTACGATTCGCCCGAAGGCCGGGCACAGTGCGGCGCCGTCACCGCGCTCATGCACGCGGCGTCCTATGCGATGTCGGCGGAAATCGCGGCGGAAGTCGGCCCGTTCCCGCGTTATCAGGCGAACAAGGACGCCATGCTGCGCGTCGTGCGCAACCATCGCCGCGCCGCGTACAACACGCAGCCGAGCCAGTACGAAAGCCTGACCATCAAGCCGGTCTCGATCGAAGAACGTCATTGTCCCGATTACCTGCTCCACGCGGCTCGCGAAGAAGCCGACCTGATGGTGCAGCTCGGCGAAAAGTACGGCTACCGCAACGCGCAAGTGACGTGCATCGCGCCGACCGGCACGATCGCTCTCGTCATGGATTGCGACACGACCGGCGTCGAGCCGGACTTCGCCCTCGTCAAATTCAAGAAGCTCGCGGGCGGCGGCTACTTCAAAATCATCAACGCCTCGATCCCGCCGGCGCTCCAGCGCCTCGGCTATTCGCAACGCGAAATCGACGAGATCGTCAAGTATTCCAAGGGCACCGGCTCGCTCGAAGGTTGCCCGTTCATCAACCGCGCCAGCCTCAAGGCGAAGGGCTTCACCGACGAGATTCTGCAAAAGATCGAAGGCCAGCTCCCCGGCGCGTTCGATCTCAACTTCGTCTTCAATCGCTGGACCGTCGGCGATGACTTCCTCATGTCGCTCAACCTCAAGGAAGAACAGTATTCGAAGTTCAGCTTCAACCTGCTCGACGCGCTCGGCTTCACCAAGCAGCAAGTCAACGACGCCAACAGCTACGTGTGCGGCGCCATGACCGTCGAAGGGGCGCCGCACCTGAAGCGCGAGCATTATCCGGTCTTCGATTGCGCCAACAAATGCGGCAAGATCGGCCAGCGGTTCCTGTCGGCCGAGTCGCACATTCGCATGATGGCGGCGTCGCAGCCGTTCATCTCCGGCGCGATCTCCAAGACGATCAACATGCCACACTCCGCGTCGATTGACGACGTGAAGAACGCGTACAAGCTGAGCTGGCAATTGATGATCAAGGCGAATGCGCTGTATCGCGACGGCTCGAAGTTGAGCCAGCCATTGAACACGGTCGCGGACGCCGACGCGGAGCCAATCGTGATCGACGACGCCAAATCGGCGCCGCTGCAAGTTGCGGAACGTATCGCGTATCGCTACATCGCCCGCCGCCGCCGATTGCCGGATCGCCGCGCCGGCTACACGCAAAAATCGCGCATCGGCAATCACAAGCTTTACCTGCGCACCGGCGAATACTCCGACGGCACGCTCGGCGAAATCTTCATCGACATGCACAAGGAAGGCGCCGCGTTTCGCTCGATGACCAACTGCTTTGCCATCGCGATCTCGCTCGGCCTGCAGCACGGCGTGCCGCTCGATGAGTTCATCGATGCGTTTCTGTTCACGCGTTTCGAGCCGAACGGCGTCGTCAGCGGCAATCCGCACATCAAGATGACGACGTCGATCATCGACTACATCTTCCGCGAACTGGCGATCACCTACCTCGGCCGGCACGACCTGGCGCACGTGTCGCCGGAAGACCTGCGCGGCGACGCCATGAGTCGGCACGACGAGGACGACGTGGAGTTCGAGGATGAAGATTTCGACGAGAAGCCCAAGACGCCGGAGCCGGCCGCGGCGCCGAAGGCATTCGTGACGCCGCGCACCGAACATCTGAAGCCGACCGCGGGCAACGGCAATGGCCATGGGCACGGCAACGGCAATGGCGGCGGCGTCACGGCGCTCGCGGAGAAGATCCGCGTCGCCCGCATGAAGGGATATGAAGGCGACCCGTGTTCGGAGTGCGGGCAGCTCACGCTGATTCGCTCAGGGGCGTGCTGCAAGTGCGATACGTGCGGGGCGACGAGTGGGTGCAGTTGAATCCGCCACTGCGAATGGCGCCGCTTATTGGAGAATTGCTTTGAGCTGGATTTGTCGTCCGTTAAGATGGAAGGAGTGATTGTCGCGGTTCCGGAGTACGAAAATGACCCCTGACAATTTCGAAAAGGTTTTGCGTGCGATGATTCGTCGCAAACCATTCAAACCATTCACCATTGAATTGCTCGGGCAGAATCGATTTGAGATCGACCATCCGGAAGCCACGGTGATTCGTCAAGGGGTGGCCATTTTTCTAGCGCCGGGACCGGTTCCTGTTTACTTTGATCACGATAGTGTCGTGCAAATAATCGATTCCCCAGCGAGCAGCGCGCCCGGAAAAGAGGATGTGTCTCACAATGGTTAACCGTTTTCGCTAAACGTGAAAGCAAAACGGTGAGTTTTCTTTCTATCGTCGAGACGAAAGCCTGAGCAGACCTTTGAAGCCGACTCGGGCAATAGGGCCGAGCCGTTGTAGTGTCGGGCCGCCGGCCGAGCCTAGATTCGGCCCGTCACAATGTATCTGAACTTCCGCGGACTTCGTTGGTTCATCGTCGGCATCGCCGAGCGAAAGAAACAGCTTGGTGTCCGGAATCGGATGCGCCCATTTGAAAATGCGATGGTGCGGTTTCGGCGGCAACAGGCCTGCTGGCTTGACTGTCTTCCCGACCAAACTGGAAAGCCGCTGTAAGTAATCGATAACCCACTCGCTGTTGCATGCCTGTTCGATGACCGGTGTCATATTGATGCCGTCGGATTGAAATCCGTGTAGGTCATTGGGGGCTGCTTTCCGCCGCCGCGCAAGCCATTTTTCCGCCGCAGCTTCCGACATGGTGTCCACGGCTTCCGGTATCGGCAGCCGTTCGAATGTGAGCAGTCGAACACGCGGAAAATCCATGATTCCACGGAACGGACGTTGGCAGCAAGGGCAAATGGGTCGCGGCATGTCTATGTTCTTTCGTTGGCCTTCCATCGACAATAGCTCTTCAGATCTCCGCACAAACTGAGCATTCTTTGCACATCATTTTCGCTTCGAAATTCAGCGAATACAAGAGCATTCAACCACCTCGCCGCCGGAGTATCATAAACTACACCCGAAGCACGCGGTGCAACCATGCTCCCGAATCCCCCCGCACCTCCCGGCACACTCCACGGCCCGCCTCCCGGCGTATTCCCCGCGACGCCGCGGTCGGTGCGATGGCGTTCGTTTCCTGTGTTTGTGGTGCTTGTCTTCTCGTTTTTTGTTTGCGTTGGCATGCTTGGTTTCGTCACGTTGTTCGTTCCGCTTGGGCTCGCCTTTACTGCAAAAATCATCGGCACAACCGCGCCCGGGGAAATCACCGACAAGGAAAAGTTCGGCCGCAAAAAGAAGAGGCATCGCGTTTGGTTCCGCTTCGAATCAGAACAACTGCCCCAGAACGGGCACATGGACGTCGAGCCGGCAACTTTTGACGCGGTCAAGGTCGGCGATCCCGTCACCGTGCGATTCTTGCGTACCTGTCCGGAAATGAGCGCGACCATCGAGGAGCCGAGTCTTTCTGGTTCCTGGAATGATTTTTGTGGCGGCTGGTTCATCCTTTTCTGGAACGGGGGCGTCCTGCTCATCGGCGGTGCACTATGGCGCTTCGCGATCGAGCGCCGCAACCTGGTGCGATTCGGCACGGCGACGCTGGGCCGCGTCACCCACAAGCAAATCGTGTCCGGCAAGACCACCAAGTTTCTCGTGTCCTACCGATTCCGCACGCTGGGCGGCGCCGAACACGACGCGATCGAGGCAGCGGACAAGAATCTATATGACGCTCTCGAAATCGGACATGCCGTCGCCGTACTTCATGATCCTGACAAGCCAGACCGCTGCGTGATCTATCTGTGCAGCGAATTTCGCATCGTCGATCTTGACGACAAAACGCTATGAAACCGCGTGCGTTTGTGATAGAACAGTTGGGACTCGGCCGCGCCGCGGGGTGGCGCGAGCGCTAAACGAATACCGGCTACTCGCAATTCGTTCGTGAGACTTCATTCCGACTCGCCGTCCTACAATCGAGCGGCAGGACGCAAAACCTGGCATTTCGCCAAACCTTGAGGGCCGCGCTCTCGTCTTTTCCGGTGAAGTATGGCCAAGCATGATGAAGCCGGCGCGATTCCCGCCGGGGTTTCCATGAATGGACAGCAGGAAACCTCGGAGGATAGGCTGGTACGCACCTTCAACGAATTGAAAGACGAGTTGATCGGCACCCTCATCTTCGTTTTAGGCAATCGCGACGACGCTCACGACGCGGCTCAAGACGCCTTCATCAAATGCTGGAACGCCCGCGAGCAGTTGCCGGCCGTCCTCAACTTGCGGGCATGGATCTTTCGCGTCTGTTTCAACACGGCCAAGGACATGCAACGCAGCGCGTGGAATCGCCGCGCCAAACCTCTCACCGCGGAGCAATACACCATGATGGCGAAGGATGCCGGCCCGGGACAAACGCTGGAACGAAAGGAATCGATCGAACGCCTTCGCCGCGCGATTCTCGAATTGCGCGAAGAGGAGAAGGAGGTGTTTTTGCTGCGCCAAAACGGCGAACTGACGTATGAGCAGATCGCGGAGATGCGCGACTGCCCCGTGAGTACGGTCAAGACGCAGATGCGCAGCGCGCTTGAGAAGTTGCGGAAGGTGCTGAATCCGGCCGAGTCAATGGCATAAAGAAAATCCGAAATTCGAAAATCGAAATCCGAAACAAATTCGAAATTCGAAAACGGAAAAAAAGCCGACGGCGGGTTCCGTTTGGGATTTGCATTATTTGAGATTTCGGATTTGTTTCGGATTTCGAAATTCGGATTTCGAATTTGAATTCAGGAGTTGGCGAAGATGAACTGCGAACAATGCCGCGAACAGATTTGGCCGTATTTGTACGGCCTCCTGGAGCCGGTCGAGCACGAGCAGATGGCGGTGCACGTTGAACAATGCGCCGGCTGCCGCGATGCGCTCAATGCCGCCCTGGAACAGACGGGCATGCTCGCGGAGGCCGTGAAGCCGGAGAACGCGACGATCGTGTTCAAGGCGCCGATCAAGGCGACGCCGGCATCGACGGCGCCAACTTTGGTTTTCGATCCCGCGCCGCGTTCGCGCCGCATCGTCTTCTTGAATCGCTGGACCATGGCGGCGTCCCTTCTGGCGTTCTTGTTCTCCATCGGCGCGGTGATCGGCGGCGCCGCCTGGCGCGAGCATGCCGATTCCCATGCTGAGGCGAATGCTCGCTTCGCCAAGGCCAAGGACGATCTGGACAAGGCCCAAAAAGACCTCGACAAGGTGAAAGATCGCACGCAAACGGAAATCCGCGCCATCCAGGAGCAGATCGACGAAATCTTCAATCAATGGAAAAAAGCAGACACCAAGACGCGCGTGCTGGCAAAAGATCAGGTTCAGTATTTTCTGAACGGTCCGCGCGTTCTGCAGTCCGGCGCCAGGAACAATATTGAAATCCAGATGAGCCAGGAATCGTTTAACAATTACCAGCAAATTCCAAACGTCAAGTCTCAGCTCAGCAAACAGAACCCCCAGCTCCCTGGCATGCCGCAGCTCAATGCGAAACTTTTCAATCAAAAAACGCAAGAGGTCCTGCTCGAACAAAAACTCCAGCTCAACCAGAACCGGGCCACGAACTTCGATATCCCTCCTGACTTGCCGATCAAGCCCGGCGACCAACTGGCGCTCGAACTGCAGACGCAGGATCTCGAGGGCAACACGGTCGCCGTCAGCGAAAACCTCAATCTCGCGTTTCCCGAATACGTCACGCATCTGACGACCGATCGGCCGATGTACCGCCCCGGCGAGACGGTTCGTTTCCGTTCGCTCACGCTGGAACGCTTCAGCCTCAAGCCGGCCCAGCAAAACTTCCATCTGCGTTATCGCATCGTCGGTCCGCAGAACCGGGAAGTCTATGCGAACGAGGTCTCCGGCCAGGTGATCTCAGACAAGGGCAACATCCCCATCAAGGGACCGGACGGCAAGGTGCTCCAAGGCCTCGGCGTCGGCGAATACGTGTTGCCGAACGAACTTCCTGAAGGGGTTTACGCGCTTTCCGTGAACGAAGCCAACGAACTCTTCAACGAAGAAAAGCGGACTTTTCAAGTGCGCCGCTGGCTGGCGCCCCGCTTCAACAAAGAAGTGACCTTCCATCGCAGTTCGTACGGCCCCAACGACGTGGTCCGAATGGTCGTGCGCGTGAGTTTGCTCGCCGGACAACGGCCGATGAACAATGTTCAAGTCACCGCGACAATCAAGGTGGATGGCCGCGATGTCAATGTGAATGCGCCCAGAGGCCAGATGTTCCTGAACGACGCGACGCACATGGAGTTTGAATTCACATTGCCGGGCGACATGGCGCGCGGCGTCGGAGTGGCGACCATCATCTGCAATGACGGCGGCCAGCCCGACACGACGGTCCGCACGATTCCGATCGCCTTGCGCAACGTGGACGTTGAGTTCTTCCCCGAAGGCGGCGACCTGATTGCCGGCGTGCCCAATCGCGTTTACTTTCAGGGACGCACGCCCGCGGGCAAGCCGGCCGACTTCGAAGGCGTGATCCTCGACGAGCGCCGTCAGGAGGTCGCACGCATCCGCACCATGACCGACGATCGCGAGCCCGGCATCAATCAAGGTCTCGGCTCATTCACCTTCACGCCGATCTTCAAGAAGCGCTATTCGCTGCAAATTGAAACGCCGATCGGCATTCAGCGGCTATTCGCGTTGCCGACGGTCAAGGACACGGGCGTCGTGCTGCATTGTCCGCAAGGCGTGGTGGAAAACGCCATCGACGTGACGCTGCACAACGCCAAGACGCCGCGCGAATTGCTCGTCGGCGCCTATTGCCGCGGCCGGCTGCTCGATCACAAGTTCGTCAAGGCCGGCGTCAATCAGCCGATACGGGTGACGCTGAAGTCCCCGGCGCCGGTCGCCGGCGTCTATCGCATCACCGTTTTCGAAAAGCTGCGCGACGCGAACGGCGTTTCCTTTCGTCCGCTTGCCGAACGGCTCATCTATCGCAAGAGCCAGGCCCACGTTGATGTCGCGATCGAGAACAGCCGGCCGAAGTATCAACCCGGCGAGTCCGTCGAATTGCAATTGCGGGCGACCAATGAAAAGCGCGAATTCGTGCCCGCGATCGCCATGGTCGCGGTGATTGACGCCAGCGTCAACCGCCTCGTGGACGACAAGACCGAGCGATCCATGCCGACGCATTTCTTGTTAACGACGGAAGTGCGCAATCCGGAGGACCTGGAGAACGCCGACGTTTTCCTCGGCAACCACGCCCAGGCCAGCGCCGCCCTCGACTTGCTCCTGGGCTGCCAGGGCTGGCGCCGCTTCGCCGAGCAGGATCCAAAGAAATTCGCGCAAACGCAACAAGTGGGCCGAACGCCGATTTTCGTACGCAACGCCGTCAACGAGCCGCAAATCCTGGAGACGGAACAAAAACAGATCAACAAGCTCGATCAGGCGTTTGTCACGAAGGCAATCGAAGGGAACAAAAGGCTGGCCGTCAAGGAACGCGACGAAAATGGTCCGCCGGAAATGGTTCAGGACGTGCAACGCTTGCAGGGCATCGTGGACGCCACAAGCAACGAACAATTCATGGCGGCTGGCAGGGTGCGCGAAATCCAGATGTTCTTCTGGCAGTTCGGCCTCGGCGGCGCGCTGCTCACGCTTTTGTTCGTCGGCTTCTTCCTCATCAGCATCGGCTTGCGACGCCTGTCCGAAGGAGGCAACGCTCGGCCATGGATCATCTTCGGCCTGTCACTCTTTGGACTCCTGTTTCTCGTCAGCATCGTCGGCACGTTCACGCTCATGGGCGATTCGTTCTTTGAAGAACTCCACAACGACCTGCGCGGCATGAAAATGTTACCGCCGCAAAACGTCGCGGTCAATCAGCTCTGGATGGGCGAGGGGCCGCCCGCGATGCCCGAGGTCGAGCCGTTTGTCATCGAAGACATCGACCCCGCCGCCAACATTGAAAAGGCGCAGCTAGAACCGCGCTTGATGCCGGCTCAAAACGAACGCAACCAGCGCGTCTGGGCCAATCTTTTTGACGTCGGCCAGCCGCCAATGCCGAACGCGCCGGTCGAGATCGATGAACGGGCGCTGCGGCAGCAAGGCAACTACCAGTTGCTGCTGGAACGGCAAATCGGCCGCCGCGTGCAATTGCCCCCCGCGCACGATCCGTGCGTGGTGCGCGAGTACGCCCATCAGCACCAACCGGGCAAGGACGCGGTCCGCCGCGATTTTGCCGAGACCGTCTATTGGCATCCGGTGCTGGTGATGGCCGACGGCAAGGCGCAGGTGAAATTCGACCTGGCCGATTCGGTCACGCGCTACGAAGTGCTGGTCCTGAGCAACACGTTCGACGGCCGGCTCGGCGCCAACCGCGCCGAGATTGTCGCCGCCCTTCCCTTCACCGTGGAGCCGCGCACGCCGCTCGAAGTCAGTCAGAACGATCAGTTTATCATCCCCGTCGCCTTGACCAACAGTTCCACGAACGATGTGACGGCGTTGCTGTCGGTTCGGGGCAAAGGCCTGAACCTCGAAGGACAGGCCGAGCGCACCGTTCCTTTGAAAGCCAATGAGGCCAAGCGGGAGCTGTACCGCGCCACGCCGTCCATCGTCGAGGGAGACGCGGCGTTTCGCGTCGTCGGCAAGTCGGCCGGCGTCGGCGACGGCGTCGAACGCAAATTCAAAGTCGTCGCCGACGGCTTCCCCGGCGGCGGATCGGTCAGCGGCGTCCTCGACAACGGCGCCGTTGAACATTTGATCGAATTGCCCACGCAGTGGATCGACGGCTCCTTGCAGGTTCACGCCCATTTCTATCCCTCGCCGCTCGCGGAATTGCAAAGCGGACTGGACGCGCTCCTGCGCGAACCGGCCGGCTGTTTCGAGCAAAGCTCCTCCAGCAATTACCCCAACGTCCTGATTCTGCATCACCTCAAGCACGCCAGCACGCTCGGCCACGCCAATCCCCTCGCCGAGAAACGCGCTCGCCAGTTGCTCCTGACCGGCTACGCGAAGTTGACGGCGTTCGAAAGCGCCGATCCGAAGAATCAACAAACCAAACGCGGCTACGAATGGTTCGGCGCCTATCCGCCTCATGAAGCGCTGACCGCGTACGGGCTCTTGCAGTTTCGCGATATGGCGAAGGTGCATCGCGTGGACGACGCCATGCTGAAGCGCACCGAGCAATACCTGCTCGACCAGCGCGACGGCAAGGGCGGCTTCCAGCGCAATCCGCAGGGGCTCGATCGGTTCGGACGAGCGCCGGACGCGATCACCAATGCGTACATCCTCTGGGCATTGAGCGAGAGCGGCGGCAGCGAAAACCTGGACGTTGAATTGACGGCGCTGCGCGACCAGGCCAAGACGCGCAAGGATCCGTACTTCCTCGCGCTGGCCGCCTTGAGTCATCTCAATCGGCAAAAAACGCAGCACGGGATCGATCTGTTGCGCCAGGTGCGCAATTTTCAGATCGCGGACGGCCAGGTGAAGGGCGCCGAAACCAGCATCACCGGCTCGCATGGCCGCGACCTTGCCGTGGAGACGACGGCGCTCGCGATCCTCGGTTGGCTCAAGGCGGAGCGCCCCGCCGACTTCAATCCCAATCTGCAAAACGCGCTGCGCTGGCTTGGTCAACAACGCCGCGGCGAGGGCAGCTATGGCGGTACGCAGGCGACCATCCTCGCGCTCAAGGCGTCGCTCGCTCATGCTCAGAAAAACGTCCGCCAGCTCCAGGCCGGTGAGGTGCAAATGGCGCTTCGCAACGGCCGCGCCGGCGAGGCCCCTCCCGTTGGTCCGGGTGGTCAAGACTTCTTCGACGCCAGCCGCGCCGCCTTCACCGCACGGATGCAGGATCCCATCTCCATCAAGTTGCAAGACGCGGCCATCCCGGTCCCGGGCAAGAACCTCGTCAGTCTCAACATCACCGGCGGAAGCGCAATGCCGTACACGTTGACCTGGTCGTACCGCACGCTCAAGCCCGCCAACGATCCGCAGGCGCCCGTCAAGCTTGCAACGACGTTGAGTGCCAATCGGGTCAAAGAGGGCGATTCGGTAAAGCTCAAAGCCATGCTCGAAAATGTTTCCGGCAAGGGCCATGGCATGACGTTGGCCGTCCTCGGGCTTCCCGCAGGCCTGTCGTTGCCGGAGGATGCCAGCCAACTCAAGGCGCTCTCAGCCTTGCAGGAGAACGGCACGAAACCGGGCAAGATCGCCGCGTGGGAATTGCGCGGCCGGGAACTGGTCCTTTACTGGCGCGACCTTGCACCCGAAGCGAAGATTGAAGTGGAGCTGGATTTGATCTGCCGCATTCCCGGCTTCTTTCAAGGCCCCGCGAGCCGAGCGTACCTCTATTACGACAGCGACCGCAAATTCTGGGCGGACCCGTTGACCATTCGCATTGTCGAAATCAAGTAAACCCGGTGAGCCGAGCCCCGTAAGGGTCCGGTTGAGTCGTCACATGCTTGACTCAACCGGCCCCTTACGGGGCTCGGCTCGCCAATTCGTTACGAAATGGCGCATGTTTCGTTTCTAACGCTTTCGTCGCCGAACGAATTAACTTGTTTCAAAGCAATTCCTTACGGCAGTTTTGCCTCGTTAGTGCCAATTCATTCGGTTTCCGCGTGGTGTCGCCGAACGAATAAACGAATTCACAAGCCGCGCCGATTGACTGCAAATGTGATAAAATAGATAAACTGGCAGTTCGCTCCCCAAATGAGGAGACCGACCATGAAACGCACCCTGTTTTGCACAGCAATGCTGATGGGTTGGTTGGGCATCGCGTCGGCCTGTGAAGCGCAAGTATTCATCCGCGCGCCGTTTGTTCGCGTCGCCGTCGGCGATGGCGTGTCGGTGCGTGCGCCGTTCGTCAATCTCTGGGTGCCGCCGGACGGTCCGTACTACGGCCCAAACGTGTACGGCCCGCGCATAATCTATATGCAGCCGCCCGGCGTCGCCGTGCAGCCACAACCGAATCAGCCATTTCCGCCGCAACCGCTGCCGGTGTTGCCGCAACCTCAAGTCGTGCCGGTGCAACCGAAGCCGGAGATCAAGGACGACGCGCCCGTGCCGATCCAGCCGGTGCAAGCGCCGACGCTCGAGGCCTTCTCAAAAAGTTTCACGCCGAAAGCCGGCAATTATGAAGTGACGATTTTGAACCCGGTGTCGAAGCAGCCGACGACGGTGCGTTTCATCCTGCCGGAAGGAATGCCGCGCCGCACGCATGTGACGCGCGATTCGATCGAATTCGTTTACGGCCTGCGTCAATGGGTGCGCATCGAGTTCGACCGCGACGGCGTGCAAGTGACGGCACGTTAATTTGAACTACGGGGAGCACGGGGGACACGGGGAAATGCAAGAATGAATCGACCGCACGTGTTCTCCGTAGCGACGAGCTGCCAGCTTGTCTGCTTCAGCTCACAAGCTGGCAGCTTGTGGCTACGTCAACACCGTTTCCCCCCCGTGTCCCCCGTGCTCCCCGTGGTTCAATGATCGCTTCATTTATTGCAGCTTGCGATTCTTGTTCACTTCGCGCGCTTTTTGCATGACGCTGTCGATCGTCACCGGCGCTCCGTTTTGGCGCTTGCTCTCATCGGCCGCTTCCATGAACGCGAAGATTTCCGTCGTCTCTTCCGCACTCACTGGCGCGACGCCCGTCTTGAAGAACTTGGCGATCTCGACAACGAGCGGCTTGTAGCCGCCGTCGGCGCCGGTCGTCGTCAGCGTCGCCTTTTCGCCGAAGATCACGTTGCCATAACCCTTGGTGCCCGAGCGCAGACCGCGATACTCGCCGATGCGGCCGTCATCCCAGACGCCGACGGCGGTGTCGGTCGTCTTCGTATGCGTTCGGCTCACGCTCTTGCAACCGGGGCCCATGATCGTGAAGAGCGATTCAACGCCGTGAATGCCGTACCAGAAGAAGTCGGGGACGTACGTTTCAATTTCGCACGGGCTGTAGGAAATGCAGCCGACGACCTTCTTGAGTTTGGGATCGTTCTTCGCGGCGCGGATGTTGGTTGCATAGCGCAAACTGGAGCTGGAAAAAACCGGCGTGTTGCTCTTCCTGGCAAGCTCAAAGATCGCCAAGACGTCCGCGAGCGAACCGCCCAGGGGCTTGTCGATGAACACTTTCTTGCCCGACTTGAAAACGAGCATCGCTTGCGGCAAATGCGCCCGGCCATCGACGCTTTCGATAAGGACCACGTCAACTTTCGTGAGCAGCGTCTCGATCGAATCGACGATCTCGACGCCGTATTTTTCGTTGATCTGCTTGGTGAACATCTCGACGCGTCCGTAGCTCGCCTTGACGTCCTTGGAGCCGCCGGGGAAACCCGCGACGACCTTGAAGCCGGCGAGATCGCCCGTCGCATTCGGATCGTTGAAGAGCCCCGTGAAGGCCGGCACGTGCGAGGTATCCAGGCCGATGATGCCGACGCGAATCGGCCCGCCGGTTTTTTCCTGAGCGTCGGCGACGGGAACGGAGAACAAAAGGGCTGCGAAGATAAGCAAGACGATGGCGGTTTTCATGGCATGGCTCCGGAGATTCGGTGGGTTAAGGCTGGAGGCGATTATCGAAGATTAGGCGGCCGAGGCAAGCGTCATTTTTTCCAGGCGGTGCGATTCTCGCGCACCCAGGCGCGGACCGCCTTCGTGAACCGGCTTCCACCCACGTTTGTGCGATTCAGAAATGCTTCCAACTCATCGATGGGCAAGAACGGAAAGGCTTTGCTTCGCCTGCTTACGCGATAGGCGCCGCGACTGCCCAAAAGATGAACGGTCAAGGTGTGACCGTCCCACCGCCAGACTTCGGGAATCTTCAGTGCGGCATAAATAGACATGCGATCGAGCGCGCTGCGGCTGATTTCGATTTCATGGGCCAAATCGGGCGGCGGATCCTTATCGAGGTCGATTTCATCGAGAGTCGATACCTTTGCCGCATGCTGAATCCAAAAACACTCATCGGGTTCAAGAGCACGCAACATCTCTTCATTCCGGCACGTCATGGAACCGCCGTTTTCCATGTCCATTTCCAACTCGTCGGTCACGGTCTCGACGAGTCGGCGCAGCCGGGATTTTTCGCGTTCGTGCTTTGCAGATACCGACATGATTTCCAGTTCCCCACGATCGTACGTCATGCGGATGTATCGATCGCCAATGCCGTCGCAGAACGCCACGTAGGCGGGCCACGGAATTCCCGACAAGGTGATTCTTTGTTCGTTAGGCCTGGGTTGAAATGCTACGATCATGACGGCTCCCACGCAAACCAAATCAGTCTTTGATGATCATAATCGGTCGGCCAATTCATTGCAACTATCCGGTTGCGTTGTTGGTCGCGGCAAGGTGCGAGCAGACAGGACAATTCTCATTCCGCCGCAGCCCGATCGTGCGAAACGTCATCAATCCCAAATCGCACAACAACATCTTGCCGACAAGGGGTTCACCGAGTCCCGCGAGCACCTTGATGACTTCCATCGCGCCGAGCGACGCAATTGTCCCCGCGACCGCGCCGAAGACGGGGAATTGCCGCTTCCACGCGGCCGGCTCTTCGGGATAAAGGCACGCCAGGCACGGGCCGCGGCCGGGCACGATCGTCGTCAGTTGGGCTTCGAGTTCATACATGGCACAATCGACGAGCGGCTTGTTATGCGTCACCGCGGCGCGATTGAGCAAGAGACGTTCTTGAAACAGCGGCGCACAGCTCGCGATCACATCGGCGTCCGTGACCAGACGCTCGACGTTGGTTTCGCTGATGTTCTCCGCGATCGACACGACTTCGATGTGCGGATTGAATTCGCGCAAACGCTGGGCCGCTTGTTCGACGCGCGATTGGCCGAGGCCGGCATGGCTCATCAGAAGCTGGCGATTGAGATCGTTTGCCCGCAGGTCGCCTGCGTGCGCCAGGATCAGCCGGCCGACGCCCGCCGCCGCCAGGTGATGCGCGAGCGTGCCGCCGACGCCGCCGACGCGCGACACCAGCACCGTCGCGTTCTTCAAGCGCAGTTGTCCTGCCTCGCCGAAGCCTTCGACCCAGAGCTGCCATTCGTAAATGGCGCGTTCGTCGTCGGTCAGTTTTTGATGATCGGCCATGGTGAGAGCAATGATAGCAAAGCGTCAACCGCCGGACATGGGGGCGAGAATGGTGAGCGCATCGCCGTCGCGGAGGGACGACGACAAATCCGCGTGCTCGTCGCCGACGAAGAAAAGGAGGGATTTGCGTGGCTCGTCGTTAGCATCCAGAAGCAATTCACGAAAAGCGGGCCCGTGTCGATTGCCCAGGCAGCGCAGGAATTCGCGCAATGTCGCCGCGCCGGCAGTCTCGACTTGTTCGAGCGAACAGCCGGCGCTGCGTTTGATCTGTGCCATATAGTGAACGGTTACTTGCATCTTGTTTGTCGTTCGCAAGAACCAAATGACGAATGACGATGGAATGACGAATGACGAAGCACGAATGACGAAAGAATGACGAATGACGAAGCTCGAAAGACGAAAGGATTGTCACTGATGTTTCGTCATTCGTGCTTCGTCATTCTTTCGTCATTCGTGCTTCGTCATTCGTCATTT
>DAIOGM010000039.1:0-10639 GCA_036745215.1 Gemmataceae bacterium
GGTGCAGCGCGGCGTCATCATGGCGCTCGCGGACTTGAAGGGCCGGCGCGGCATCTTCGACGCGCCGTTCCAGGGGGACGCGTACTTCCTCGACGTGATCGCGTGCAACCCCGGCGCCGCGGGCGGCGCGCTCACCAATCGCAAGGGCGAGCTCCTCGGCATCCTCGGCCGCGAACTCAAGAGTTCGCAGACGGACACGTGGATCAACTACGCGGTCCCAATTCAGTCGATTGTTGAAGTGCAGCGCGAGGACAAGGAAACCGGCAAGCTCAAGAACGAAAAAGTCAGCATGGCCTCGTTCGTGCGCGACGCGATGAAAGGCAATTACCAGGCGACGGTGAAAAGGACGATCGTCGATAAGGGCGCGTATCACGGCATCATTCTCGTGGTCAGCCCGGTCGCCGCGACGCCGCCGTATGTCGAGGAGGTCATCGCCGGTTCGCCAGCCGCCAAGGCCGGGTTGCAGCCGGACGATTTGATCCTCTACGTGGACGGCGAATCGGTGCCGACGGTGAAGGCGTTTCGTGAATCGATCAAGCAATACGAACCCGGCCGCGAGGTTTCCTTGAAGGTGCAGCGCGGCAGCAAACTTGAAAACGTGAAGGTATCGCTCACCAAGCAGCCGAAATCGTAATCGAAGCGAGCCACGGGGTTTATCCCCGTGGATTGGGCTTTCATACCACGGGGATAAACCCCGTGGCTCGCCAAGACATTGAGGACACATCCATGTTGCGTCGCGCTTTTTTCCTGGCCGTCCTGTCGATTTGCATCTTTGTGCCAGCCGGCCGCGCTCAGGATCTGAACGACATCCTGGAAAAGATGACCAAGGACGCGGCCAAGAAAGCCGGCGCGTCGGTCGTGCAAATCGAAACGCGCGGCGGCACCGACGTCGTCGTCTCCGGGCCAAAGGGGCAAACGTTCCGCAAGGCACTCGGACCCACCACCGGCGTCGTCATCGATGCCGACGGCTACATCATTTCCAGCGCGTTCAACTTCATCAATAACCCGACCACCATCCTCGTGCGCTTCCAGGGCCAGGGAGGCGACGGCGTCGTCGCGACACGTGTGGCGACCGACAAGTCGCGCCTGCTGACGCTCCTCAAAGTGGACGTCAAGGGCCTCGCCGTCCAACCGTACGTGCCGAAGAAAGACATCAAGGAAGGCCAATGGTCGATCGCACTGGGCCGGGCGCTCGATCTCAAGATGGACAAGGCGCCCGCGGTTTCCGTCGGCGTCATCAGCGCGATTGGCCGCGTCTGGGGCAAAGCGATTCAAACCGACGCCAAGATCTCGCCCATCAACTATGGCGGGCCGATCGTCGATATCCAGGGCCGCGTCCAGGGCATCTTGATCCCCGCGTCGCCCAAAGGCGAAGATGAAGTCTCCGGCTTCGAATGGTACGACTCCGGCATCGGCTTCGCGATTCCGATGGAAGATATCGTCAAGATTTTCCCGCGCTTGAAGGAAGGCAAGGACCTGCAAAAAGGCCTGCTCGGCGTCGCCATGAAGAGCCAGGATATTTACAGCGTCGAGCCCGCGATCGGCACCATCGCCAAGGCATCCGCGGCCGAGAAGGCGGGACTGAAGGCCGGCGACATCCTCGTCGAAATCGAGGGCAAGCCCGTCGTCAGCATGGCGCAGGTGCAGCACATCCTCGGCACGAAATACGCCGGCGATCGCATTGCTCTCAAGTACAAGCGCGGCGACAAGACCGTCGAAGTCAAGTCGCTTGAACTGGTCGGCAAGACCATCACCGTTGCTCAAGGCTACCTCGGCATCCTGCCGATGCGCGACGACCCGAAGCTCGGCGTCGATATTCGCGGCATTTACGAGAAGAGCCCGGCCGAGAAAGCAGGACTCAAGCCAGGCGACCGCATCGTCAAGTACGGCGACGCGGAGAAGATGACCGAGTTCAAGGGCGAAAAGCCCGGCCGCGGCGAGCTGCTCGATTGGCTCAACACGCTTTATCCGGGCGCCAACGTCAAGCTTGAAGTGAAGCGCAAGGCCGGGAAGGTCGAAACGGTGAGCGTGACCCTGGGCGACATGCCAGGCTCGATACCGGGCGCGCCGATCGGCATTCCCGAAAAGCTGCCGGAGCCGGCGACGTTCAAGAAAGCGCTCGCGCAACTGGAGATCAACAACCCCAATATCAAGAACCCGAAGATCGACGAACAAAAGCCGCCAATGCCGGAAACGGGTTTGCTCGAACGCAACACGCCCGACGGCGAGATGAAATACTGGATTTACGCCCACGAGGATTACGATCCCAACGTCGCCCACGCCCTCGTCGTCTGGCTGCATCCGCCGGACAAGAATTCCAAGGAAGACATGGAAACCTTCTACGAACTCTGGGAAGATTACTGCAAGGACAACCACATCGTTCTGGTGATGCCAGTCGAGAAGCAAGGCGGCTGGAGCCCGAACGCGGCCGACGGCGTGGTGGCCGCCACGCGCGAGACGATGAAGGCGTACACGATCGATCGTCAGCGCGTCGTCGCGCACGGCATGGGCGTCGGCGGGCAGATGGCGCTGCACCTCGGCTTCAACCACCGCGACGTCTTCCGCGGCGTTTGCGCCGTCGGCGCGACGGCGACCAACATCAAGGACAACGTCGCCAACCAGCGGCTCTCGCTCTACCTGGCCGCGGGCGATCTCGATCCGATTCACAAGGCAATCGCCGAGAGCCGCGTCAAGCTGGCGGAGCGCCGCTTCCCCGCGTACTACCGCCAATTCGCGGAGCGCGGGCGCGAATACCTGGAGCAGAAGCATTTGCCCGAGGTCGTTCGCTGGATCGATTCCCTGGATTTGCAATAACGTCTCAGAGCCTGAAGCGTAAGCGAAGCGTTTGGTCCAAAACTTCGCTTACGCTTCAGGCTCTGATTACTTTCTGCAGCCAGTCCCTTCTTTCGCTTCCTTCTTCTCGATGATGTGCCCCTCACCGGACGCAATTAGCGCCGCAAAACGTTCTGCGTTCAGCGCGATGAATTGCTGCCATTTCGCGGGCACGTCCGTGTCCTGGAAAATCGCCTCGACGGGACATTCCGGCGTACACGCCTGGCAGTCGATGCAGTTTTCCGGATCGATGTAGAGCATCGATCCGTCCTCGTAGAAACACTCACACGGACAGACCACGACGCAGTCGGTGTACTTGCAATCGTGACACGGTTCGCAGACGACATGGGCCATGATTTGGCTCCTTTCGAAGTTCGCTTGCGGTTTCGCGAACAACAATGCAACTGAAGTGCCAACTCATCGAGAAGGCCCGCCGTCGTTGTATCTCAATGATTTTGCAGGTTTGATTTGGAATAGAGCAGGATTCGCCGACGCGCCATGGTTGGCGCGACGATGGCGCGTCATGGCGCGTCGTTTTTGTGAATGCCGTGGCGTTTCATCTTGCCGTAAAGCGTCGTCGGCTTGAGACCGAGGCGGGCCGCGGCGCCGTCGGGGCCGTAGATCTTGCCGGCGCAGGCGTCGAGGGCGTCGAGGATGGCTTGCTTTTCGCTTTCACGAAGGGAAATGCTCGCCTTCACCTCCGTCCCCTCTCCCAGAGGTAGAGGCGAGGAAGATAACCATGCGGGATCGATGTCGAGCACGGCGCTATCCGCGACGATCATGGCGCGTTCGATCAGATTTTCCAGTTCGCGCACGTTGCCGGGCCAATCGTAACGCACCAGCAAGTCCAATGCTGTCGCCGCGATGCGCTCGACTTTCTTGTTCATGCGATGATTGAAGTGAATGAGGAAATGGCGCACAAGATCGGCGATGTCCTCGCGCCGCTCGCGCAAAGGCGGAACGCGGATCGGGAAGACGTTGAGCCGATAAAAGAGATCGGCGCGAAAGCGGCCCGTCGCGGCGTCCTGCGCCAGGTCGCGGTGCGTGGCGGCGATGAGGCGCACGTTGATGTCGATGGGCGTATTGCCGCCGACGCGCTCGATGGTCTTTTCCTGAAGGACGCGCAGCAGCATCACTTGCACGTCGCTGGACAGTTCGGCAATCTCGTCCAGGAACAGCGTGCCTTGATGCGCCAGTTCAAAGCGACCGATGCGCTTCTTCGTTGCTCCCGTGAACGCGCCGGCTTCGTGGCCGAACAATTCGCTGGCAACGAGATTGGGCGCGAGCGCCGCGCAATTGACGGCGACGAGCAAGCGTTCGCGCCGCGGGCTGACTTGATGGATGGCGCGAGCGACGAGCTCCTTGCCGGTGCCGGTCTCGCCGTGAATCAGGACGGTGCTATCGGTCGGCGCGACCTGCTGAATGGCGCGGCGAACCGTCTTCATGCTGGCCGACTCGCCGGACAGCGAACGCAAGCCGCGCTCCGCTTTGATTTCGCCTTGCAGATAGGTGACGTCGCTGGCGAGGCGCGATTTGAGTTCGGCGTTCTCGGTCAACAACGCGGCGACGGCTTCGATGTTGTTGGTCTCGATGAGTCGCCGGGCTTGGTCGTCGGTGGACATGCAGGGTACTTTAGGGATTGACGACGACTTCGTTGGCGGGGCCGCGGAAGAGGATTTCGAGTTGATTCAGGACATCGCGGCCGAGGATTCGTTCGGTGCCACTCAGGTCGGCATGTACGCGACATTCATATTCCTTGCCGTCAAGCTGTACCCAAACCTCGAAGAGAACGGTTCCTTTTGCGGTGCCGCCGGCGCCGAACGTGGAGAGAATTCCCTTGGCAAAATTGAGATTCAAAAGTTGGCAATCGCCCCACGGCAGTGTACTGGAGTCGGCGCCGGTGTCTGGGATCACGCGATCCAGAAGCACTCCCGGTACGCCACTTGATGACCGAAATTCGATCTCAATTAGCGGCAACGGGTCGCGCGGATAGTTCACGTCGTAGGGGAAAGTAGCTCTGCGGATTCGGTCAGGCTCAAATTCGTGGCCAACACAAGTAACATGGGGATGAAGTCCGGTTTTTTGCGCAGCGTGAAGAACCTGAACGGGACTCCTTCCAGACGCAACGACTTCGCCGCCTGCGAAACCTATCCATTGACCGTCATATCTCTGGAAAATCGTGTCGCGAAGCTTCCAGTAATCGGCTTCGTTCTTTCGTAATTCGGGATGAAGTTGGGCCGCGATTTCCGGCGGCAAAAGATCGGCGAGACTCTTGATCGCAGGCATTGTTCCCGACGGCCACCGAAAGCCGCGGCGTGTCATTTCTGGCTCTTGTTCGCGGCCAACGCGGGCAATGAAGGCATGTTGTGCAATTGCTTCCGCAGCATCCACGACGTAGGCAGCGGTCTCCCCCGTTGCGATCACGGCGCCAGCCGCGAAGCCGACCCATTGATCGCGATACTGCTCAAGTAATTGATCGCGCACCGACCAGTAGTCCGCTTCGTTCTTGCGCCAGTCGGGATGCACCAACGCGGCGAATTCGGGAGGCAGATTGTCGGCGAGGCTTTTCATCCCGTCACCTAATTTCATAAATCCTGTCTTTCCTAATGATAACCGAAATCTATGAGCAACCGAATTTGACCGAAACATTATTTGTTTTTTGGGACGTTTTTATGCTTGTCGTATGCATCGAAAATCCTTGCCCAATCTGGATCAGATCGATAGTTCGGTTGTTGAGCGGCAAAGGGACCATCCAGAATCTGCGCGGCACGGGCGCGGTCAAGTCGGCCCGTTCGAATGTCTTGTATCAGGTCATCGGCGATTTGACTCTTGAATCGTTGTATCTCGGGGTCCCCATATTTGCTGAGGTGAAACAATGAGAGCATCTGATGATACCTGTTTTGTGGCAACTCTATGTTTCGGACGAAATCGGCGTAAATCAAGATCGCTTTGGGCCTGAGAGGCGCCACACCAGGCCGATCCTCGAATCGTTTAGTGTCTATGATGATTTGAGGTATCTCCCAATGCGAGTGTTTGTCGAGTTGCATTTTCATCGCGTGAGCTCGCGAATCGGGTCGCTGGAATTGCTCTGGGATGCGCGAGAAGTACTTCCAATCCCAATCATGATAATTCGGTTCGTAAAGTTCGCCCGACGGCATAATCCAGTGGTTGATAAATTGCCATACTGCCTCTTCCTCATGTTCATAAAAGGCTGCACTAATTGTCGGACCGGAAACGGATAAACAAAGCACGACGCTCACAAAACAAATCGTCCAGGCGCGCCACGAACTTGCGCAGCCAATCAATCCCCAAACACCGCTTAGAATTAAGCAGAGACCGAGGCCCGCTCCAACTCCGTGGCAAAAGCTGATCGCGTACCCCATATACCCGACCGAAATGATGCCCATTGGCGACTTGATGTTCAAGCTGCCCGTGACGCACGCAGCGAACAGCAACAAACCGAAGAGAAACTTTGCCGCATGTATTGGCCCCGTTTGTGTTCGTCGTCGAATTGCTTGAGTCGTCCAATAGACGCCGAAGATCAGCGTCGGTATGCCGAACACGGCAGCCAAGCAAGCCAACCCAGCCTTGCCGTTCTCATTCAGTCGTGAATCCCGATCCAGCGCCCGAAGTTCAGCGACGACACCGACCGCAAGCAAGAGCGAAACAAGAATGCCGAATATCCGAAAGGCGATGGCCAATCGACCTGGTTTGTTCGATTCTGGAAGGACAATACTACGGCTCACGTCCTCCTCATGGTCGTCCGATGAGGCAGGTGCGCGCGCATCCCACGCTTCCTTTTGGATGCCTTGTTCGGACGAAGCTTGATTGTCTTCGTGAGCCATCGAAATTCCCACAAAAAAGGCGATTCCCAGATTCATCCAGGAATCGCCATCGTTTTCAAGAGGCCAGTTCAGCGCCTCCTTACGTCAACTCCACCGACCAGTACGCATTATCCAGGAACGTCTTCCACGACTGATACTTCTTACTGGTCAACTTCATCGACAACGTCGGACTTCGCTTCGGCTTCTCCGGCTTGCGGATCAGGCCCATGTGCGCTTGCTTCGGCGTGCGGCCGCCCTTTCTCACGTTGCAGTCGATGCAGGCGCAGACCACATTTTCCCAGGAGCTTTCGCCCCCCTGGCTGCGCGGCACGATGTGGTCGAGGCTCAGGTCGCTCGTCGCGAACTTCTTGCCGCAGTACTGGCACTGGTTGTTGTCGCGGGCGAAGATGTTGCGGCGATTGAACTTCACCGTTTGCTTCGGCAACTTCTCGTAACTCGTCAAGCGAATGACGCGCGGCACCTGGATTTCGCTGTTGGACGTGCGAACCCAGTCGTCCTCCTCCTGGCGGAAGTTCTTGGCGCGGTACTCGCTGACCTCGCGCCACGACGTAAAGTCGTACGTCGAGAACTGGCCGTCTTCGAGAGCGACCACCTCGGCCAGGTCCTTGCACAACAGAATGAAGGCGCGGCGCACGTTGATGACGTGCACGGCCATGAACATCTTGTTGAGGACCAAGACGCTGGCGTCGAGCGGCGAAGCGTGGTTGCCGATCATGAAGCCCCCTGGTTGCGAGAAATACCTGACGCATCGATCCGCGATGCGTTCCCTTGTTTTGATGATGCGCGTCAGACGCGACAGGTTCGTGGCGCAGGTATTTTACCAAGCGTTTCCGGGGCATTGCAAGCGCTTGGCAGCTGCTTTCACGAGAAATTCGCATTGCGAAATACGGGCTTAATTTGATGATTCACCGGCTTTGGCTCTTTTCGCTCGACATGCCTTGACGCCTTCCTCGAATCGACATATCTTAATCGTTCTCGACTGATCGAGACCTTTATTCGAGGAATTCAACGTGGCTGGCGTTGCAAGCGAGAAAATTCGGATACGAATGGAAGCATTCGATCACGAAGTGCTGGACAAGACGGCGCACGAAATCGTGGAGACGGCACAGCGCACCGGCGCCATCGTGCACGGGCCGATTCCGTTGCCGACGCGAATCGAGCGCTACACCGTTTTGCGGTCGCCGCACATCGACCGCAAATCGCGCGAGCAGTTCGAAATCCGCACGCACAAACGCTTGATCGATATTCTGCAGCCTACGGGCAAGACGATCGAGGCGCTCAACAAGGGCCTCAGCTTGCCGCCGGGCGTGGATATCAAGATCCGCGTGCTCGCCAGCAACGCGTAAGCCGATAGGTAAAAACCCAGGTCGTGCTGTCAAGGCAACATGCCCTGGGTTTTTTGTTCAATAGAATAGCCGCTTGCGGCGTAGCGCGTGACGACGTTTGCTACGCCGCACGCGGCTTTGATTGGAGTCGTACCGTGGCCAGTGAACCAGCAACGCCGATCACTATTGCCGTGATGAACGCGCAAGGTCAATCCGTCGGCTCGGTCGAAGTCGATCCCGCGGAGTTGGGCGGCAAGATCAACAAGCAGTTGTTGCACGAAGTCGTGCTGATGTATCTGGCGAATCAACGCGCGGGCACGCATTCGACATTGCGCCGCGGCGAGGTCGCCGGCAGCACGAAGAAATTGTTCCGCCAGAAAGGCACCGGCAACGCCCGCGTCGGCACGCGCCGCTCCAACAAGCGTAAAGGCGGCGGCACCGCGAAGGGGCCGAAGCCGCGCGATTACGAATACCATTTGCCGAAGAAGGCCGTGCAAAATGCGACGCGCATGGCGATCTTGAGCAGGATCAAGGACCAGGAAACGGTTGTCATTGACGATTTGAAGTTGCCGGAAATCAAGACAAAGACAGTCGCGAATGTTCTGAAAGCGTTGCAAATCGCGGACAAGACCTGCCTCATCAGCCTCGGCAAGTCCGAAATCGACGCGAAACAGACGATCTACCATTCGGCCCGCAATATTCGCGGCATGGCGGTGCTGCCCGCGTCGCAGCTCAATGCGTACGAAGTGTTGCGACCGAAGCGGCTCGTATTGACCAAGGCGGCGTTGCAAGAGTTGTGCAAGAACGCGAAATGGAAATAGGTGCATAGTGGAGAGTGAAGAGTGGAGAGTGGTGAGTGTTTTGAAATGAACACTCACCACTCACCACTCACCACTCACCACTCACCACTACTCGGATGATGTCATGGCAGTTGCAAAAGCAGAAAAACCGACCTTCGGCCCCAAGCTCGAGTCGCACCAGATTATTCTGGCGCCGCTCGTCACCGAAAAGGGGACGCACCAATCGACGAACGAGCATCATAATGCGTACTCGTTCGTCGTCAACCTCTGGGCCAACAAGACGCAGATCAAGCGGGCCGTCGAGGATTTGTTCAACGTGCGCGTCCTCGCGGTTCGCACGCAGCTTCGGCTCGGCAAGCATCGCCGCTATCGGTTCAAGAAGGGCAAGCTGTCGAACTGGAAGAAGGCGATCGTCAAGCTTCATGCGGACGACAAGATTGAGTTCTATTGAGAATGAACGCCGCTTGCGGCTTCGCGTTCGCAGGGTTCACTGCGAACGCGAAGCCGCAAGCGGCATATAGAGGATATCGCGATGGGCATTCGATACTACAAACCGGTGACGGCGGGACGTCGCGGCGGGTCGGTCAGCGATTTCGCCGAGATCACCGATCGCAAGAAGAAGCCGGAAAAGACACTTGTCGTACCGCGTCAGAAGTCGGGCGGGCGCAACTTTCAGGGCATCGTCACGTCGCGCTTCCGTGGCGGCGGTCACAAGAAGATGTACCGCATCATCGACTTCAAACGCATCAAGGATGATGTTTTTGCGACGGTCGTGTCGATCGAATACGATCCGAATCGCACTTGCCGCATCGCACTGTTGCAATACGAGGACGGTACGAAGACGTACATCCTCGCGCCGGAGGGCTTGAAGGCGGGCGATCGCGTGATTTCCGGCAAGGACGTGGAGCCACGCACGGGCCATTGCATGCCGTTAAGGAAGATTCCCCTGAGCATGAGCGTGCATTGCGTCGAGATGCAACCGGGGCGCGGCGGGCAGATTTGTCGCAGCGCCGGCTGCTCGGCGACGCTCACCGCGCGCGAAGGGGATTGGGCGCAAATCACGCTGCCGTCGGGCGAAGTGCGGCGCATGAGCGCCGATTGCCGGGCGACGATCGGCGCCATCGGTAATTCGGATCACATGAACATCAGTTTAGGCAAAGCGGGCCGCAATCGTTGGAAAGGCCGCAAGCCTCATAACCGCGGCACCTCGCAGAATCCGGTCGATCATCCGATGGGCGGCGGCGAAGGCCGCACCGCGGGCGGTCGCCATCCCTGCGGTCCAACAGGCGTCCTCTCCAAGGGCGGCAAAACTCGCAAGAAACGCAAGCCGTCCAACAAGGCGATCATTCGCCGGCGTCGGCCGGGGCCGCACTATCAGCAGAAATAAGATTTTGTGCCACGAAATGGTGGTAATTAACTGGCCGAAATTGGGCCGATTCTTAAAATAATCAGTCCTTGTTTTGAGGAAGCTTCGATGGGACGTTCGCTGAAAAAAGGCCCGTATGTCTACGAGCGCCTGCTTGCAAAAGTCGAAAAGCAGCAGCGCAGCGGCAGTCGCGAGCCGCTCAAAACCTGGGCCCGCGATTGCACGGTGGTGCCGGATTTCATCGGCCATACGTTCCTGGTTCACAATGGCAAGAATTTCGCCAAGGTGTTCGTGACGGAAGACATGGTTGGCCACAAGCTCGGCGAATTCGCGCCGACGCGATTGTTCAAGGGCCATTCCGGCGGCCGGGCCAAGGCAGCGGCAGCTGCCGCGGCGGCGGGCGGCGGGGCGGCGAAGTAGCGGATGATTTAGGTAAATATCCCGGGGTGGAGCAGTGGTAGCTCGCCAGGC
>DAIOGM010000039.1:10649-28579 GCA_036745215.1 Gemmataceae bacterium
CATAACCTGGAGGTCGCAGGTTCAAATCCTGCCCCCGGAACTTGAGCCTTGTGCTTAGGGAATCGACGATGGACTATACAGCCAGACATCGCTTCGCGGACATGAACGCCCGCAAGATTCGCCAGTTCGCGGCGCTGATCCGCGGCCGCATGGCGGATGAGGCGCTGGAAATGCTCCGCTTCTATCCGAATAAAGGCGCAAGGCTTTTGGAAGAAGTGCTCAAAAGCGCGATGGGCAATGCCGAGGACCGCGGCGCTCGTGATAAGGATGAACTGGTGGTCGTCGAGTCGCGCGTGGATGGCGGGCCGATCATGAAACGCTTCATGCCGCGGGCGCGTGGCTCGGCGTTTCCGATCAAGCGTCGATACGCCCACATTGTCGTCACGCTGTCCGATATGGAAGAAACACCCGCAGCAACGGAAGGCGCCGCATAAGAAATCGAGTCGTTTGGTTCTGCCGTTTGCGGCTTAGCGCTCGCAAGATTCACGCGAATGCTAAGCCGCATGCGGTTTAGTTAGGGGCGATTCATGGGCCAAAAAGTACGACCGACCGGCTTTCGCACCGGCATCATGCTCGACTGGCAGAGCACCTGGTACGCCGGCAAGCAAGAGTTCGCCGAGCTTCTGGTTGAGGATTTCAGGATCCGCGAGCACATCCACAAGTTCGTGAACAAGCGCGTCAAGCAGGGCCGGCCCGGCATCTCGCGGGTGCGCATCGAACGGACGCGCGAAAAGGTCGTCGTTTACATTTACTCCGCTCGCGTCGGCGTCATCATCGGCAAAAAGGGCCAAGAGGTTGACAAGCTGACCAAGGAACTCGAAGACTTGACGCATCGCCACATCGAAGTCAAGACGATGGAAGTCGCTCGACCCGAAGTGGATGCTCAGTTGGTCGCGGAGGACATCGCCGATCAGTTGGAAAAGCGGCAAAGTTTTCGCCGCACCATGAAGCGCGCCGTCGAGCAAACGATGGAAGCCGGCGCCAAGGGAATTCGCATCCAGCTCTCCGGTCGGCTGGGTGGCGCGGAAATGGCCCGCTGCGAGAGCGCAATGGAAGGCAGCATTCCGCTTTCGACGTTGCGAGCGAAGATCGATTACGGCTTCACGGAAGCCAAGACGGCGCAGGGCCATATTGGCATCAAGATCTGGATCAACAACGGCGACTTCCTCGACGACGAAGGCGACCCGACGATGACCGGCGCCCCGAAGTCGAAAGTGACGCGCCGAGGCCGAGGCGGGCCGCGCCGCGACGGTTGATCGGAAAAAGTTAACGTACTTCGATTGAGATAGGATCCACCCATGCCGCAAATGCCCAAAAGAGTGAAATTCCGCAAGAATCAACGCGGAAAAGTCAAAGGCAAGGCCATGCGCGGCAACTTCGTCGCCTTCGGCGAGTTCGGCCTGCAATCCCTCGAAGGAGGCTGGCTAAGCGCGGAATCGATCGAGGCGGGACGCGTGACGGCGAGCCACTTCATGCGCGGCGAAGGGCGATTATATATTCGCATATTCCCGCACAAGTCGGTGACGTCGATTCCGCTCGAAACACGTATGGGCAAAGGTAAAGGCGAGCCCGAATACTGGGCCGCAGTGATCAAGCCCGGCATGGTGTTGTTCGAAGTCGCCGGCATCCCGGAAACGGCGGCCCGTGAATGTTTGGCCCGCGTTGCCTATAAGATGCCGTTCAAATGTCGCCTGGTGGCGCGCCGGCCGAATATATAAGAACGGAGCTTGCGTTTAGCGCTCGCAGGACCCAGCGAGCGCTAAACGTAAACATCAGGGTGATCATCATGAAAGCCGAAGAACTGCGGCAAATGAGCGATGAACAGATTGAGCTGACGCTCAAGGAAACGGTGAAGAACCTGTTTCACCTGCGCTTCCAGTCCGCGACCGATCGCCTGGAAACGCCGAGCGAGATGCAGAAGGCGAAGCGCGACGTGGCGCGCATCAAGACGGTGATGAAAGAACGTAAACTCGGCACGCGCGGGCAGAAGCCGACGCAAGTATCGTGAGGGAATAAGGAATGACCAGTCAGATTCGTGGCACCCGTCGCACCGCCGTCGGCGTCGTCACCCGCGACAAGATGAGCAAGACCCGACGCGTGGAGATTCCTCGCCTGGTCAAGCATCCGCGCTACGGCAAGTTCATCAAGCGCCGGACGATCTGTTACGTCCACGACGAAAAGAACGAGTCGCACATGGGCGACACCGTCGAGATCATGGAAGCCCGGCCGATGTCGAAGCTGAAGTGCTGGCGTCTGGTTCGCATCGTCAAGAAAGCGCCGACGCAGGCCGCCGCGCCAAGCGAGTTGGCTCAGCCGCAAGTGTAACCTGTTTACGTTTAGCGCTCGCGCTGCGCCGTGCGAGCGCTAAACGTAAACGAGAAAATGATGGATGAATTCAAATGATCCAGATGTATACCTATCTTGACGTAGCCGACAACACCGGCGCCAAGGAATGCATGTGCATCAAGGTGCTCGGCGGCACGAAGCGTCGCACCGCGGGCCTGGGCGACGTCATCATCGCCAGCGTCAAGAAGGCGATCCCCGGCGGCGACGTGAAGCCGGGCGACGTGGTCAAGGGCGTCATCGTCCGCGTCAGAAAGACGATGCGTCGCGACGACGGCAGCTACGTCCGCTTCGATCGCAACGCCATGGTTATCCTCAACAAGGAAGACGACAACCCGCGCGGCACGCGCATCTTCGGCGCCGTCGCCCGCGAATTGCGCGATCGCGGCTACTTGAAGATTGTCAGCCTCGCCGCCGAGGTCGTTTGATTCTGCCGCTTGCGGCTTCGCGCTGGTAAACGTTGAAGAAGGTTTTAACATGTACATCCGCAAAGAAGACATCGTCGAAGTGATCACGGGAGACGACGCCGGCACCTCGAAAGGCCGCGTCACCGCCCGCGTTTTGCGCGTGCTGCCCGACAAGAACAAGATCGTCGTCGAAGGCGTCAATCGCGTGTACCGCCACATGAAGCCCAATCGCCGCAACGCACAAGGCGGCCGGCTTTCCAAGGAAATGCCGATCGCGATTTCCAACGTTCTGCTCTATTGCGCCACCTGCCAGCGCGGCGTGCGCATCGGCAAACGTTACGCCGCCAATGGCCGCAAGGAACGCTATTGCAAGAAGTGCGGCACCGGCCTGGGTTTCCTCAGCAAGGAACGCACGGCTTACGCCCAAAAATAACACGGCGAGATTGCACCAAGTGTCCGTCCATTGACCGAGGTTGAGTCATGGCCCGTTTGCAAGAACGATATCAAAAAGAGATGCTTCCCAAGCTTCAGGAAAAGCTGGGCCGGAAGAACGTCCTGAGTCTGCCGAGGCTGCAGAAGATCGTCGTCAACATGGGCGTCGGCAAGGCGCTGCAAGACAAGAACCGCATGGAGCAAGCGGCCGAGCAGTTGACCTCCATTTGCGGCCAGCGCGTGCAGATCACGAAGGCGCGCATCGCCGTCAGCGCGTTTCGGCTTCGCGAAGGCAACGAAATCGGCTGCCGCGTCACGCTTCGCGGCCGGCGCATGTATGAGTTCCTCGATCGGCTCGTCAGCGTGGCCTTGCCGCGTATTCGCGACTTCCGCGGCGTCAATCCGAAGAGCTTTGACGGCAACGGCAACTACACGATCGGCCTGACCGAGCAACTGGTGTTCCCGGAAATCGACCCCGACAAGGTGAACTTCACGCAGGGCATGGACATCACCTTCGTCACCAGCACCCGCAACGACGACGAGGCCCGCGAGCTGCTTCGCCTCTTCGGCATGCCGTTCCGGGAAGCATGAAAAAAGTCGAGCACGAGCGCAATCTCAAGGCCATTGAGAAGCACAAGTCCGGCAAGAAGAAGATGTTGCCGCGCGAACGCATCCGCATTCGCATGCGTTGCCGGCTGTGCGGCCGCGCTCGCGCGGTGTATCGCAAGTTCGGAATCTGCCGAATCTGCTTCCGCGACATGGCAAACAAGGGGTTGATCCCCGGAGTGAAAAAGGCGAGCTGGTAAATGCCGCTTGCGGCTTCGCGTTCGCGCGGCGCCATGCGAACGCTAAACGAAGAAAGAGGATGTACTGGTATGATGACCGATTCGATCGCCGACATGTTGACGCGCATCCGCAACGCGAATCGCATCGAGTCGCCCGCGGTCGATATGCCTTGCACGAAGGTGAAAGTGACCATCGCGCAGGTGCTCAAAGACGAGGGCTTCGTCGCGAATTTCCAGGTCGGCAAGGTCGTCAAGGCCGAGGACGGCCGCACGACGTTCCAGACCGAACTCGGCGACAAGGACAAGAAGGTGCTGCGTATTTATCTGAAGTATGGCCCCGACGGCGAACGCGTCATTCGCCGCATCCAGCGCGCCTCGACGCCCGGCCGGCGTCTGTATTGCGGCTACAAGGATTTGAAGCCCGTCTTGCAAGGCATGGGCATCTCCGTCGTCAGCACCAATCGCGGCGTCATGAGCGATCGCAAGGCGCGAGCCGAACGTCTGGGCGGCGAATTGTTGTGTTACGTGTGGTAGGAAAATCCGAAATCCGAATTTCGAAATCCGAAACAAATTCGAATTTCGAAATTCCAATCACGAAACGAAACGCAACCGAGGTTGCTTTTTGGTGTTTCGGATTTGTTTCGGAATTCGGATTTCGAATTTGAGGTCCTTATGTCCCGCATCGGCAAACAACCAGTCGCCATTCCCGCCGGCGTCAAGGTCCAGGTGGACGCCGGCAAGATTCGAGTCGAAGGCCCCAAGGGCAAGCTCGAATTCGACTGGCACCCGAACATGAAAGTCGAATCCGACGGCAAGGCGGTCAAGGTCACGCGTCCGAATGACGAACGCGAGAACCGCGCCTTGCACGGGTTGACGCGCTCCCTCATCAAGAACATGGTCGAAGGCGTCACCAAGGGCTACGAGAAACGCCTCAAAATCGAAGGCATCGGCTACCAGGCGAAAATGGACAAGAAGGCCGTCGTCTTGATGGTCGGCTACGCGAATCAGATCATCATGATGCCGCCCGAGGGGATCACGGCCGAGGTGCCCGATCCGAATACGATCGTCGTCAAGGGAGCGGACAAGCAAAAGGTCGGCCAGTTCGCGGCCGAGATCCGCGCATCCCGCAAGCCGGAGCCGTACAAAGGCAAGGGCATCATGTACGAAGGCGAAAAGATTCGCCGCAAGGAAGGCAAGTCGTTCGCCAGCGGCGCGGCGTGAGTTCAAGCCGCTCGCGGCTTAGCGCTTGAGTGGATTACTCGAACGCGAAGCCGCAAGCGGCAATACGAGGCAGTCATGGACCAACAAAAAACTAAACATCGACGCCAACTTCGGCGTCGCCGTCATGTGCGCAGCAAGATCGTCGGTACTGCGGAACGCCCGCGTTTGACCGTCCAGCGCAGCTCCAAGCACATTTATGCGCAGCTGATCGACGACATGACGGGCGTCACGCTCGCCTCCGCCAGCAGCCGCGCCAAGGACATCCGCGCCGGCTTGCCGTATGGCGGCAACATCAAGGCGTCGCAAGTCGTCGGCAAGAAGCTCGCGGAAGTAGCCCTCGCCAAGGGCATCAAGCTGGCGGCGTTCGACCGCGGCCATTATCGATATCACGGCCGAATCAAGGCTCTCGCCGACGCCGCTCGCGAAGGCGGCTTGAAATTCTGAACCTGATTCTTCGTTTAACGTTCGCTTGACGTCATGCGAACGCTAAACGAAGAATGCAATGAATGAGAAAAACACATGGCCAAAGATCAACGCGACGGACGTGACAAGCAAGACCGTTCGGATAGCGGGCTCGAAGAGCGCATCATCAAGATTCGCCGCTGCGCCGCCGTCGTCAAGGGCGGCCGCCGTTTCAGCTTCAATGCGATGGTCGTCGTCGGCGATCGCCAGGGCCGCGTCGCCTGGGGCTACGGCAAGGCCAACGAGGTCCCGCCCGCCGTCGAGAAGGCGGCCAAGGAAGCGGAGAAGACGCTCAAGCAGTTGCCGAAGATCTCCATGAAGGGCCAATCGATTCCGCACAAGGTCGTCGGCAAGTTCGGCGCGAGTAAAGTGATTCTGGTTCCCGCCGGCCCGGGTACGGGCGTCAAGGCGGGCCCGGGCGTGCGCGATGTGCTCGTCGCCGCCGGCATCCATAACATCCTCACCAAAGTTCACGGCAGCACCAACGCGATCAACCTCGTCAAGGCCACCATCGATGGCCTCAAGCAGTTGCGCACCCGCGAGGAAGTTCAGGCGCTTCGGGGAGTGACTCTCTAATGGACCTTTCGACCGTACATCACGGCATCAACAAACGCACGCCGAAGAAGCGCGTCGGCCGCGGGCCCGGCTCGGGCAGCGGCAAAACCAGCTCGCGCGGCAGCAAGGGCCAATGGGCCAGCGCCGGCGCCAAGAAGCCAAGCTGGACCTTCGAAGGCGGCCAGATGCCGCTCTTCCGCCGCATTCCGAAGCGCGGCTTCAGCCACGAAACGTGGGATAAGAAATATCACGTAGTCAACGTCGGCGACATCGACAAGGCGTTCAAGGACGGAGACACCGTCGATGCCGCGGCGCTAGAAAAAGTCGGTCTCGCCAAGGGCCCGGCCGACGGCGTTCGCGTCCTCGGGCAGGGCGACGTGACCAAAAAACTAACCGTCAAGGCGAACCATTTTTCCAAATCCGCCGACGAGAAAATCAAGGCCAAGGGCGGCGCCACGGAACGGATCGCTGCCCCGAAGAAGCCCGTTCGCAACAAGATGAAGAAAAAAGCGGACACCCAATAACTCATCTATTGATCGGACTCGTCCTCCCCTGGTATCTTTGGTCCAAATGGATTTGACGCAAGGACGTTGATAGCCGCAAGCCGCGGCTACTTGAGGATTTCGCAATGGCGACCGCAAGCGCGATGGTCAAAACCGGTCTCGGCTCCTTCGGGCAGAGTCGGCTTGCGTCCGTCTTCAAGATCAAAGAGCTTCGGCAAAAGATCTTCATCACCCTGCTCTTTCTCGCCATCTATCGCATCGGCTTCCACGTCCCCGTGCCAATGATCGACCAGGCCGCCATGATGCGCTGGGGCCAGGGCTCCGAGGAAGGCCTCCTCGGCATGATCTCGATGTTCTCCGGCGGCAGCTTGAGCCAGAGCACGATCTTCGGCCTCGGCATCATGCCCTATATCTCCGCGTCGATTATCTTCCAGCTCCTGGCGAGCGTCTATCCGCCGCTTGAAAAGCTGCAAAAAGAAGGCGAGGCGGGGCGCAAAAAGATCAACGAATACACGCGCTACGCCACCGTGGTCATATGCTTGTTTCAAGCATGGATGTGGGTGTCTGTCATTGCGCGCTCAAAGGCGGATCAAGGTTTAGGTTTAGCCATACCCGGATTTGACACATCCATCTGGTTCTATCTGAGCACGATCCTCATCATGTCAACGGGCACCGTCTTCCTGATGTGGATCGGCGAACAAATAGACGAGTACGGCATTGGCAACGGCATCAGCCTTTTGATCATGGCCGGCATCGTTTGCCGCATTCCGGATGCGACGTATTCGCTGTTCTTCGAACGCGGCGAGCTTCGCTCTTCGGTACTTATGCTGGGCGGCTCCGGCACGGGCGGCGATGTGGGTCTCGAGAAAATCCTTGTGCTCATCTTCCTCTTCGTCTCGGTCGTCGTCGGCGTCATCGCCATGACGAAGGCACAGCGCCGCATTCCAACGCAGTCCGCCAAGCACGTTCGCGGCCGTCGCGTTTACGGCGGCACACGAAACTTCCTGCCGTTGCGTCTGAACCAGTCGGGCGTCATGCCGGTGATCTTCGCGTCCAGCTTGCTCATCCTGCCGACCGTCGCCCTCAAGGGCCTCGGCCAGCTTGCGTCCCGCGGCGGCGAGCGCAGCGTCATTTCCGATTTCGCCTTCAACATCGCGTTCGCGCTGGAACGTCAGGGCTATTTGTACAATATCCTCTACATCGTCCTCATTTACTTCTTCTGCTATTTCTGGACCGCCATCACCTTCAATCCCAAAGACATCGCCAACAACCTCAAGGACTATGGCAGCTTCATTCCCGGCTACCGCCCCGGCAAGCGTACCGCCGATTATCTTGAGAAAGTGATCATGCGAATCACCTATGTCGGCGCCGCGTTTCTGGCGATTGTCGCGATCATTCCGAGTTTGATCTCGACGTCGCTTGAAATCAGCTACACGATCGCGAGCTTCTACGGCGGCACGGGCCTTTTGATCGTCATCAGCGTCGCGCTCGACCTCGTGCAGAAGATCAATAGCCATCTTGTCATGCGAAATTATCCGGGCCTCACCGAAGATTGACCGCCGCTCGCGGCGTGGCAGCAATCCAATACCCGACCCCGAATCTGCTCGGCGTCGGGTTTTCTTTTTTGATTGACGCCCGATGACCTTGCGTGCACACTGGGAGTTTCCGAAAATACCGCGTAGGGACAAGCAGCGCGCTTGTCCCTGAGAATTTCCATTGCCGGCGACGCGTATAGACAGATGCGCGCCGCCCGTCGCAAGGAAAACCGTATGCGATTGATCCTCATCGGTCCGCCCGGCAGCGGCAAGGGGACGCAAGCGAAGCTCCTGTCCGAGCGTCAGGGCCTGGTGCATTTTTCGACCGGCGACATCTTGCGCGACGCCGTCGCCCATCAGACGCCGGACGGAATGCGCGCCAAGGTATTCATGCACGCCGGCCAGCTTGTGCCCGATGAGCTCGTCAACGACATCGTGCGTGCGCGTTTTCGCGGGCCGAACAAGCCGCAGAAGTTCGTCATGGACGGCTACCCGCGCACGCACGTCCAGGCGATCGCCTTCGACGCCGTGCTGGCGAATGAGGCGCTGGGCTTGAACGCCGTCGTGTTCTTGAACGTGGCGGATGAGGAAATCGTGCGGCGCTTGAGTGGCCGCCGGAGCTGCCCGAACGCGTCGTGCAAGGCCATTTATCATGTGATAACGCAGCCGCCCAAGGTGGATGGCGTTTGCGACAAATGCCAGAGCCCGCTGACGCAGCGCGACGACGACAAGGCCGAGACGATCCTCAATCGGCTCGACGTGTTTCACGCCCTGCACGATGAAATCTTGCGTCACTATCAAAAACAAGGACTCCTGGTCGAGGTCCAGGGCCGCGGCGACGTGGAAGCGATCTATGCGAATATCGTCAAGACATTGACCGCGCAAAAGTGAATCACGCGGCATGCGCCGGCGAAAGCGAAGCACGAGATGAGGTGGCTGCAAGTGTTACGCACGTTTTTTTCCCAGGCGGCCGAGCTGAAATCGGCGCGCGAGATCGGCCTCATGCGCGAGGCGGGCAAGATCGTCGCCGAGGCCCATCGCCTTTGCCGCGACATGTGCAAGCCCGGCACGCGCACCATCGACATCGACCGCGCCGTCGAGGCCCTCTACGCCAAGTACGGCGCCACTCCGCTCTTCAAGGGCTACGCCGGTCCGAACCCGAAGCACCCTTTCCCCGCGAGCACGTGCATTTCGCTCAACGAGCAGATCGTGCATGGCATTCCGTCCAATCGGGAAATCCGCGAAGGAGACATCGTCAAGATCGACACCGCGTGCAAGCTCAACGGCTGGTGCGCCGACGCGGCCGCCAGCATCCCCGTCGGCGTCGTGCGTCCCGAGCGCCAGCGCCTCATCGACACGGGCCATCAACTTTTGAAAATCGCAATGGAGGAGCTGCCGAAGCGCCGCTGGTGGTCCGAGATCGCCGGCATCATGGAAAAGACGGCCAAGCAAGCCGGCTACACTGTCGTCGAGCAGTACGTCGGCCACGGCATCGGCCGCATCATGCACGAGAATCCGCAGGTGCCCAACTTCGTCGTTCGCGGCTACAAGGAACTGCGCAAGGTCGATTTCCGGCTGGAGCCGGGATTGGTCCTCGCGGTGGAGCCGATGGTCAACATGGGCACCAATGAGACGCGCACGCTGGCCGATCAATGGACGGTGGTAACGAAGGACGGGCTGCCGAGCGTACATGTTGAACACACGCTGGCGCTGACGGCGAATGGGATTATCGTGATCACGGCTGATGCTTGACGCGCCGCTTGCGGTTTCGCGCGCCCGGCGCCGCGGAATCGCGAAACCGCAAGCGGCGCTTTGGAGAATTCCCTATGTTGTCGATTCGTATCGCGATACTCGTCGTCGCCGCGCTGTGCGCAGCGCTTTGGATGCTGGCGCCGACCACGTCAGCGCAGTCCAAATCGACGCAAAAAGCCCGCGACTTCCTCGCCGGCTTCACCAAGAAAATCCGCCCGCTCGAAGTGACGGCCAATCGCGCCTGGTGGGACGCCATGATGACCGGCAAGAAGGAAGCCTTCAAGCTGAAAGAAGACGCCCAGAACAAATTGGACGCAGTCCTTTCTGACAAGACGCAATTCGCCGAGTTGAAAGCCATCAAGGAAGCCGGCGGCATCGACGATTCCGTCACCAAGCGGGCCATCGACATCGTTTACCTCATGTGCCTGGAAAAGCAGCTCGACGCGGAAGTGCTCCAGGAAATGACCAAGCTCTCCAACGAGATCGAGCAGACGTTCACTACTTTCCGGGCCAAGGTCGGCGACCAGGTCCTCGACGACAATAAAGTTCGACAAATCCTGAAGACGTCCACGCAATCCGCGCAGCGCAAGGAAGTCTGGGAAGCCGCCAAGGTGCTCGGCAAGGAAGTCGAGCCCGGCTTGAAGAAGCTCGTCAAGGTCCGCAATCGCGCCGCCAAGCAGCTCGGCTTCGCGAACTATCACGCGATGCTGTTGAATCTGAATGAGCAAAACGGCGACGATCTGATCAAGCTGTTCGATCGCCTCGATGAATTGACGCGGGAGCCGTTCACGAAAGCGAAGGCGGAGATTGACGCCGAGCTGGCGAAAGCGTGCAACGTCAAGCCGGGCGATTTGATGCCGTGGCACTATCACGATCAATTCTTCCAGGAAGTCCCGGCCGTGTTCAAGGCCGATCTGGACCAGATTTACCATAACCAGGACCTCGTCGCCCTGTGTCGGGATTTTTACCGAGGCATCGACTTGCCGATCGACCTGGTGATCGAGAAGACCGGCAACGACTTCAAGCCGCGCGAGGGGAAGAATCAGCACGCGTTCTGCACCGACATCACGCGCGACGGCACCGACGTGCGCGTGCTGGCGAACATCGTGCCCAACGAGCAATGGATGGGCACCATGCTGCACGAGTTTGGCCACGCTGTTTACTCGAGCATCAACATCCCGGAGAAGCTGCCGTATGTGCTGCGGACCGAGGCGCACATCCTCACGACCGAAGGCGTGGCGATGATGTTCGAAAAGATGTCCAAGAGCCGGGCCTGGCTCGAAAAGATGTCGGTCAAGGTGGACGATCCGAGAACGTTCGACGAGACCGCCGCCAAGATGTCGCGTTATCAGCTCTTGATCTTCTCGCGCTGGTGCCAGGTGATGCTGCGTTTCGAGAAGGGCATGTACGAGAATCCGGAGCAGGATTTGAACAAGCTCTGGTGGGACAACGTCGAGAAGTATCAGATGGTCAAGCGCCCGCCGGGCCGCAGCGCACCGGATTACGGGGCGAAGATTCACATCGTGTCGGCGCCGGTTTATTATCACAACTACATGATGGGCCAATTGTTCGCGTCGCAGCTCCATCACACGATTGCGCGAAAGGTCTACAACGGCGCCAATCCAGACACGGTCGTCTACGTCGGCAACAAGGAAGTCGGAGCGTTCATGCGGCGCAGCGTTTTCGAGCCGGGGCGGACGTTGCCGTGGAATGAACTGACGAAGCATGCGACGGGGGCGGAGTTGAATCCGGAGGCGTTTGCGAAGGATTTTAGCGGGAAGTGACAATCCAGTTCACGTTTAGCGCTCGCGCGGCGCCATGCGAGCGCTAAACGAAGAGGGGAGATTATTTTCCCTGTTGATCCGCATAGTTCTTTAACCAAATCGCCTTCGCCACCAATCGTTCGCGCACCGCTTGCATGTTCGGCGCTCTAGTCTCCGGACCGTTGGCGAGCCGGCCGTATTCACCGGCGGCAAAATGCAGTGCATAACGTTGACTGGTCGATGTCGGGCCCGGTTGCAAGCCGAGCGTGGCCGTCTTTTGATCCTTGAGCTCCCACCAGGTGTGCCGCGTCGGCATGTCTTTTTGAATCGGCAGCACGGGTGTTGCCGGGTCCGCGAGCAAATCGTCAATTGCTTTTTCCTGTGCCAACAAATCGGCCGCGGGCATCCACTGGATGGGCTTGGTCTTGTCCCAGGATTGCACTTCCATCGTCTGCGATCCCGGCTTGTACAGGCGAACGGTCATCGTGTACTGCGTGCGCTCGTGTTCGGAGCCGCCGACGAGCTTGAATGGATCGTAAACACCCGATGACGTCGCCACTTCAAGCTGGCTCGGGATGGTGCCGCCGCGGTCGATCGCAATCTGCGTGAGCGTATACTGCGACGCGGCCGAGCCGGGCTGCTTGTGCGTCTGGTCGATATCGACGCGAAACGCATGGGCCCCGCCGTCGCGATTATCCACGATGACTTCCGGCGTGTACGCGAGCGTCGGATAGGCGTAACACATGCAACCCGTCAATTGAGGCAAGGAAGCGAGCAAGAATAGCCAGCGGCGCATGCGAATCCCTCCGCGCGGATCGAGGCGAGAAACGGGCCATGTGATAAGCGGCCACACGCGGCGAGTCAATAGCAGTTGGCGTGAGATGCGCCTGTCTCCCAAGGCGTGAGGTTTTGCTATCCTAAACGGTAGATTGTGCGAGGAAATCAAGCCATGCCGGAAACGCCGTCGAGCGAGCAATTGGAAACGTTCGCGAATCAGTATTCCGAGCGCGATTACGTCATCGAGATCGTCTGCCCGGAGTTCACGTCGATATGCCCGATGACGGGGCAGCCGGATTTCGGGACGATTACCTATACTTACACGCCGGACAAGTTGTGCGTGGAATTGAAGTCGCTCAAGCTGTATTTGCAAAAGTTTCGCAACGAGGGAATCTTTTACGAGAACGTGATCAATCGCTTGCTCGATGATTTCGTCAAGGCGTGTCAGCCGCGGAAGCTCATGGTGGTCGGCGCGTTCACGGCGCGGGGCGGGATCACGACGACGGTGACGTGCGAATTCGAAAAATGACGACGGCGCCGTCAGTGGGCGACCTGCGAGCGCTAAACGTAAACCCTAGAGGACGTGGATGTCATTGACGAGCCGCACGTCCGGCAGGATTTCGCGAACGCAATGCTGGGCAAGCTGCTTCACATAGAAAGTGGTCGTTTGGCCGAGGATGCGAATGCCCTCCGGCGAGAGTTCGATGCCCAGATTGCGGAGCCGACTGCCGGTGCAGGCGAGGACGCGAGTTTCGATTTCTTTGCGAAGACCGGGGAAATCGAGAGCGGACATTGATGTTCTCCATATGCCGTTGCCTATTTCCTGTGCATCACATGCTTTGATCTTGTAAGTTTTTCGGGCAAAACGGGCTTGAAAAAGGCTGATAGTACGAAAGCAAGTTCCAGGCCAACGAAAATGAAATATGTCTGAGTCCGCACTCGTCCGCAGGAGGCCATGGTCATGATCGTACGTACAGTAGTCGTGCTTTTGTTATTATTGGCGTGCGTTCAACCGGCATTGGCGGGCTACTACACGAGCATGGACCACGAAGAAGACACGCGCTGGAATCGTGATTTCATCAATGTCTTCGAACCGATCGTTGTCAACCTGGCCAATATCGCGGACCCGAAGGCGAACTCGCGCATTCGCAGCCGATATGTGCTCGCTGAGGCGCTGGGCAAGGATGGCAACGTCAAGCTGACGACCGTCGCGGACAAGTTGAATTACAGCGCTGTCTTGATTCGCCGCGGCAAGGCGTACGAGGCAACGCACATTCTGCAACCGCTCTCGCGTGAGGAGCCAAAGCACTTCCTCGTTTGGGCTCATCTGGCGACGGCGAGTTTCCTCTCGCATGATGCGAATTTCAAAGAAAACTCTCTGATTTATATGGATGATGCGCTGAATCTATGGCCCAAGGAAAAAATGGAACAACTCGATCCTGCGATGCAGCAATTTCTTAAGTCGAGTCAATTAAAAGACGACTACAACCTCGAGAAATACCGCAAGATCGAGGAGTATTTCAAACGCCTGATGCGGCATCGCATCAAGGAAGAACGGCTCGCCAAGCAGAAAAAACCGCTGCCCGATAGCGTCGATCCGATCTTCCTCGACGAGGACAGCAAGGAAGATCCCAAGCCGGCCGTTAAATTCTTGAATGAGCAGGGCGAATTTGAAGTAGGACGCATCGCGAAAGCGGAAAAAGCGAAGTTGCCCAGGGACGCGGTCGAGATCGTCGAGCAATTGCTGATCTGGATGCCGGCCGACCAACGGCTCTTGTGGCTTCTAGGCGAGACGTTTAACGCGTGTGCGGCCGATGAAAGTCATGGCGACGATCGGAATCGCATGCTCCGCAGCGCGAGTCGGATTTTTTTCAAGATGGATGATCCACTCAATCGACCGCAGTACGGCGCGCAGGCGATCAAGGAGCGCAATGAGAGGTTGAAAAAAGTGGTCGCGACTTTGCCGCAGCCGCGTGAGTTGAATGTCAAGCTTTTGCCGGCGGACACGCCGACCGTCGATGCCGACGAGGCGGCGCGCAACTGGTGGCGTACGCTCATCGTCGGCCTTCTGACGGGCCTGGCGATCGGCATGTTCGCGATCTGGCAGTTGCAAGAGATTCGCCGGCGTCGGCAGGGGCGCGCCTCCCCGGACCAGACATAGGGAGATATCCCGATGCCCGCGGAAAACCATTGTCCGACTTGCGGGCAACGCTGGGAATCCGCCGAACCCGATGATGGAAACTGTCCGCGCTGCCACGGCATTATTGCCGGCGATCACGCGGCGACGACGGCGACCGAGGCGCTGCGCGAAGGCGAGCCGCCGTTCGTTCTTCCCTGGCACGATGAATTGGATATCGAGCGCCGCGTCGTCCGGCCGCCGACGGGCTGGGGCTGGCTGTCGGTGGCCGCGGCGCTCTTGGCGCTCTCCGCCGGCGTCGAAGTATTGCAAATGTCGGCCGAGATTGAAAAAGCCTCGGCGATTGGCAATATTCTCCGCGGCGCTCAACACAATCTGGAAAGCGACAAACAGCTTGCAAACTTTTTCGGGTATTGCGGGCTCGTACTCTTCATTGCGGCCGGCGCCATCACGTACTTCTGGACTAGCGCCGTCTATCGCAATTTCAATCTGTTGCGAGTCCAGGGCGTGACGCGTTCGCCGGACGCCGCGGTAGCCGCCTGCCAGGCGCCGTGGCGGCTTTTCTGGATTCCGTATCGCCTGATTCAAGAATACTGGATGGCAAGCGATCCCGCCGCGCCCGCCGATTCGCTGGCGTGGAAGGACGGCCGACCGAGCTGGTTGATTCGTGCCTGGTGGACGCTGTTTCTCGTTCGGCATTTGCGAATCGTCATCAACGTCGAGCCGTTTCCGTTTCATGATGAAGGCAGCTTGATCGTGATGTATTGGTTTTCGGTCAGCATTGCGTTGTCGTGCCTGGCCGGGGCGGCGGCGGCGATCCTGTTCTGCGTCATCATGCTGCAAGTGGAACGCCGGCAATGGCGTCGCTTCGATCGCCTGCAAGACTTGTGACGGGATTCGATAAACGTCGTTTCCAATGAAGCGATCGTTGATTATCATGGACTCGAACCGAGGGGGTTCGAGACGTTGAGGATCGAGGCGTGACCGAGACCGTCGTCTGCCCCGGCTGCCAGGCAGAGCTGGTGTTGCCGATCTTGCCGGACGGGCAGACCGTACAATGTCCGCGATGCCAGCACGTTTTTGATCCGGCGCTGCGTCGCCCCCAGCCGGCGCCGCCGCTGCCGCCGCCGACGCCGCGCGACGAATCGGCTGACGATCCGTTCCACTTTCCTCCCGTGCCGCGTCGCTACGAACCGCTGGTCGGCCAATGGAAAGCGAGCGCGGCCATGATCGCCGTCGCGGTAAGTGTTTTTTGCTACGGCGTGCAGCTCTACGTCAACTTTGAGGAGAGCCGACTGAGGCAAATGGACCACGCGCTGATCTTGCATCGAGAATTTGCCATCGGCCTTCGGCCGCCCATTGACGACTGGCTGGAAGTGGATCGCAATTGGCAGAACTTGATGGCGCTGTCGCGTGTCTCGCAATACCTCCATCACGCCACGTACTGGCCGGCGGCGCTGCTCGTGCTCAATTGGCTTTTTCAGGCGGCACGGAATCTGCGCATCCTGAAAGTGGGCGGCCTGTCGTATTCGCCGGGCCATGCCGCCCTGTCGTTTTTCATTCCATTCGCGAATCTTTATCAACCGTACGCCGCCATGCAGGAAATCTGGCGCGCCAGCGATCCCAACTCGACGAACGATCCGCGAACCTGGCAGAAAGGCCCTTCGAGTTCACTGGTGCGCATCTGGTGGATGCTTTTTCTTGCCGCCACGCTCACGGCTGCTTTCGTCGCGGTGACGCTCGGCAACGAAGTCGGCGACGCGTCGCGGTCATTGCAGGCACAAATCCTGTGCGTGTCGAACGGATTGATGATCGCGGCCGGCGCGGCGCTGATTTTTGTCATCCGCGACATCCGGCTGCGGCAGCGCGGGCGGCATGCGAAGATATATGATGAAGTAAGATGACCTGTCTTCGTTTAGCGCTCGCGTCAATGTATCGGACCGCCCGGCGCCGCGACGAGATTCGCAAGCGGGGGAATCAGGCAAGAAGGGAACGCCAAAGTGCGTGTGGCTCACTTCGACTGCTTCAGCGGCATCTCCGGCGACATGACGCTCGCGGCGCTGTTCGATCTCGGCGTGCCGACGGAGCCGGTGTACGCCGGCATCGAGTCGCTCGGCCTCTCCGTGCGCATCGATGCCGAGCGCGTGCAAAAGGGCGGCTTCGCGGCGACGCGTATCTTTGTCCACGCGCCTCACGAACACGAACATCGCCATCTGCCCGATATCGAAGCGATCCTCACGCGCGGCAAATTGACGCCAGCACAGCTCGCACTCGCCTTGAAGATCTTTCGCCGGCTCGCGGACGCCGAGGCGAAAGCGCATGGCATTCCCGTCGATGAGGTGCACTTTCATGAAGTCGGCGCGCTCGACAGCATCGCCGACATCGCGGGCTCGGCGATCGCACTCGATCTTTTGGGCGTCGAGAAATTCACCGCCAGCCCGGTCGCGGTCGGCAGCGGCACGGTCAAGTGCGAACACGGCGTCATGCCGGTGCCGACGCCGGCGACGGCGGAGCTGCTCAAGGGCGTACCGCTGCGTTCCTGCCCGATCAAGACGGAGTTGACGACGCCGACCGGCGCCGCGATCTTGACGAGCATCGTTTCCGAATACGTCGATTCGCCGGCGATGACGATCGACAAAATTGGCCACGGCGCCGGCAGCAAGGATTTCCTCGAACAACCGAATTTGTTACGCGTTTTTGTGGGGCGAGCCGAGGGCCGTAAGGCCCCGGTTGAGGATTCCGACACCGTCTGGATTCTCGAAACCAACCTCGACGACGTCCCCGGCGAGATCATCGGCTTCACCATCGAAAGCCTCTTCACCGCCGGCGCGCTCGACGTGTGGACGGCGCCGATCCAGATGAAAAAGCATCGGCCCGGCGTCATCCTCAGCGTCATCGCCACGGAAGCGAACCTCGATCTGCTGGAAACGATTCTTTTCCGCGAGACGCAAACCTTCGGCGTCCGCCGGCATCGCGCCGAGCGCAACAAGCTGAAACGCGAAGGGATAACACTGGAAACGCCGTGGGGCCCGGTGCGGTGCAAGCGCGGCTGGGTGAAAGGCGGAGCGGCGATTGTGACGCCGGAGTATGAGGATTGCGCCCGAATCGCACGTGAACACAATATCCCATTGCACGAGGTTTACCAAAAACTCAATAACCACGGATGAACACAGATTCACTCAGATAGGAAGAATTACCTCTAACCATCTGTTCTACTAATGATCAGAATCTTTGTTTCCTGCGCAAGTTTTCCAATCT
>DAIOGM010000040.1:0-11701 GCA_036745215.1 Gemmataceae bacterium
TTCGGCGAGGCAGAGCCTCGCGGCAGTGCGTTCCCAGGCGGAGCCTGGGAACGAGAATCATTCAAGTATGCAGGAATCCTTCCATGAGCCGTTTCGTTTTCGCATGCGCCGTTTTGATGGTACCGATGATTTCGTGGGCCCAGGAGCCGATCCGTTTCGCGCGTTCGCCGGCCCTGTCGCCCGACGGCAAGACGGTCGCCTTCAGCTATCTGGGCGACCTCTGGACCGTCGATGCCAATGGCGGCGTCGCCCATCATTTGACGATGCATGAGAAGCACGACTTCAATCCGGTGTTCAGCCCGGACGGCAAATGGATCGCGTTTTCGTCCAATCGGCACGGGCAGTACGATGTCTTCGTCATTCCCGTCAAGGGCGGCCGCCCGAAACGGCTCACCTTCGACTCGGCCGACGATCACGTCACTGGCTGGTCGCCCGATAGTCAGAATATTCTCTTCATGTCGGCACGCGAAATCAACGTGCCGGTCCAGGTCGAGTTGTTTTCCATTTCCATCAACGGCGGCCAGCCGAAACGCATCAGCGTCTTCGAAGGCCGCGACGGCAGCTATTCGCCCAAGGGGGACCGGATCGCCTACGTGCGCGGCCCCGGAAGTTGGTATCGCAAGGGCTATCAAGGCTCCTCGAACGACGATATCTGGATTAGCGACAGCGATGGAAGCAACAACAAGCAGTTCACCACCCACAAGGGGCAAGACAGTTTCCCGATGTGGTCGTCCGACGGCAAGACGCTTTACTACGTCAGCGATGTCGCGGGCGGCCTGGCGAATATTGTCAGTCAAGAACCGGACGGCAAGCCGGTCGCTTTGACGCAACACAAGGACGACTTCGTTCGCCGGGCGCGCATCTGCGCCAACGGCGAAGCAATTGTGTATGAATGCGGCGCCGACATCTATGTTTATTCGATCAAGGACAAGGTGAGCCGAAAGCTCGGCATCGAAGTCAACGCCGATGACAAGGCGGGTAGCGAGACGATCAAGACGTTCACCACCGGCGCCAGCGAATTCTCCTGGTCGCCGGACGAAAAGCACAGCGCCTTTGTCGTGCATGGCGAGATCTTCCTCATGCCGCGCAACGGCGGCAAAGCGAAACGGCTCACCGATCACCCGGCGTTCGATCATGGCATCGCCTGGTCGCCGGATGGCAAGAGAATCCTTTTCCTTTCCGATCGCAGCGGGCATGAAGACATTTACGCCCTCGAATCGGACGATCCCGAGCATCCGGACATCGTCGGCGCTCATACCTACAAGGTCAAACAGATCACGAATACGTCGGAGCCGGAAATGGGCGTCAGCTTTTCGCCCGACGGTACGCGCGTGGCATTCGTCCGCGCCGGCAAATTGATGACGATGAGTCCAGATGGCAAGAACGAAAAGGAAATCGTCGGCGATCGCCAGGTCTTCGATTACGAGTGGTCCCCCGATGGCCGCTGGATTTGCTACGCCGGCATGGACGGCTCGTTTGCAAGCGAGCTATTCATCATCCTGGCGACCGGCGCGAACGCGGCCGATCCGGCACGCAACATCACGCGCTTCGCCACGTACAACGGCGGCGTCACCTGGAGCCGCACCGGCAACAAGATCACCTTCATCAGCATGCGCAAGGGCAATGAGTTCAGCGCCTACGTGATGTCATTGCAGCGTCCTCCCGCGCTGGGTACAGCGCCGGGTAAGGAAATCGATTGGGACAACATTCATTTGCGCGTCAAACACCCCGCGGGGTTGAAAACCAACGAATGCGCCATCTCTGGCGACGGCACGAAGATCGCCTTCCGGGGCATCAGCGACGAAACCGAAGACCTTTGGATGGCCAGCACCGACGGCGGCGCCGTGCAACGGCTCACGACCGGCAACCTGAAGCCGACGCAAATCACGTGGTCGCGCTACTTCCCCGGCCAAATCTACTTCCGCGACGGCACTGGCAATCTCCGCGCCGTCATGGTCGGCGGCCCCGCCGTGATTGGGCCGAACATCGTCCCTTTCAACGCCAAGATGACGATTCGCCAGGAAGATTTGTTTCAAGAGATGTTCGATCAAAGCTGGCGCGCCCTCAATGAGAACTTCTACGATCCCAACTTCCACGGCGCCGACTGGAAGAGAATCCGCACGAAGTACCGCGATCTGGTGCCGCACTGCGTCATGAAGGAAGACCTTTACGACCTGGTGACGCTAATGTTGGGCGAGCTCAACGCGTCGCACCTCGGTATCTCCGGCAACCTCAGCACCCCCGATCAACCGACCGCCGATCTCGGCTTGCTGTTCGATCCGCGTTACCCGGGGCCCGATTTGCGCATTCTCGAAATCGTCAAGGGCGGGCCCGCGGATCAACGCGGCATCAATCTCCGCGCCGGCGATCGCATCATCGGCATCGACGGCGTCGCGTTGACGCCGAATGTCAACGTTTCGAAATTGCTCAACGATAAAGTCGGCGAAGTCGTCGCCTTGCAAGTCGCGAACGCGGAGGGCACGAGCAAGCGGCGCGTCGAAGTGCGCGGCGAAAATCGCGCCAAGCTCAATGAACCTCTTTATGAACGCTGGATCGCCCGCAACGCGCAGAAGGTTGCGGAATTGTCGAAGGGCAAGCTGGGCTACATTCACATCCCCAACATGCAGGAGCCTGGCCTGGAACGATTCGTTCGTGCCTTGTATTCCGATAACTTCGACAAGGAAGGCCTCGTCCTTGATGTGCGCTACAACGGCGGCGGCTTCACGCACGATCAGGTGCTCAACTATCTCACCGGCAAGGAACATACGATCTTCATCCATCGCGACGGCACCTCCGGCATGGTGATGCGTTCGTACGATCGCAAGTGGACGAAGCCGCTGGTGCTCCTCATCAACAATCGCTCGTACTCCGACGCTGAGATTTTCCCGCACGCATTTCGCACCTGGGGCCTGGGCAAGCTCGTCGGCCAACCGACGGGCGGCCACGTCATCGCCACGCGGCAGATCACGCTCATCGACGGATCGGCGTTTCGCACGCCGCGCATCGGCGTGCACACGATCAAGGGCGTCAACATGGAAAAGGAAGGCGTGATGCCCGACATTATCATCGATCCGCATCCGGATGAGCTGGCGCGCGGCATCGATCGGCAGCTGGAACGCGCGGTGGAAGTGTTGACGGCGGACGTCGCTACTTGGAAAAAGTCGCGGCCGCCGGCAGTGGGCGCAAACGGCATGGGAAATCCATGAAACGAAGAGGCGTTGAGCGCTCGCTTGGCGCGGGGCGAGCGCTAAACGAAAAGTTAGTTGCATCTCGTCTACGAGTTTCTATAACGTAGGGATGTCGGTGACGGAGCACCTCGGTCACAATCTCCCAAACTCAGCTGCAAGGTGTCATCGTGGTGCAACCGCTGCTCCTTCAATATTACGTTTTGTTGCCCGAACATCGTCCCGACGAACCCGATAGCAGCAGTCAATACCGCAAGGCTCTCGCCAAATTCAAACGGGCCGTCGAAGCCCGCTACTTCGAAGACACCCTCGAACGCCTTCTCAACTCGCCGGACGCCCAGGCGCGCCAGGCCGCCGTTCTGGCGCTGGACCTGACCGGTTCGATTCAGGTCAACGCTTCCGTCGCCCACTGTCTGCACGACGATGATCCGATGGTTCGCGAAATGGCCGCGGACGCGTTGTGGTCGATCTGGCGCCGCGCCGACAAGCCCGAGAACAATCAGGAACTGCGCCGGCTCATGCGCCTGATCGCCGACGACGGCAATCCGCAGGAAGTGCTCAACGGCTTCGAAGCGTTGTTGCGCAAAGCGCCGCGTTTTGCCGAGGCGTTCAATCAGCGGGCCGTCTTCCATTACTTGCGCGGCGACTACATCCGCGCCATCGCCGATTGCGAAAAGACGATGCGGCTCAACCCGTACCACTTCGGCGCCGCCGCCGGCATGGGGCAGTGCTTCATGAAGCAAAAGAAGCTCAAGGCGGCGTTGCGAATCTATCGCCGGGCCAGTCGAATCAATCCCAATCTGCACAATATTCGCGAGACGATCGAGTCGCTGGAGCGGATGCTCGGCGAAGAAGGCAAGCGTTAGGATGATCGGGAGGGCGAGGCTCCTGCCGAGCCAGAACCCGCAGCAACGTCGCGCATAACCATGCTCGCGGCTCGGCAGGAGCCTCGCCCTCCCGGCCATCGTTGTTGATTTGACAATGCGTTAGGCCAGAAACAAAAAAAGGGAGTGCCGCATGCGACACTCCCCTCTTCATTTCCGCTTTGTAATGTCGATTTATCGTCCGTCGTCTTTCCGCTTCGCCGCATCGAGATACGTCCGGAATTGATCTTTCGACAGGAAGCCCGACTTCGCCGAATCGATCCGCACGAATGCGGACACCAGTTTCTCGCGAGCCTTGTCCTTATCTTTGAAACGGTCCGCCATCTTCAGGAATTCGTCCTTCTGCAACTTGCCGTCCGCGTTCGAATCGAGCTTCTTGAAGATCGAATCGACGTCGATCTGGCCGCGCTTGGCTTCCTGAGCGTCCACGCTCGAAAGGACGGCGAATGCCAACAATAAAGCACCAAACATGCGTGCCATGCCGTTATCCTTCTTTGTTCCGGTTCCGACTTTCATCACGTAGCATTTCTGCTACACTCCTAGTTTATTCCAGGATCCGCGCTCTGTCAAAAGGAACGGCTAACATGAGCAAAATCTTCACTGGATTGTGCTTCGGCATCGCAATCATCGCATTCGGTTCGGCAAAATGGGACGGCCTTGCGGGCGACTTTCGTTCCTCCCCTCTCCCCCTGGGAGAGGGGCCGGGGGTGAGGACTTTCGCATTCCGCATGCAGGAGTTGCCGGAGAAGTTGACGGTCGGCTACGCGGTCGTCCTCGAAGACATCAACGGCGACGGCAAGAAGGATATCGTCGTCGTCGACACCACGCGCGTCATCTGGCTCGAAAACCCGAGTTGGAAGGTACACACCGTCATCAAGGGCATGACCAAGCCCGACAACGTTTGCATCGACGCCTACGACATCGACGGCGACGGCCAGCTTGACCTCGCACTCGGCGCTGGCTGGAAAAACCTCTCGACCAAGGACAACGGCACCCTGCAATGGCTCAAGCGCGGCAAAAACCTCGATGAGCCGTGGTCGATGTTTGAAATTGATCCGGAGCCGACGATCCATCGCATTCGTTTCGCCGACATCGACGGCAACGGCAAGGCGGCGCTAATCTCCGTGCCGCTCCTTGGCCGCAACAGCAGCGCCGCGAACAACTGGACCGACGGCCTGCCGATCCGCGTGACCGCTTATCGCATTCCGAAAGATCCGACCAAGGATCGCTGGACGCCCGAAGTGCTTGATGAGAGCCTGCACGTGTCGCACAATTTTCATCCCATCGACGCCGCAGGCCGCAAGGGCCAGGACATCCTGATGGCGAGCTACGAAGGCGTCAATCTCCTGTCGATGCTCGATGGCAAATGGAAGCGCACGCACCTCGGCGCGGGCAATCAGGAGAATCCCAAAGGCAAGCGCGGCGCCAGTGAGATCAAGATGGGCAAACTCAAAAGCGGCAAGAAGGTCATCGCGACAATCGAACCCTGGCACGGCGATCAAGTCGTCGTCTACACGGAGCCCGGCGAGAAGGGCAAGCTCTGGGACCGCCACGTCATCGACGAGCAATTACGCTGGGGCCACGCGGTCGCTTTCGCCGACCTCGACGGCGACGGCAATGACGATCTCGTCATCGGCGTGCGCGACAATCCTGGCAAGACGGACAAGTTCGCGGAGAAGTGCGGCGTTCGCGTTTACAAGGCGCTCGACGACAAGGGCGCGAAATGGCAACGCCAGATCGTCGATAACGGCGGCGTCGCGGTTGAAGATTTGCGTGTCGCCGACCTTAACGCCGACGGCAAGATGGACATCGTCGCCATCGGCCGCGCGACGAAGAACATTCGCATCTACTGGAATGAAGCGAAATAGTCGCGTTCGACTCAGCCTCGCTTCATTTCAGGAAACAGGTCCGCCACCTTGCATTTGAAACCAGGGAGGATGTTCTCCCCGGTGAGTTCGTCGTTGCGCCGCAACTTGGTCACGCTGCCGTCGTGTCGATGAATGATCACGAGCTGGGCTTCCGGATCGATCACCCAAACCAGAGGCACGCCGGCGGCCAGGTATTCCTCGACTTTCCAATCGAGTTCACCCGCAAGATCGCGCAAGGAAATGACTTCGACAACAAGATCAGGAGCGATCGTCAAGAAACCTTCCAACAAATGTTCAATCGAAAATCGCTCCGATTTTATGAACGATACATCCGGTTTGCGCACCTTATTTGGATCGTCGGGAAAACACCGAATCCCATTCGTCGAGCCGAGTACTTCGCCGGCTTTTTGAGTTCTTGAAAAAACTTTCAACAATGTCGAGACGTTGACTTCGACGATACTCGAAAGCACGCTCATCGGTTTCTCCACCAAATTGCCCTGCACAAGTTCGAAGTTTTTGCCGTCCGGCATCGCCAGTAAGTCTGCCGGCGTATAGATCATCTGCGATTGCGCGGTGCTCATAACTGCGTTCCTCGTCTCACCATGGTTACTCGATCCCCGTTATCTTATCACGGCGCGTACTTTACCTGGAAATCCAGCGTCTTCTTCTTGCCTTTCTCAACCGTCACCGCCTGGCCCTTGTTCGTCAACACCCAGCCCTGGCCTTCGTGCCACGCGAAGACGCTGATCTCAGCGCCTGCGGGGACGAGAGGAATCTCGTACGTGCCGTCGGCCTTCGTGATCGCGTAGTACGGATGATCGAAGACGAACAATCGGGCTGCCATCCACGGATGAATGTCGCAACGGACTTCGAGAGGCAGTCGTTGCGCCTTGAGGGGATCCTTGAGGTCCGTGCTGACCAATTCGGTCCCCGGCGGCAGCGTATTGTTGAAGCCTTTGTTGACAATCTGATCGCCGAGCACTCGAACATTATGCGAACAGTTCGCGCTGTTCTTGATCACCAACTTCTGACCCGTCTCGACGTGCTTGCCATTTGCCATGTAGTACGGCTGGAACGCCGACACGTGTGGCAAAAACTGACAGTGCGGTTGATCGATCACGACGGTTTCCTTGTCGCGTTTTTTGTAATTGTCATGGATGGCGAAGGTCTTGCCGAGGGGCGGCTTGATCCACACCATCACGTTCGCGACCGCTTTCGTTTTTGGATCGACGACCCACGCCAGATCGATTTTTTCCTCCGCCTTGCATTTCGGACCGAGGCAGCATTTCCCGTCTTTCTCCATCATGGCCTTCGTAAAATCGACAATCGGCGGCAACTTGCCATCCGCTGAATCGAGCGTCACGGTCCCCGATAGACTGCCGAAGCCGTCGGTTGCCAACTGATTCGGGTCCTGGATCGCCACGGGAGTCTCGGATTTCTTCTCGTCGGCGTTGGCATTTTTGTCCGCAATCGCCGCGACAACCGGAATCTCGGACGCTTCGTTTTTGATGCAACCCGAAACGGCGGTCAATAGACACAGGAGCACGAAGGAAACGCGACGCATGACGAGAATCTCCCGGGAGAAAAAGGTCCTGGCAGGATTTCGTTAGTATACACGGGTTTCTTGACGCGACGCCGACGCGAGGTGTTTTTTTCTGTGTGTGCAGATGCATACAATGGGGATGTCCGCCGCTTTTCGACGAGGATTTTTCATGAAACAGCGTCTCCTGACTCCCGGACCGACGCCGGTGCCCGAAGAAACGTTGCTCGAACTCGCCAGGCCGATGATCTTCCATCGCACGGCCGAATTCCGCGCCATGCTCGCCGAGGTGCTCGCGGACTTGCAGACCGTGTTTTGCACGAAGAACCTGGTCATCCCGCTCACATCGTCCGGCACCGGCGCCCTCGAAGCGGCGCTCGCGAACAGCGTGCCTTCAGGCAGCAAGATCATCTGCTTGATCGCGGGCCGATTTGGTGAACGCTGGAAGAACATCGCGAAGGCGTTCGGCATCGAGTCGATCAACGTCACGGTCCCCTACGGCCAGGCCGTGCAGCCAGAGCAGTTGACGAAGGCGCTCGCCAATCATCCGGACGCCGTTGCAGTATGTTCGACGTTGAGCGAGACGTCCACCGGGGTCGGCCACGACATCGCGGCGTTCGGCAAGATCATCGCGAAGACGGCGGCGCTGCACATCGTCGATTCCATCAGCGGCTTGGGCGCGATGGAGTGCCGCACCGACGAATGGCAGATCGACATCAACTGCACCGGCTCGCAGAAAGCGTTGATGATGCCGCCAGGCCTGGCGTTTCTGTCGGTTAGCGACAAAGCCTGGCAAGCGATCGACAAAAACGCGAATCCGCGCACGTTCTACTTCGACCTCAAGAAAGCGAAGAAGAATCTCGAAACCTCGGACACGCCGTACACGCCGGCGCACACGATGATCCGCGCGATGCGCGTCAGCTTGAAGAAGCTGCTCGCCGAGGGTATGCCGAACATCTGGGCACGGCAAGCGCGGTACGCTGCCGCCGCCCGCGCCGGCTTTCAGGCGCTCGGCCTGGAGATTTTCCCGACGCAGCCGAACAATGCGCTCACGGTCGTCAAGATGCCGGCGAACATCGATTCGACGGCGTTGTTGACGAAGCTCGAAAAGCAATACGGTTTGAAACTCGCCAACGGTCAGGACACGCTCAAGGGCAAGGTCATTCGCCTGGCGCACATGGGCTACATTGATCAATTCGACATCTTGAGCGCGATCGCGGGTGTCGAGTTGGTGTTGATCGAGATGGGACACGCGATCGAGCCGGGCAGGGGACTCGCGGCCGCACAGAGGGTTTTCGCACAACGATAGCGAGCCACGGGGTTTATCCCCGTGGTAGGGAGTCCCAATCCACGGGGATAAACCCCGTGGTCGTTAAACGAGGTCTAAATGCCACGCATTTTCATCAGTGATAAACTCGAAGCCGGCGGCATCGAACTCCTCACCGCCTCCGGTCTGGAGATCGACAATCGCCCCGGTCTCAAAGACGCCGCGCTTCAGGAAGCGCTGCAAGCCGCCGACGGCATGATCGTGCGCTCCGGCACGCGCGTGACGGCGCAACTGCTGGAGAACAAGGGCAAGCTCCGCGCCATCGTCCGCGCCGGCGTCGGCGTGGACAACATCGACGTCGCCGCCGCCACGCGCAAGGGCATCGTCGTCATGAATACGCCGGGCGGCAATACCGTCAGCACCGCCGAGCACACCATCACCATGATGATGGCCCTCGCCCGCCACATCCCCGCCGCCGACGCCAGCGTACATCAAAACAAATGGGAACGCACGAAGTTCGTCGGCACGCAGCTCGCCGGCAAGACGCTCGGCGTCGTCGGCCTGGGCCGCGTCGGCCGCGAGGTGGCGCGCCGCGCCGTCGGTCTCGATATGAAGGTCATCGGCTTCGATCCCTTTTTCGCTCCCGACTTTGCAAACAAGCTTGGGATCGATACCGTTTCGGACCTCAAGAGCTTGTTGCCAAAGATCGATTTCTTGACGGTGCACACGCCCCTCACGCCGGAAACCACCAACCTCATCGGCGCCTCTCAGATCGCGATGATGAAAAAAGGCGTGCGCCTCCTGAATTGCGCCCGCGGCGGCATCATCAACGAGGAAGCGTTGGCCGCGGCGTTGCAATCGGGGCACGTCGCCGGCGCGGCGCTCGACGTGTATGTACAAGAACCGCCGCCGGCCGATCATCCGCTCCTCAAGTTGCCAAACGTCGTCGTCACGCCGCATCTCGGCGCCTCGACGACCGAAGCACAGGAAAGCGTCGCGCTCGAAGCGGCACAGCTCTTGATCGATTACCTGACCAAGGGCGCGGTGCAATTCGCCGTCAATATGGCTGCCGTCGATCGCGCCGAGCTGGATGAAGTGAAGCTGTACGTTGACATGGCCCGCCGGCTCGGTTTGTTGCAAGCACAGATGGCGCACGGTTCGATTCAGAAGGCGCAACTCACCTATCGCGGCGAAGTCGCGCGGCGCAGCACGAAATTGATCACCGCTGCGTTCGCTGCCGGGCTGCTCGAAACGCGGCTTGCCCAGAATGTCAACATCGTCAATGCCGAGATCATCGCTCGCGAACGCGGCATCGACATCATCGAACAATCGGTCGCCAAGAAGGGGGACTTCAGCACGCTGATCCAGACCGACGTCACCACCGACAAGAAGACGTACACCGCGACCGGCACGCTCTTTGGCAATCAATTCCTTCGCCTGGTTCAGCTCGGCCCGTACCATCTCGACGCGTACATGGACGGCATCATGCTGATCTTCACGCATCGCGACGTGCCGGGCTTGATCGGATTCATCGGCACGATCTTCGGCAAGCACAACGTCAACATCGCGCAGATGACGGTTGGCCGAGTGCAGCCCGGCGGCGAAGCGATCGCGGTTTTGAATCTCGACAACGAGCCGCCGGAAGCGGCGCTCGACGAAGTGCGGCGACACGAAAAGATCACGAGCCTGAGCGTCGTGAAGTTGCCGCCGGCGGGAGAGATGCCGCCGTGGTTTGGATGAATGGTGAGTAGTTTTGGAAGCCCGCAGGTGAGCGCAGCGAACCTGCGGGATCAACGTTAATCGGTCACATCAATCCGCGGCACTTGATTTTCACCCTTCTCGACACGAAATCGCAGCCCCGATTTTTCCGCGACGCGATAGCGTTCCGGCAACAGCGATCGGCCATTGCGCACTTGCTCCTCGCCGACTGTCACCAGTTCGCGCAGCTCAATCGTGATGGCGTATTCGCCGAGCGGGGCGCCGTCGCCTTGTTTCAACGTGGTCAACTGAAAGCGACCTTCCGAATCCGTGACGGCGATCGGCTTGCTGTCGGCCTGGGGACTGCCGTCAGCGCAATGAAACGCCACTTGCGCCTCGCGAAGCGGCTGATTGCGATAAAACACCTGGCCGCGCACCGGATGGCGCGGCACTTCGCGTTTGCCGCAACCGGGCAACACAATCGTTGCAACGACGAGGACGAGGGCGGTCAGTCGTTTCATTTGCTTCAACCTGCATAAGTTCGTGGCGGCAAGATTCTGATCTTGCCGAAGTTCAAATCGGCAGGATCGGAATCTTGCCGCCACGAGATTAATCGAGATTCACCGCTTCGTTGCCCGCGCGGGTTACGAGGCTCGCCAGGGCGTACAAATTCGTGGACGCGGACAGGTAGCGAACCGTGCCGTCGCCGAACGCGAAGACGGCGCCGCCTTCGTGGAAGCTGTAGAAGCAGTGGCCCCATTCATTGGAGTTGTTGATCGCGACGTAGCCGGGAATCGGCCCGAACGCGGCGTCCCACGCATTGCGCTGGCCGATCATGTAGGGATTGTCAGTCGTCGCCCAGGCGCCGCCGCGGGCTCGCACCTTCGGCATGCTCGTGAAATTGACGCCCGTCTTGACGCCGCCGCGATAAACGTCCTCGCGGCCGGCGCATTCGCCGAGCATGATCGAATTCGACAGGCCGTCCGTCACGTATGCGATCTTGTTCTTCGCGTTGTTGGCGGCCGTCCACATGAGGGCGCCGCGCAGGTCCGCGGTCGCCGGGAATTGCTGACTTGCCGGCAGCGACAGATTGATATCGGTGTGAACGCCGGTGACCGCGAAGTAATCGGTGACCGCGCCCGTCTTATTCGGCGGCGTCGTTTCCGGTTTGTCCTGGATGCGATTCGGATCGGGCGTCGCCGGGCATTGCATGATCCTGAGCGGCAGGGCCACGATGTCGCGATTGGGCGGAATCCACC
>DAIOGM010000040.1:11711-26156 GCA_036745215.1 Gemmataceae bacterium
TTCGCAGGCGGTGACCTTCCTCGATGTACGGCATGATGAACGGCACCCAGTTGTGCAACCCCTGGATCGCGAGCGGAAACTCTTTGTAGGTGCTTTCGTAATTGTGAAGCGCCAGCGCGAGTTGCTTGAAATTGTTCTGGCACTGCGATCGCGCCGCCGCCGAGCGTACCTTTTGCACGGCCGGCACGAGCAGCGAAACCAGGATCGCGATGATGGCGATCACGACGAGCAACTCAATCAAGGTGAATCCGCGGCGGCGCATGAACTTATCTCCGTAGGGACAAGCGGCTCGCTTGTCCCTGGGTATCAGGGACAAGCGAGCTGCTTGTCCCTACGAAAAATCGGAAGGCGAAACAAAGCAAAATGCGCGCCGCGCGCAATCAGTGGATTTTTCGGCAAAAAAAGTCGATTGGTGCGCGAGTAGTGACGAAGAAATCGTCACCGTCGGTCAGGAATTGTCCAACTTCGCAAGAACTTTCGACAACTCGGTCAGGATCAAAGTACGTTCGGCCATCGCGCCAACGCCGACGTCATCACACGCCAGTTTCTTTTCGATCGGTTCCACGACATGCAACGACCCGCGCAGATCACTTGCGATTTGCGCCAGATGCCGCGCCGTGGCCGGGTGCTCCCACATCAGCGTATTCATGGCGGGCGCGAGGATCACGGGTTTCACCAGATCCCAGGCGCGATAGACACACGTCAAGCAGTTGTCCGTGATGCCGAGCGCGAACTTCGCCAACGTGTTGGCATCGAGCGGCGCGATCAGAAGCACGTCGGCCCAGCGGCGCAGTTCGATGTGCAACACGGGATCGCCGCGCTGATAGCGTTCACCGGGCCATTCGTCCTCGTCGAGGATGATCGCGTCCTTGTTGCGCCTGCCCGTTGCCGCGGGGGTAATCGTTGTCGCATCGAAAAAATACAGAGACGACTTGGTCGCGACGGTTTTGACAACGTTCCCGGCCTGCCGCAATTCATCGACCAATTGCGGCGTGTAGATGGCGGCGACGGAGCCGGTGACGCCGAGGACCACGTTAGCCATGCGGCGCCTTCCCTTCGATGGCGTCGAGCAGCACGGCGGCGAGATCGGCACGCTTCACTTTGCGGTAGCCTCGCTCGGAGCCGAAGAACGCCCAGTGCGAGGCGTCGTCGAGCGTGTTGGCGACCATCCAGTCGGCATGAGATTGTCGGCGCGATTTTTCAGCGATCGCGAGAAGCTGCTCGTCGTTGACGCCGACTTCGAGTTTGAACTTCACGAGGATGCCGCGAAAGGCCCAGTCGCCGCGAATCTTGTCCACGAGTTTGGGAGCGCGCACGAGACGTAGCCAAAGCTCTGGCTCATCGCTTTTGACTTTGCCGGCGGCGCGATCGAGCATCGCGCCTCCCGACCACGTTTTTGTCTCTGCGTCGAAACGTGTGCCCGCCGCCGGCGCAAAGATTCCCGCGGCGTGGAAATCGCCGACCGCGGCGCAGTGCACGACGGCGTCCGCTTTCGTTGGCCCGATGTGCCCGGCCATCAGCGTTTCGAGTTCGTCGTATTTGCGATACGTCAAGCATTGCCAGCGAGCGGCGTCGAGCGTTGGGTCGGCAACCGTCTCCGGATGGGACGTCGCCAGCGTCACGATGTGCCCGCGGCGATACGCTTCCAGCGCGATGGATGCGCCGGTTCGTCCCGTGAAAATGTTCGTGATGCAGCGGACGCGATCGATCGGCGTTTGCGTATTGCCGGCAGTGACGAAGATGCGCATGGATGAACCCCGTTGTGAATATTATACGGGGTCGCCGTCGTCGGCGGGTTCGCGCGCCGTCGTAGCTGCAAGCTGCCAGCTTGCGTGCTGCAGCAAAAGCAGACAAGCTGGCAGCTTGTCGCTACGAAGGAAGGTTATCGTTTCGCGCTCGTCCCCGACGGCAACTTGCGATCCAGTTCCGCGAGATGATTTTGCAACGCCGTGTCCGGCGACAGAACGACATTCGCGAGCCGCGGCCGCAACGGTCCGGGCGTCGCATTGGTGCGCAAATCTTGCAAATAGCTCAACAGCGCCTGCTTCGCCTGCGGCGTCGAACGCAGCATCAAATGGACCCACGCCCACGATTCGCGATACTCGGATGGCGACATTTGATGCACTTCTTCGAGCTTCTCCAGGCGATCGAGATTGAAACGCCCGCCCGCCTGGCGAAGATTCTCGAGGTGCTTTGGATTGACGCCATTCTGGTTCACGGGCAGTTCGAAGTACTCCGCGAGTCCCTCGTCGAGCCAGATCGGCACGCCCTTGAGAACGCTGTGCAGCATCGCATGCGTCAATTCGTGGCGCAGGTCCTTCTGAATGGTATCGCTCCAGTAGGTGTAGACCATCAGATCTTCGGTTGCCCCCTTGCGCATCGCCTGCGCGACGAAGAACGCTCGCCGCTCCGGCAATTTCGGATGGTTCCGTTGCAAGAACTGCTCGTAGCTCTCCTTGGTGTCAAAAAGATAAACGAGCACGTTGGTGTCCGACGGCGGCAAGCGCAGCTCGCGATAAACATTCGCGCGATGCTTGCTCACTTCTTTGAAGAACGGATGATCTTCTTGCAACTTGATATCGGAGAAGAACCAGAACTGCGCGACGCGCGTCACGTGCTTGCTCGGCGCGCCGACGATCGGCGTCGGCTCCTTGCCGGCCTTGTCGTCGTGGGTCCACGTGAGATGCGAAAAGAGGCTGCAGCCCGACAGAGCGCACGCGAACAAACCTGGGAGCAAACCGGCGACGCGCTTCATGCTTTCCTCGTGATCGATCCGTGACGGTGAGGCCGAACCGGCGGGCAAGGGGTTCGGATGTTATGCGGAAAGTGCCCAACTTACAAGAGGAATCGACGCGGAGAATGGGCAATCTTGCGAGAATTCAAATGAGTTGCAGGCGAGAAAAGCTGGGTAATCACAGCAATGGCTTGCCCCGCCTTTGGTTGCGCTGGATCTTTCTCCAGGTCGCAAGATCGATTTTCTTCCACCAGCTTTTCCAGTCGCAGCGGCCGAACACGCCGCAGTTGAGATACGTTAGCAGGAAACGGAGCCGATCGGTGCGCGTGATCTTGGCATGATCGTGAAAGCTCGCGTTCAAGCGAGCGAGATTGCGCACCCTTCGAGCGGGCGACAACTCCGCGAACCGCTCGACGCCGACGAGGTCGATGAGCCATACGGAACTTTCCGGCATATAGAGAAGATTCTGTATGTCCTGCGAATACGCGGACGGCTCCTCCGGCGGCGCGTCGTGCCGGCGCACCAGGATGTTAGCCGCCTTCAAGTCGCGATGGGAAAGCTGCCGTTGATGCAGGGCGCGAATCGTGCGGGCGACGCGTTCGATCAGTTGCCTCAGCAAATGCAGACGATTCGCGGCGCCGTCGAGGCTTTGCATGTATTCGTGCAAATCGCCGGCGTGGGCGATCTTTTCCGTTAACAAATAGCCCTCGCGCCACATGCCGACTTTTTTTCGATGCAGGACGACGAAGGGCCGGGCCGTCGGCAGGCCACGTTCGCGAAAGCCTTGTCCCGCGATCCACGAGCGCAGCGCCGGCGTGGGCCTGAAAAGTGATGCGACCGGGTCCTTCCAGGCGGTCACGCGGAAACGTTTGTAGATGACTCTCCGCATCTTGCCGTCGATCGGGAAGTCCATTTCGATTACGGTGGAAGATGCGGATTCCTTTAGCACGCGAACGGCGGATTGCCGAAACGGCGCGTCGGGATCACGCGCGAGCATCGCCAAGTCGTGCGACGCGATGTCAGTAACCGCGTGGCCGCTCACGCCGGGCGCGTTCACTTTGCGATAGTAGCGATTGTTGACGAGGCAGCGCTTGTCGCGCCGCGCCCAGAAGCGCAGGTTGCGTTGCCAGCTCAGTTCCTCGATCTCGTGAAGCTCGCGTGCGTAACCCTTGGTGCCATAGTCGTCGCGCTGCCAGACGCCGAGCTTGCGGGCTTCGAAATACGCCTTCCAGAAGCGCAGGCGATCCGCGCGATTGACGCGGAAGGTGAACCAGCAGTTGATCATCACCAGGTTCTCGCGACTATTGCGCCAGTCGAGCGGCGGCCCGACTTTGACCGCGAGCAAGTCGATGACGAACAGCTCGATCCGATCGCAATCGTTGACGCGCACGAGCAAATTGGCGGCGTGCAGATCGTGATGGAGGATGCCGGCGTCGTGAACGCGCGCCACCAGCTTGCCCAGCTCGACCGCGAGTTCTTGCCGCAGGCGCGACTGGCGCGGTTCGGCGAACGTCGGCAGAACCGCGGCGAGGAAGAAGTGCAGCGGGATGCAATCTTCGATGCTCTGCGTGATGAGGATGCTTTCGCCGGAGCCGACGTGCGTTTCTTGTTCGGCGAGCGCCAAGGGCGCGATCGTCGGAATGCCGCGTTCGGCGGCGGCGCGGACGCGATCGAATTCGATGCGCGCCTTGCTTTGTCGCACGAGCTGGCGAAACCAGGCGCGCTGATCGTGCACGAAATTGTGCTTGACGTAAAAGCAAAGCCCAGGCAGCTCGACGCGATAGACGACGCGGTGCGGCCCCTGCTTGACGATTTTCGCCTGGCCGGTTTGCAGCCATTCGGGCAAACGCAGACCGCGTTCGTCGAGGAGCTGTGTGCGCAATTCCCCCACCAGCGACCAGCGGAAACCCGCGACCGAATGATGCGTCAAGTTTGGCATGGCGTCGTTCATATCAATGCCGATGTCGCGTCCACCGACGTAATCAGGTTTTCCCAGGCGTCGGCGCCGCGCGAAACGTCGAACTCCGATTCGACACGGCGTCGCCCCGCCTTACCCATGGCGCGGCGAAGCTCCGGATCGCACGCCAGGCGCTCGACCGCATGGAGCCATTCGTCGGGCGTGTTCACGAGGAAGCCGGTCTCGCCGTCACGCACCAGCGTCTTCTGCACGCCGACCGGATTCGCGACGACCGGCAACCCGGCGGCCATGTACTGAAGAATCTTGAGCCCGCATTTGCCGGCGCTCCAGTCGTCATCGGGCAGCCAACTGATGCCGATGTCGGCGTCCGCCAGGTCCGCCGTCTCGGTCGCTTCACTCCAGGGGCGAAATTCGACGGGCAGATGATGTAGTTGAATGGACCGATTGCAGATGACCTTGAACCGCAGTCGCGGCAACGCCTGACCGAGCCGATCGAGAACGTCGCGGATTCGTTCCAGGCCGCGTAGCGTGCTGGCCGAGCCGATCCACGCCAGTTTGACGAGCGCACCGTCATGGGCGGCGAGAGGATATCGACTCACATCAACGCAGGTCGGGATCAGGTGAACTTTGGCCGAGTCGGTCAACGCGGTGGCGTGATCGTGCAGGAATTCGTTGCCGGCGATGACTGCGTCGGCGGTTTGCATCATGTTGCGGAATTGCTGGAATCGCCTCGGGCAATCGGCGCCGAACGGATTGTACGAACTGTTGAGAAAGATCGAGTCGTCGAAATCGTAAATGAGCCAGCGGACGCGTGGCCGCAGCAGTTTCAATTGCCACGAAGGGAGCAACTTCCGCTGCACGATGAGGACTTCGAGGCCGCCGTCAAACGAAGGGAATAATTGCTGCAACGCCCAGGCGCTCGACCAGGGACGGATTTCGACTCGATGCCCGAGCGCTTCCAAACAGGGGCGGAACGCGGCAATGCGATAGCGGCAACAGACGTGATCGCGGCTCTTCACCAGCGCAGTGACGCGCATCCATCGTCCTCCGTGACTATTTGCCGCTTGCGGCTTCGCGTTCGAATGGCGCCATGCGAACGCGAAGCCGCAAGCGGCGAATCAACGCCGGCGGTTCTTCATCGCCTTGCGGATTTCCTTGGCGGCCTCGGCTTTTTTCTTTGTCTCGCGCTTGTCGTAAAGCTTCTTGCCGCGCGCCACGGCGATCTCAATCTTGGCGCGGCCATTCTTGAAATAAAGCCGCAATGGGATCAGCGTGAATCCCTGTTGCGATGCCTTGCCCGCGAACTTATCGATCTCGCGCTTATGCAACAGCAGCTTGCGCGGCCGTTTCGGCTTGTGGTTGAGCCGATTGCCCATCGTGTATTCGGGGATGTCGCTGCCGATGAGCCAGATCTCGCGAGCTTCGATCTTGGCGTACGCGTCCTCGATGCTGGCGACGTGCTCGCGCAGGCTTTTCACTTCGGTGCCGGTGAGCACGATGCCGCATTCGAGCGCGTCGAAGATTTCGTATTCGTGGTACGCGCGTTTATTTCGGCACACGGATTGGATGTCTTCCGCGTCCTTGGTTTGCTTTTTCGAACCGGCCATGGATTGCTCCCCAGGGCAGTTTATCACAAGGGGACGTGAACGAAAATACGAACAAGAACCGGGTTCGCATCCCAGGGACTCGCTGCGCTCGCCCCTGGGCTTCAGGGCGACCTCAAGTTTTCCGGTCGCCTTGACAGATACAAGAGCAGAGATATAGTGCGACCTTCCCATAGATACTCCGCGCCCGCAGAAGATGCCGATGAGCGGGCAAGCTTGGCGCTCTCGGCAAGCCAACTGCGGCGCCAAGATAGAGAAGCGGCATGAGCGACGCAGCTTCGAGAATCGACGATCTGAAGGCGCTGGTGCGCCAGTTTGTCGATGAGCGCGCCTGGCAGCCGTTTCACAGTCCGAAGAATCTCGCCATGGGAATCGCGGTGGAAGCCGCGGAGTTGATGGAGTGCTTTCTTTGGCTCGATTTGCCCGCGTCCTACGACGCTGCAAAAGACGCGGCCAAGCGCGAGGCGATCGCCGACGAGATGGCGGATGTGTTTTGTTATCTGCTCAACATGAGCAACGTGCTCGGCATCGACCTGAGCGAGGCGTTGCGGGCCAAGATGATCAAGAACGCAATCAAGTATCCCGCGGAAAAGTATCGCGGGAAGTTTGAGGCATAAGTTCGGCAAACGCCCAGCTTACCGAGGACGAAAGTGAAGGCAACGCGCACGCGACTGGGACTTGTGTTCACGACGCTGGCGATCCTCGGCGTCTACTGGGCAGTGTGCGCGCAGGACCGGCCGTCGGTCATACCGCCGGAGCCGGCGAAGAAGGGAACCGAGAAGCCGCCACCGCTCAAGTTTCCGAGTCAAACGCAGCCATTGGCGAAAAAGAAAAAGCCGGACCCGACGTTGATCATTCCGCCGGAGGTTTTCGACTTGCCGCGGCCGATCACGGCGCCGGTCGAGATCAAGCCGCCGGAGGTGGTGCAAACGGGGGGGCAACTTCCGCCGCCGAGTTTTCCGCCGATCGCGCCGGGAGTGGAGAAGAAGGAGCCTCTGCCGCCGTTGCCGCCGATCGCGGACACGAAGCCGGTGGTCATTCCGCCGCTGCCGATGCCGGAGCCGACCAAGGCGTTGATCGTCGATCCGCCCCTCAAAGACATGGACAAGAAGAGCCCGCTGCCGCCGTTGCCGATGCCCCTCGAGACGCCGAAGAACGAAAACGTGGAATTGCCGATACCGGCGCCGGCGAAACCGTTCAGCATCGATCCGCCGGGCAACGCGTCGGAAAAGAAGGGCGTGGAGCTGCCGGCGCCTCCTGAAATGCTGACGGCGCCGAAAAAAGCTCCGATTGCGCCGCCGACAGTCGTTGTGCCTCCGCCGAAGCAAGATATCCCGTTTACACAGCCGGCGACGATGGTGGAGCAGCCCGCGATTGAAAAAATCAAATCGTTCGTGCGAATCCGTCCAACGACGAGCGCGCCGACGCCGCTGCCGCCGCCCGCGCAGCAGCCGACGATTGAAAAGATCGTTCCGAAAGGAATCGGCCCGTTGTCACCGCCGCCGGCGTTCAACCTGAACCCCGACGCGCTGGCTAACTTGCAAACGCCGGCCGTCGTCGTGGAAAAACGCGGGCCGCAATTGCTGCGAGCGGGCGAAACGCAGGATTATCAGCTCGTCGTTCGCAATCTCGGCACGACCGCGGCCCAGCAAATTCGCGTGGACGACGACCTCCCGCCCGACGTTCGTATCGTCAGCGCCGATCCGACGCCGAATTTGCAAGGTACGCGCGCCAGCTGGATGTTGACCGCTTTGTCGCCACAGGGCGAGCAGACGTTGCGACTGAAATTGCGAGCCGAAGCCAATGTGCAAGTCGCCAACAGCGTGAGCGTGCATGTGTCGGCGACCAGCGTCACGACGCGCGCCGCCGCGGCCCCGGCTTCCGGCAGCATTTCGATGCGACTCAGCGGGCCGGATAGCGTCAGCATCGGCAAGCAGGCGGTCTTCGAAATCCATGTCAGCAATCAAACTTCGCAGCGATTGAACGGCATCGTTTTGTACGGCACGTTGCCGGAAGGTTTGACGACGCCGGCTGGCGACAAGATCGAAGGTGAAGTCAGCGAGACGATCGCGCCCGGCGAGTTCAAGATCTTGAAAATGCCGACCACCGCGATCAAGGCCGGCCGACACACGGTCCACGCCAAGGTTATCACGCAACAAGGCGAAGCGTCGGCGACGACCACGATCGAAATTGCCGCCGAGGCGCTGTTGCTGCAGCAAGCGCCGATGACGCGTCTGACGCCGGGCCGCGACGGCAATGTGCGCATCGACCTGTCGAATCAAACCGGCAAGCCGCTTCGCAATGTGCAGGTCGCGTCGCTATTGCCCGAAGGCATCACGTTCATCGGCGCCAGCGAGCGAGGCCTTTATCAATCGAATTCACGCACCGTGCACTGGCTGATCGACCATCTGCCCAACGGGGGTTCGAAGGAACTGCACGTGCGCGTTGCCGCCGGCAAGGCGGGGCAGCATCAGAGCATCATCTCGGCCCGCGCCGACGGCGTCGCCGAGGTGCGTTCCGGCGGCGCCATCACGGTGGAAGGCTCGAGCGATTTGTCGTTGCGAGTCATCGATCGAGATAACCCGCTCGAGCTGGGCCGTGAGACGGTTTACGAAATCCATGTGCAGAACCCCGGCAGCGCGCCCGCGAACAACGTCCGCGTGCAGGTGCAATTCCCGGCCGGTTGGTTACCTAAAAGTGTGCCGGGGAACGCGCGGTTCACGCTGGAAAACAAGGGCATCGCGTTCGAGCCGATCGTGTCGTTGCCGCCGCAAGGTCAAGCGGTGTTGCGCATCGCGGCACAATCGCAGGCGGCCGGCAAGGATCAACGGTTACAGTTCTCCGTGGTCAGCGACGAGGTCCGCACGCCGGTGCAGCGCGAGCTTTCCGTCCTGGTTTACAGCGGCAATTAAGAACGCGTGAAGACTGCTGTTGCTTCGTTGAAGCCGCTTGTTATAAGGGTCGCACAATCGAAGAAGTGAACCGGGGATTGAAACGAATCGCTCGAAAAAACGGTGCGTTTCAAGATGAGAGTTTGACGTTTGTCAAAAGTCGTTTTTTTGGAAATTTTTCTTTGCGTCGTCGCCCGGAAGTCGGTATTCTCTGGCCTTGCCTTGCACACATTGACTCCGACTTCCGATCGACCGGACAGCCACGAAGGCTGGCAAAAGGGGAAGGGACTCCCCCCTTTTTGTCCTCCTCCTGACTCCCCACGACGAGCAAGACACTTTTCCATCCGCCACGCACGGCGGAACGCGGTCGGTTGATCTTGAGCCAATTTTGACCCATTGTTAAGATTCGGCTCGCGATGATTGGAAGGCCTCGATGTCGCGCCCTGCGGCGCACATGCGTTCCCGTCATACCGACCCTGCAACGCGAACGGAAATTCGAAGAGGACAACGCGGCCCGCCGGGGCGCCCAGGGAAGGGCTTCGTCAGCTGCGTCTGGGGGAGGTGTGCAAGATGAACACGGGTCAAACTGCCAAAGAAAAAGATCAAGCTCGAGTCCATATTCGCTGGATGATTCGCCGCGACATGCCCGAAGTTCTCCAGGCCGAGCAGCTCAGCTTTGAATACGCCTGGAACGAAGAAGACTTCCTCCGCTGCCTGCGCCAGAGAAATTGTATCGGCATGGTCGCAGAGCACGGCGAAAAAGTCGTCGGCTTCATGATCTATGAATTGCACAAAAACAAATTGCACATCCTCAACTTTGCGGTGCACCCGGCCTGGCGACGCATGGCCGTCGGGGCGCAGATGGTCGCCAAGTTGATCAGCAAACTTTCCAGTCATCGCCGCACGCGAATTACCCTTGAGGTTCGCGAATCGAACTTGCAGGCACAGCTCTTCTTTCAAAAGCAAGAGTTCCGTGCCGTCCGCGTCTTGCGAGCGTTCTACGAAGACAGCGGCGAGGACGCGTACCTGATGGAATACCGTTTCGGCGACGACGTGGGGGACGAGTTCGACGAGACCGTCAATCGCATCGCGCAGTACGAAGAAAATTAATGTAGTCATCACGCTCCGCGTGATGGAGTTCAGCCGAACTCACAGACAGATTTGTCGTCCTTGGATTCTGCCAAACACCATCACGCGGAGCGTGATGACTACAAAGCCGCTTGCGGCGTAGCACAACCTGCTACGCCGCAAGCGGCTTTTTTTGTATCCTAACGATGAAGGAGATCCCCATGGCAAATCTGGCATCCCTCATCGAAGAATACCTCGACGGCCCGAAAAAGCTGCGACAAGCGGTCGCGGGCATGACGCGGGAACAATTAACAGCTCGCCCCATCGCGGGCAAATGGAGCACGCTCGAAGTCGTCGCCCATCTGTCCGATTTCGATCCCATCCTGGCCGACCGCATGAAGCGCGTCATCGCCGAAGACAATCCGACGCTGGTCGGCGCCGACGAAAACAAATTCGCCGCCGAGCTGGCGTATCACGATCGCGATCTGGAAGAAGAGTTGAAGATCATCGAGGTGACGCGCAGCCAGCTCGCGCGAATTCTGCGCAAGTTGCCGGAGCCGGCGTTGCAACGCGTCGGCCAACACAACGAACGCGGGCCACGCACGCTGGAAGTGCTGTTGTCCACCGCAATCGGACACATCCCGCATCATGTGAAGTTCATTCACGAGAAGCGATTGGCTTTGGGTTTGAAGTGAAACCCGGTTGGCGAGCCACGGGGTTTATCCCCGTGGAGGAGAAGTCCATTCCGCGGGGTTAAACCCCGCGGCTCGCAACGCTCAGCGCCGATACATTGCCTCTCCCGCCTTCGCGCTCTTGTTCAATCGATTCTGCACGTGCAGCCCTTCCAGAATGAACTCCGCGACGCTCGCCATCAAGGCATTCTCGGCCTGTCCACGAATCGCGTGCAAATCCGCCCTTTCCATGAACTTCATCACCGCACTCTTGAGCGCCGGCACCTCATTCAACTTCTGCACAAACGCCGCCGCCGGCAATTTGTCCCCCGTCACGAGCGTCTTGCCGCCTTCGAACCATTCCACCAAGCCGCGGAATTGCTTCAATTCGAAATTCGCATCGAACAGATTCTTGATCGCTTCGCCGAGCAGCTTCGCCAGCACCTTCTCCTCCGCGCCTTCGTCTTCGCTCAACGTCAGCTCCAGTTTGCCGCGCGTGCTGGCGGCCAAGTACGCGAGATCGCTGATCCGCGGCACCACCGGATTTTCACCTAGCAGCAGGCCGCGCCGCTCCGCGTTGGAAATCATGTTCTCCATGTTGGCGATCGACATGCGCACGCTGACGCCGGACTGCTGATTGATCGCCTGGCTCGCCCGCGCCAGCCGCGCCGTTTCTTCGAGAATTTCTTTCATGAACGTCGGTATGAGAACTAGCGAACCACGCTCCACCCACGCATTCGCATCGGTAATCGCAATGCCAATCTCGCGCGTGAGCGGATAATGCGTCCGAATCACGCTGCCGATGCGATCCTTGAGCGGCGTCACGATCCGCCCGCGATTCGTGTAATCCTCCGGATTAGCGCTAAACACCATGCACAGGTCGAGTTCGAGCCGAATGGGATAGCCGCGGATTTGCACGTCGCGTTCTTCCAACACATTGAACATGCCGACCTGAATCTTGGCGCTCAAATCGGGCAATTCGTTCATGCAAAAGATTCCGCGATTCGAGCGTGGTATCAGGCCAAAATGCATCGTCAATTCGCTCGACAGATAGCGTCCCTCGGCATGCTTGATCATGTCGATCTCGCCGATCAGGTCCGCGATCGTGACGTCCGGCGTCGCCAGCTTTTCGTGATAGCGTGCCGTCGGCCCAATCCAATCGATCGGCGTGCTGTCGCCGTGCTTGGCGATAAGATCCTTCGCGTATCGGCTCAACGGACGCAGCGGATCGTCGTTGACTTCGCTGCCGGCGACGATCGGAATCGCATCGTCCAACAAATGGACAAGTTGCCGAAGCATGCGCGTCTTCGCCTGGCCGCGCAGCCCCAAAAAGAGCATGTCGTGCTTGGAAAGGACGGCGTTTTGCACCTGCGGGACGACGGTTTCGTCGTAGCCGAGGATGCCGTCGAAGATTTTTTCGCCCGCTTTGAGCTTGCGGATGAGATTCCTGCGCATCTCATCCTTGACGGGGACACTTTGATAGCCGGACGCTTTGAGTTCGCCGACAGTTCGTGGTTGAGTCATTGAGGCATTATATGGTGAGCGTCAAGTTGGTAGGGTGGGCCGAGTCTTCGGGGCTCCGTTGGCCACAGAAGACGGCGCCAGGTCGTTTCACGAGGTATGCGCCACCCACCCCCGCGTCGCCGGTCGGCCGCAACCGACCTGCGAATTTCGCGGCGCGGATGTTATGATTGGGGTTGTGGTTGCGTTGAATTGGTCCTTGATGCCGCGAAACCCGCGTCGCGGCGACAGGGCTAAAAACGTGAAACGACCCCCTAAAAACCGTGAAATCTCTGCCGTTTTTTTGAAAAGACCGCATCGAAAAATGAAACGACCGGGGTCCATTTTGAAACGACCATGGGTCAAAATGAAACGACCGGGGTTTTTTTTGAAACGACGTGCGTCCATTTTGAAAAGACACCATCCCAAAATGAAACGACGGGTGTCGATTTTGAAATGACCGCACTCTTTGTTGAAACGACTTTCGACGTGCGGAGTTGGTAGGGTGGGCCGAGTCTTCGAGGCCCACTGCGGAATGACGAATGTCTAAGCTCGAATGACGAAAGAATGACGAATTTCGAATGCCCAATAATTCGGCCCGCGATATTCGGGTTTCGTCATTCGTGCTTCTTTCGTCATTCGTCATTCGTCATTCGACATTTGTACATGCGCGCCAAGTCAATCGGCGTCCATCGGCGACTGCTTCTCCGGTATGATGGTATTGAGGCCTGCGAATGTCCGACGCCACCAGTTTCAGTCTGCTCGATCGTCTGCGCCAGGATGCCAACGAAACGGCCTGGTTGCGGATGGTCGAAATCTACACGCCCTTGATCCAAGGCTGGCTGCGGCGTTACTCGCTCCCGGATCAGGATGTGGACGACGTCGTGCAGGAAGTGCTCGCCGTCGTCGTTCGCCGGCTGCCCGATTTTCAGAAGAAGCCGCGGGTCGGCGCGTTTCGCCGCTGGCTTCGTTCGATCACGGTCAATTGTTTGCGCGAACTCTGGCGCGACGAACGCTATCGGCCGCGCGCGATCGGCAACGCGGAATTCGCTGGAGTGCTCGATCTGCTCGAGGATCCCGAAAGCGCGCTCAGCAAGATCTGGGACAAGGAACACGATCTTTACGTGACGCGCCATTTGCTTGACAGAATTCGCCCGCGTTTCGAGGACAAAACCTGGCAAGCATTTCAACGCGTCGCCCTGGAAGGCTTGCCCGTCGATGAGGTCGCCGCGGAACTCGGCATGAGTGTCAACGCCGTCTTCATCGCCAAGTCGCGCGTGATGCACGCACTTCGCCAAGTTGGACAGGGGTTGCTCGATTGAACGCCGAATACGAACATCCGAATGCGGAAGAACTGTCCGCGTTCATGGCCGGTACGCTCGATGTGGATGAGCACGAACGCATTGCTGCGCACATTGCGGACTGCGATGAATGCTGCGATACCTTGCGCACGATCCCCGAAGACGCGCTGTCGGCCCAGCTCAAGGAAGTCAGCGTCATTTCGAATGTCGTGCCGCCGAGCGTGGATCGGACGCTGCCGAACGAACTCCTCGAACATCCGCGTTACAAAATCGGCAAATTCCTCGGCTCCGGCGGCATGGGCCTGGTGTATCAGGCCGAGCATCGCATCATGGATCGCGTCGTCGCGCTCAAGATCTTGCATCGCGAGCTGATTCAGAATCCCCGCGTCGTCAAGCGATTTCGCCAGGAGGTCAAGGCGGCGGCGCGATTGTCGCATCCGAATATCGTCGTCGCGTACGATGCCGATCAGGCGGGCGAATCGCATTTCCTGGTCATGGAATTCGTGGACGGCGTCAGCCTGCAGCGTCTCGTGAGAAAACGCGGGCCGCTCGAGCCTGGTTATGCGTGCTATTTCATTCGCCAGGCAGCCAAGGGTTTGGCGCACGCGTTTCAAGCGGGCATGGTGCATCGCGACATCAAGCCGCAGAATCTGATGCTGACGCGCAACGGTCAAGTCAAGATTCTCGATTTCGGCCTCGCTCGCCTCGCATCGGAAACGATGGTTGATGCGATTTCTCCTCTCTTCCCGGGGGTAGAG
>DAIOGM010000040.1:26166-28319 GCA_036745215.1 Gemmataceae bacterium
GGGACCGGAGGTGAAGGGGACCGCCCTCACGAATCATGGCGACGTGATGGGCACGCCCGATTACATGGCGCCGGAACAAGCGCGCGACTCCAGCCAGGCCGACATCCGCGCCGACATTTATAGCCTGGGTTGCACCCTTTACTACCTGTTGACGGGCCACACCCCGTACAGCCCCGGCACGGCCCGCGCAAAACTGCTGGCCAAACAGGACGCCGCGCCGCAGCCGATCACGACGTGGCGCGACGATCTTCAGCCGGCGTTGATTCAGATCATCGAGAAAATGATGGCGCGAGACCCGGGCCAGCGTTTTCAGGCGCCCGGGGACGTGGTCAAAGCGCTCGCGCCGTTCGCCAAGCCCGCCCCAGTTGCTGCGCCGACGCCGGCAAAAAAAGCGGACGCGACCCCGTCCGACATCGTGGACGCCGCCGGCAATGAGCCGAACAACTTCCTGGCTCGCTGCCCCTTCTGCGTGACGCGCATTCGCATCCCGGCTCGCGCTCTCGGCGCGAGCTTGCCTTGTCCGCAGTGCAATAGCTACTTCACTGCCGTTCCCGATGATGACGGCAACACATCGTTTTGACATTTTTGCAGATTCACTGAAAGATTCAGTTGACTCGTGTCATTCATGTATGCCCCGTTGCGCGGTGAACCGTCAATCGGGCACAACATCCATCAAGGAGAATTCCATGCGCGGAAGTCGAATGCTCGTTGGAGCCGCGAGCGTGATCGTTTGTGCTGCATTTCTTGTCGCCCCAGTGCAGGCACAAGTTGGCTACATCACCGGCGGGCCAGGTAAAGGCGGCGGCAAAGGTCAAATGGGACAAGGCGGCATGTGCCAAAAAGGCATCTGCGGGCAGACATCCTTCGCGTCCTCCGTGGCGGGCGGCGGCGGGGGTGGTGGCGGCTTCGGCAACGGCGGTGGGTTCGGCAATGGATTCGGCAACGGGTTCGCCGCCAGCTCGACGGGGATTCGGATGCCGAACGGTCAGTTCAACCAGCCGTTCGGCAATATGCAGACGCCGTATGGCGGCATGCAAAACCCGTATTACCAAATGATGATGCAGCAGCAGATGATGATGTATCAGATGATGATGCAGCAACAGTACATGGCGTACATGATGCAAAACGGCGGCGGACAAATTCCGTATGACGCAATCGGATTACGCACGACGCAATTGAATCAGCGTGTGCCGACGACAACGCCGACAACGACTGCGAACAATCAGGCAGCGACGTTGCGGCAAGGAATGTTGCGACGTTAATTTGGAGCACCAACGGTGCGAAAATGTCAAAGCCCAGGGCAACGCCCTGGGATCGTCGTAATTACCAAGATGAAAGCCCCGAAGGGGCGCGATAATCGCGCCCCTTCGGGGCTTTGATTGACGATCATTCCGCGTCCCAGGGCGTTGCCCTGGGCTTTGACATGGCGCACCTTCGGTGCTCTTTACGCGATCAACTCGCCCGCACCACAACGATTGTCGCATTGTCCGTCGCGCCGCGCAAGTTGACGAGATTCAACAGCCGCCGCGCCGCCTCTTCCGCTGAGTTCGCGGCTTCGCGTGTCAACATGATCTCCAGTTCCTTGTTGCCGATGTGATTGGTCAAGCCGTCAGAGCACACCAGCACCCAATCGCCGCGCTGCAATTTACCCGAGTACAATCCGGGCAACACATCGGGCTGTCCGCCGATCGCTTGTTGCAATTCATTCTTGCGCGGATGATTCTCCGCCTCTGCCGCTGAAAGTTGGCCGAGTTCGACGAGGCGATTGACCAATGTTTGATCGCGCGTCAACTGCACGAGCCGGCCGCGATGCACGTGATAGACGCGGCTATCACCGACGTGCCCGGCGATGACGTGCCGCGAATCGACGTAGACGCACTCCGCGGTGCAGCCCATGCCGCGTTTGCCTTTGCCCGGCGTACGGGCGGCGGTGTAGACCTCTTTATTCGCGTGCTTGAGAGCGTCGCGCAGGACGTCTTGATACTTCTTCGGATCGACCGGCTCCTTCGGCCCTTCGTTGCCGGTGAGCGCCGCGAAGATTGGATGCGCTAGCAAGTATTTGCGCATCTCGTTGATCGTGATCGCGGCCGCCACTTCGCCGGCGTCGTACCCGCCCATGCCGTCGCACAACAGGATCATCGCGTATTCGGTTA
>DAIOGM010000041.1:0-13800 GCA_036745215.1 Gemmataceae bacterium
TGCTTCGGCTCGGCGGGAGCCTCGCCCTCCCGGTTAATTTTGTTTCAGGTTCTAAATACGTATCTCATTGAAAGGAGCCTCGCCGAAGGTAAATTGTTCCACGATTTCAGCGCTCCGCCAACATTCCCACGTCGCGCCGTTCCGGGACGCCTTCGAGCGTGCGCCACGATTCGCCCATTTCGCGCATGGCGCGGAAATCGCGGGCAGCATAGGCAATATTCAGATGCGGCGTGTCGAGCGCGCTCCCGGCGGCGCGGCTTTGCATGACGGCGTCCGTCAATCCCGTCGTCAGCAGGGTTCGTTCCACCGGATAAGGCGAGCGGCGATTTACGAAGTGATCCTGGATGGCGTGCGATAGGCCCATGAATAAACAGCGATTGCCGTACGGCCCGTTGAAAAAACGCGTCGCGTGCAACCGATCATCGCCGACGTATTTACACGCGAAGTTCCAGCGATTGGACGACGCGCCGACCTTCAACATGGTTGCGCGAAAACCGTCGCGATAGGTGATCAGCAAGCCATGCGGCGTGGCGGCGCGCTCACGCGGAATCGGCTGATGCACATCGGGCGCCTCCTTGCCGAACTCCGCCCGCATCGCCGCCTCCGCGAGCCGCAACGACCAGCGACCGCGGCGTGCGGCGTCGAACAGCGCGTCCCCCACCAGAAACTCGACGCTGGCGACGCCGGTCTCGCCGCCGCGGCGAAACTCCACCATCGATTGCAGAATCTCCAAAGCATGGAAGTCATACGACTCCACGCCGCCCGCATGGATCGACACCGCTTCCTCGAGATTCGCATTGGCCGGGATTTCCAGGGCCGGCTGACGTTGCGCCAGCGGCACCGAGCTGCCCGCCATGAACGGAATGCGATGCCGTTCGCACACGTCGTGCATCTCTCGCGCCCACGGCCAGTGGTAGGAGAAATGCTTGTCATTGAAGATCGGCACGTAACGATCCGATCGGCGCATGACGGCGACAATCTCATCGAAGAAGCGTTTGCGCGGATACTCATGCTGGCCTAGACGATTGAATGAATACTCGCCATGCTCGCCAATCAAGAGAACGGCATCGACGGCGAGGTCCTTGCCGCCCAGGGTCAATGCGTCGGCAATGGTGCGATGGATCGGGATCTTGAAACGGCGGGCGATGACGTCGGTCGTGTCGCCGTCCGGAGCGCGTTGATCCGCGTAGAACGACACGACCTCGCACGGCGACTCCATACGCTTGCCGTTGAACAGGTACGGCGTCAAGAAATTCTCAAGGATGTTGTGTGCATGCGAACGAAAGCGAAAGACCGTGTAAATCGCCGCGACGCGCGGACGGCGGGCGGGTTGGGCGGAGGCCAATCCCGCGGCAAGAGTCGATCCTCCGGCAATGCTCAAGAATTCGCGACGAGTGAGTCCGTACATTGGTCCCCCCTTTCGTGAAACGACACTAACTCTATTTACTCGATTCCGTCGGGCGGATCGAGTAATATCGGCGCGGCCATGGCAAAAAAATTGGTGGCAAAAAGACAAGATCGGAGTCGACCATGAAGAGTTCTGTGCATCATTGGCTGTTCGTGATTTTCGGTGTGTTTTCATCCAGCATTCCCGTCCTCGCCGGCGACGCGCCGTGGAAGATCGGCCTCGCTGAAGTGAAGGTCACGCCGGAGATGCCGGTCGTCATGTCGGGCTACGGCGGACGCACCAAGCCGTTCGAGAAAGTCGCAGCCGATCTCTACGTCAAGGCGATGGTATTCGAAGACGCAAAGGGCCATCGCGGCGTCATTGTCACCAGCGACTTGCTCGGCTTTCCTGCGGACGTCGCGGAGCCGATCTGCGAACGCATCACGAAAAAGACCGGCATCAAACGAGAACAAATCTTGCTCAATTCGTCACACACGCATGCCGGGCCGGCGCTGACCTTGCGGATGGTTCCGAAAGACTCGCCGGGTGAAGCGTCGCGCACCATTGAATACACGAAACAATTGATGGACAAGGTCGTGGACGCCGTCGTTGCAGCCAATGCCAAACTGGAGCCCGCGAAACTCTCGCACGGCACGGGCGTCATCCACTTCGCCATGAATCGTCGCGAATTCACGCCGGATCGCATCATCCTCGGCGTCAATCCGCGCGGGCTTGCCGACCGCAGCGTGCCGGTGCTGCGTGTGGATACGCCGGACGGAAAGCTGCGCGCCGTCCTCTTCGGCGCGGCCACACATGGCACGACGCTCGGTCCCGATAATTATCAAATCTGCGGCGACTATGCGGGATTCGCGCAGGATGGGATTCAGGAGAAGTATCCGGGCGTGCAATTCATGTTCATGCTCGGTTGTGCCGGCGACTCCAATCCGTATCCGCGCGGCACCATGCAGTTAACCAAGATCCACGGCAAATCGTTAAGCGACGAAGTCTGGCAGGTATTGCAAAAGAAGCTGCGGCCGATCAATGGACCGCTTTCGATCGCCTTCGAGCGTGCCGAGTTGCCGCTCGAAAAGTTGTCGCGCGATGCGCTCATGAAGATTTCCGCGGACAAGCGGCATTCGCAGAAGTTTGCAGCCGATCAGATGCTGGCGCTTCTCGACAAGGGAGAAAAGACGCCGACGCATTATGCCGCGCCGCTCACGGTTTGGCAGTTCGGCGGCGATTTGACGCTCGTCGGCCTGTCGGGCGAAGTGGTCGTGGATTACGTGGCGTTCCTCGAAAAGGCGCTCGGGCCAAATCAACTCTGGATCGCGGGTTACTGCAATGACGTGTTCGGCTACCTGCCGTCGGCGCGCGTCCTGTCCGAAGGCGGCTACGAGACGCGTGGGTTGTATTCCGGCGGCGCAGGGCTTTTCGATCCGCGCGCGGAAGCCGTCGTCATTGAACGCGTGCGCGATCTGGCCAGGAAGGCGGGCCGCAAGTTGAATGATTAACAATGCGTCAACGCTGAATTGGTAGGTGCCGCGAGCCGAGCGGCACCGAGCGTCACGGTCCGGCTCGGCTCGCCGGACCTACCAGAACAGGATAGACGCAGCGGTTTCGCGCGCCGCGAACCGTGGCGCTTCATTACTCGGCAGGAACTTTCGACGGATCGCGCAAAAACTCGTAACCCTTGCCCCAGTGGGTCACGATGAGCGGATAATCGGGATCGATGTCAATCTTCTTGCGCAGATAACTGACGTAAACATCGACAACATTCGACCGCCGTTCCGGATCGAGATGGTGGTAGAGGTGTTCGAGGATCATGGTGCGCGTCACGATCTTGCCTTGATGCTGAATCAAGAACTGCAAGAGCGAAAACTCGCGCTGCGTGAGCTGAATCTCCTGGCCGCGGCGCCGCACCGACCACTGGCTTGCGTCAAGCTCCAGATCGTGAATGCGTTCAATCGCCGGCTCTTTTTTCTTCTGTTTACGCATGAGCGTCCACAAGCGCGCCTTCAAGTCATCGTTCGTGAACGGCTTCATCAGAAAATCATCGGCGCCGAGCCGCACGCAGCGAACGCGATCTTCCGCACAGATCGAATCGTCCAGAAGCACGAGCACTTTCGACTTCAAGCCGCGGCGACGCCATTTCGTGACCCAGGCAAGCTTGTCGTCTTCCGCCGATTCGAGATCGAGCACGACTGCTCCGTAGCTTCCCGCGCGGGCGATGCTGTCACCGGTCGCTTCGTCGGCCGTGTCCACCGCGAATCCGCATTCACTCAATTCGCCCGGCAACTCTTCGAGCACCGACGATTCATCGGAAATCAACAGGATCTTCACGAGGTTCCCTCCTTTGGTCCGGTCGTTCCTGGGAGCAGTGGAAGAAAACGACATGGTCGAAAACGAAGTGGCGCGGCTTTCGCACGTGTTCATGGCAATTCTCGCATGAGGTTCCGGTTGGCGGGTCGATACGCAGTACAGACGTCGCGGGGGCGAACCTTTAACAACGGGCCGCACTGATCGGCCGCGGCCGCGCGCACAGACGGCGCGGTGCAAACTCTCTACTTATTGGTGCATCCAACCCCGTTCGGCGGACAAATATTCTCGAAATAATCATCGAAATTGGACAAGTTGGCCTCCTTATGTCCGTTCCCGATGGCTCCAATAATCTTTCGTCGCGGGACCGGTTTTCTTAATCCTTCCATTAGAAGAGGGCTGACAACACGATTCGGCGCGCGCAAGCACGCCGCGTTTCTCACGCCCTCGCTTGAAAGACGAAAGCATGTGACAACGCGGAGACGTCAATATCAAGACGCCGTTTCGGTCGGCCGCGCACTGCGTAGTGTCCTCCTTATCCATGTAGCCAAGGTCGCTGCGGCCTTTTCAATTGCGCCAAAATGTTCGAAATGCTGAGGACGTCGGCGCCACTCCAACAGGCGTCGCGGCGTGCTTCGATCTGGACGGCCGGCGCCGCTGGATCACGCGGATCCCGGGCGAATTGAGTTACGCGTCGTCGCCGGCGCTCGTGGACGGCAAGCTTATTGTGTTCATGAATCGCCTCTACGGTATCGACGAGAAAACCGGGCAAATCGTTTGGCAGCAAAAAAAGATCAGCCGCATCGTCGCGGGCTTCAGTCCAGCGCGGGCGCGTCGTCTGCGGGCAGAATTAGGTAATATTATCTACGCGTCCAAAGACGGCATCACGGGGACATTGCACGAAAAAAAGAAAGCTCCGGGGTGAGGCACTCCGAACGCCGGAGCTTGTGTGCAATGCCGCGCGATAAGGGCGTCATTTTTCAAACGTCGCGGAAATCTTCCATTCGTTCGCCTCCTTACGCTGCAAATGGAATACGCCGGTCGTCCAGGGCAGCGCGTGTTTTTTGCGATGTTCGTCGAGATCGAGGACGGCCATCATGACCTCGTGCGACACGGTCCAGCCTTCGCCGGTGTCCGGATTGACGACCTGCTGCCCGACGCCGCCCTCCGCCCGAACGTGCAAGCGCAGCTCGGCGGTGCGCCAGGATTCGGGGAGGAAGGCAACCAGTCCCCTGGCGATGGCTTGATTGATCGGGACCTGATCGGCGAACATCGGGTGGTTTGGATCGATGGCCATTGGGTTGCTCCGTCATCCTTTCTTCAAATGCTCATCAAACCAATTCGCAACGATCGGAATGTCCGCGAGAATCGTGAACCAACCGTGGCCCGCGCCCTTTCGGACTTCCAACTTGGATGGGACGCCAACTTCCTGCAACTTCGCGAACAAAGTTTCCGATTGCTGAACCGGGACCAGCTCGTCCTTGTCGCCGTGAAAGAGCAAGGTCGGCGGTGACTTGGCGGTCACGTGATAGATCGGCGAGATTTCCTTGTAGATGGCACGCAGCCTGGTCTTGTCGGTGATCGGCAGATAAAGCCCTTCCTTGGCGTCGAATTCGCGAAAATCGTGTGCGGCTCGAAAGGGCACGCCATGGTTTTTGACGTCCATGAAATCCTTGCCCTTGCCGCCGTAATTCAAATAATCGGTCGGCGGAAAGAACGCGGCGACGGTCTGGACGTTGCTTTCGACGCGATCCACCGGATCGGCCGCGTTCGCCTTCGCCGGCTGCGGCGACGTGCTCACCAGGAGCGACAAGATGCCGCCGGAGGACAGGCCGCCGATGGCGATGCGATTCGGCTCGATGTCGTATTTCTTCGCGTGGTAACGAATGAAGCGAACCGCGCGATTCACGTCGTCGCGGATTTCGAGCACGGTGTAGCGCGGCTGGCTGCCGTGGACGACGACGAAACAGGTGTAGCCGCGTTTGACGAACTCCGTGGCGAAGATCGGCTGGATGTCGCTGACGGACGATTTGAATCCGCCGCTCGCGATCAAGACGACGGCGGCGCCGTTGGGTTTTTCCGCCGGATGGAAGATGTCCAGCGTGAGGGCGACGCCGTCCTTGCGGCCGTAGATCACATCGCTGGTGCGCGTCGTTTTTTTCTCGCCGGCGGGGCTTGGGTTGAAGGCAATCAGAATCAACGAAACGCCAAGGAAGCGTTGAATGGTCGTATTCAAGGCGAGAACCTCTAGTTTGAAACGGCGGCACGAAGCAAGACCTTGACAGCGTCCGCGTTGCCCCGCATCATCCTACTATGCGGCGGTGGCTTCGTCATGCCGACGGACCATGTGGCTCGGCTCCTATTGCATTCCGCACGGCGCCACGTTCAAGGAGCCCGCCATCCATAAAAAAAAAGGCAGCCATTTGACAGCTCAGATTTCCTGACGTACGGTTTAAGGCATGCGCTGTGTCAACTCCCGTCTACCGCGGCGCGAAGCGAGCGTACGAACTTTCTCCTGTCCACCTGTCCATGATCCGCGCCCATGAACCAGAATGCCAACCGGCAACTTCCGTGCACTCTTGCACGGCGGCAACGCCGGTTTGCTGATTCGCCCTTTTTTCAAGGGGGTACAAGCCATGCTGCCATGCAAGACACAAGCTCGGACGCCAGCCCGCCGCGGCGCTGCCGCGGTTGAGTTTGCGGTGCTGGCGCCGTTTCTGGTTTTCATGATGGTCATCGCGGTCGATTGGGCGCGCGTGTTTTATTACACCGTGACCATCAATGACTGTGCCCGCAACGGCGCCTTGTTCATGTATGACAGCACCGGCACAACGCTTTCGCCCTACGCGGATTACAAGCAGGCCGCGCTGGCGGGCACGGACCTTTCGCCGACACCGACGGTGTCGTCCAACAGCGGCTCGGGCATGAACGGCGATTGGGTTGAGGTCACCGTCTCGTATCCATTCAAGACGCTGACCAATTTTCCTGGCGTGCCTCAGAACACCACGGTGGCGCGAACGATTCGGATGTCCAAAGCGTCCAAGTTGCCCCAATCCTAGGAGAGACAAACGTGAGAATCCGACTTGAAAAACGCCGCGGCGCCACGGTCGTTGAGTGCGCCGTGGTGTACCCTTTGGTCTTCCTGCTCACGCTGGGCTTGATCATCTGCATCATGGGTGTATTTCGCTATCAAGAGGTCGCGACCCTGGCGCGCGAGGCGTGCCGCTATGCCGCGGTTCACGGCGGCGACTACGCCAAGGAAACCGGCAATACCGCGCCGACGCCGCAAGAAATTTACGACCAGGTCATCAAGCCCAAGAGCATCGCACTCGATCCCAGTCAGGTAACTTACTCGATTACCTACGACAAAACCAATCATCCGGTGCACGCCATCATCTCGAATGGTGACGTGACTTACAAGTACAACACGGTGACGGTGGTGGTTACGTATAGATGGATTCCCGAACTCTACTGGGGCGGCGTGACACTGCAAAGCTCCTGCAGCACGCAAATGTCCTACTAAGGTGCAACCATGAGAAAACAACTCCACAAATGCAATCGGCGCGGTAACGTGACGGTCATCGTTGCGATTTGTCTGTCCGTGCTTGTCGGCTTCGCGGCCATCGCCATCGACGGCGGACTCATCCAGCACAATCGGCGCTGGACTCAGGCTGCAGCGGACGCCGCGGCCCTGGCCGCGGCCAACGAGCTTTATCGCAATTACCCGGCTCAAAATGGCCTGGACCCCAATGGCTCCGCGGTCGTCAAAGCGAAAGCCGCCGCCGCCGCCAATGGCTTCAACGACGACGGTGTGACCAGCAAAGTCATCGTTCTGATTCCGCCGACCTCGGGCAGCCACGTTGGCAAAGCAGGCTATGCGGAAGTCATCATCGAACATTACCAGGACGCCGCCTTTAGCCGCATCTGGGGCACGAAAAATATCACCATTTCGTCGCGCGCCGTGGCGATGGGCGCGTGGGTTCCTTTTCGCAATGGCATTCTCGTGTTGAACCCAACGGAGCCGAACTCGTTGAACAATAACGGCGGTGGGTCCGTGCAGGTTCTCAACGCCTCCATCATCGTCAACTCGAGCGCGCCCGATGGCGCCATCGCCACCGGCGGCGGCGTCTTGGCGGCCTCCAAATTCTATCTCAGCGGCGATCCCGGCTGGTCCACGTCCCGCGGCGGTACGTTCCAGGGGGCCATCTACAGCAAGGAGCCACCGACGCCCGATCCCCTCGCCTACCTCGATCCGCCCGATAAGTCGTTGCTTACCTTGCAGTCGAATAACGCCACGCACATCGGCGGCGGCCGTACCGTCACGCTCTCGCCAGGCGTTTACAAGGGCGGCATTAGCGTTACCGGCCAGGCCACGGTCATCATGCTCCCCGGCATTTACTACATGGAGAACGGCGGCTTCAGCTTCACCGGGCAAGGCAACCTCTCCGCAACCGGCGTCATGGTTTATACCGATCCCAATTCCAACAGCGACACCATCAACGTCAATGGGCTCGGATCGATCAACTGGACCCCGCCGGCGACCGGTCCGTACACCGGCATTGCCCTGTGGCAAAGACGCGACTCCACCAATACCGTCACCATGTCCGGCAACGGCACTTCGAGCATCAGCGGCACGTTTTACGCCAAGAAAGGCCTGCTGGCCGTATCGGGCAACGGCGGTCAGGATGTGCTTGGCTCGCAGTACATCAGCGACAAATTGAATCTCGGCGGCAACGGCAATTTCAATGTCGACTGGAAAGCCGAACAGACGTCGCGCACCCGAATTGTGCGCCTGGTCGAGTGACGCGCGCGGGCTTGAACTCCGCCGCCTCCGGCACGCCGCATGCCCCGAAATGCGCGCCGACGAAATCCGGCGCGCATTTCGGTGTACCTTGGACCGGTAGTTCCTCACTTCCCCCCCGGCGGCACGTGCTTCTTCAGCCACGTGAATACCTCGTTGTGCCAGAATTCACTGTTGCGCGGACGCAGCACCCAGTGGCCCTCATCGGGGAAATTGACAAAACGCGACTCGACCCCCTGGCGCTTCAGCGTCGTGAAGAGCTGCAATCCTTCGCTCACCGGCACGCGGAAGTCGAGATCGTTGTGGATGATTAGCATCGGTGTTTTGTACTTCGTCAGATTCGCGGCGAACTTGTGCGGCGAGTGTTTTTCGTATGACTTGCGGTTCTTGCCCCAGGGGGGGCCGCCGTGCTCCCATTCGTCGAACCAGAGTTCTTCCGTCGTGGCGTACATGCTGTCGAAGTTCCAGACGCCGCAGTGCGTGATGAGCGTCTTGAACTTCGGCGTCTGCACGGCGAACCAGTTCATCATGTAGCCGCCGAAGGACGCGCCGGCGGCGCCCATGCGCTGGTTGTCAATCCAGGGTTGCTTTTCCAAATACTCGAGGCCGGCCATGAGGTCGATGTAACATTTGCCGCCCCAGTCGCCGGAAATCTCATCGACATATTGCTGGCCGAAGCCGGTGGAGCCGCGCGGGTTGGGCAGGGCGACGACGTAGCCTTGCGCGGCCCAGGCTTGCGGGTTCCAGCGGAAGCTCCAGCCGTCCTCCCAGGCGCCTTGCGGACCGCCGTGCACCAAAAACGCGAGCGGCCATTTCTTTTTCTCATCGAAGCCGGGCGGTTTGAGGATCCACATCTGCATCGGATGGCCGCCGTCGCCCAGCACGTTGACGTTTTCCGGCCGCGGCAGGTCGAGTTCGGCGAGGATCTTGTCGTTCGCTTTGGAGACGTTGAAGACGTCCCAGTCGGTGTCGCGATCGTGGGCGACAAAAACTTCGGCGGGATGATGCATGGCCGCGCGCGTGAACGCCATCTTGATGCCGTCCTTGGAGACCGAGAGCGAGTGATTGGCGTTATGGCTGATGAAGGTGACGCGCGGGATCGGGTTGGCGTCCTTGATGTTGGTGACGAAGTACCAGTGCTTGGCCCGATCGTCGGCGCCGAAGTAGATGCGCTCGTTGTCGGCGAGCCATACGTAATCTTCCGCGGAGCCTTCAAACTCCGCCGTGATGCTGCGCGGCTTCACGCGTTTCTTCTCGTCCTTTTCAAAAAGGCTGTCCGCGGGCAAAAGCATCAGGTCCCAGCGGTCGGCCTCGAAGCCGGGGCGCTTTTGGGCGCGATAGACGAACCATTTGCCGTCGGGCGAGAACTGCGGCGTGCCGTCGGCGGCGCGGTTGTCCTTGGAAACCGTTTCCCATTTCGTCGTGCCGCCCGTCACGGGAACTCGGCAGACGTCATAATCGGTGCTCCATGCTTCGTTCTTCTCCGGCACCGCGGTGAAATAGAGATGTTTGCCGTCCGGGCTGAAGGTGAAGTCGTCGCCGATGGAGAACGTTGTCGAAGTTGGATACGCGTCGCGGTCGCCGGGGGTGACGTCCTTTGGCTCGCCGGGCTTGCTTTCCTTGTATTCGATGATGAATAGGTGATTTCTCTTATTTTCGACATATTCGTCCCAATGGCGAAAAAACAGGCGCGTGAAGACCTTGGCCTTGACGGGATTGGCTTCGTTTTCGTCCGCCTTTTTCTTGTTGAGAGCGTCGCTTTCCATGAACGGCTTGGACGAGAACTCGGGCCAGACGGGCGACATGAACGCGATTTGCTGGCCGTCGCGCGACCACGTGCCGAGCGAGGCGCCGCTGGCGATGGTCGTCATTTGCTTCGCTTCGCCGCCGGCGATGTCGATGATCCAGAGCTGGCTCGTGCCGGTGCGCGACGATTCAAACAGGATCGATTTCGAGTCGGGGCTCCAGCGCGGGTGGCGATCGCTTTTCTCGGCGGCCGTCAATTGCTTCGGCGTGCTTTTCTTGTCGGCCGCGACGAGCCAGAGGTGTGAGATGGATTTGTTGCCCTTGAGATCGACGTTGGCTTGCTGATAGACGACCCATTTGCCGTCGGGGCTGATCTGCGCATCCGCGATGCGTTTGAAGCGGAAGAGATCGTCCACCTTGATGGGACGCGGTTTCTCGCCGGCCGGGCTCGCGATCGGCGTCAACAGGATCAAGATCAAAGCGAGACGTTTCATCGGGGTTCCTTTTTTCAATGAAGGAGACGGAATCGGCATGCTCTCAGTTTGCCGCGCGACGCAGGAGTTGCAAGGGGGAAGTGCGAAATCTTGCGGCGCTAGAGTAGTCATCACGCTCCGCGTGATGGAGTTGGGTATCGTTCCCAGTAGGTTGGTTTCTTTTGCGAATGAAGCCCAACGCCATCACGCGGAGCGTGATGAGTACTTTAATGTAGTCATCACGCTCCGCGTGATGTCGTTCGACAAATTTAGTGGCGGCTTGGATCGTCTGTGAATGCTACCCAAGTTCATCACGCGGAGCGTGATGACTACATTGGCGGGCCGGGATGATGCGTTTGCGTGGAGCCAAGCCCGGCGACCGACGGCTCGTTGGCCGGCGGCGTCATTCGGTTCAATAGTATTTGACCCAGCCAGACCATTCGGGCCATGAGCACGAGCGCAATGGCCAACGCGCCGATCAGACTCATGCCGAAGAATAACAAGCCGGCCACTCCCAGTGCGATCGCCATTTCCGGAGCGAACCAGCGCGCGATTGAAATACAGGGGCCCAGAAACGAAACGAAAAAGAGAAAGCCGCCGATGACAAGCAGCCAGATCGATTGCGTTCGCCGCGCGGCGTTGTCCCGGTCGGCCATGGTCTCGAGCGCCAGTGAGACTCGGTCGGCCGGCAAAACGAGCGGCGTGCCGGGCGGCGGCGAATCGGCGCGAGCCAAGGTCGTGGGCACGAGCTTCTTCGCTTTCTCCGCGGCCTTGCGCTGATCGTCGAAACGGAGAGCCTTCGCGCTTTCGGAATTTTGATCCTTCAATTTGGTCAGCCGTGCCATGCCACCTTGAATATCAAAGTCACCGACGGCGCCCTTCAACGCTCCGAGCGCGTACTCCGCCTGGCGGATACTGGAATAAAACAGTTGCTGCGCGGCGGCGATTCGCTTCGTAAAATCGTCGGGCCGAGTTGGCTCCTGGGCGAGCGCTTCGGAAACTTGCCGCTGCGTTTCGGCTTCATGCAAAAGCCGAGTGAACAAGGTCGCGGCGTTGCCGGCGTCCGTTCGCGGCGCGACGAGATTGGGCGGAACCAGGATCCGCCGCTGAGTCGCCGGTTGCAGCTTGGGAACAAATACCAGCGGCGCCAATAACGGCGCCTCGGCCGGTTCCTCGCCGCCGACGTATTTCCAGGTCAAATCCATTCGTTGAGGCAACGCACTTGCCTCGATCGGCAGAACGATTTCCCGCGCCGACGAGTTCCACGCGGCCTGGCTGCGTTGATCGGTCAAAGCGCGGATCGACTCGACGGCCGCGGGGAACTCGACGCGCAGCTCGGCGGCCTCCGGAGCAATGAGCCAAAGCGTGGCGGCGTGCAACCAGTGTCCGTCGCGCCATTGCGCCGATTCCGAGATCGTCAACGCACGGAGGTTAGCGTTCACCGGCGTTTTGGGAAGATTTACCTTGAGCGGCCGAACCAGGTCGGCGGCGCTCCAGTTCGCCAGGTCGCGAGACCAGCTTTCGTTGCCAATCAAAACGATCTGGTCTTTGATCTTCTTCTGGTTCGATAGCCGCTTGGCGGTCTCGGCATTCACCAACTCGGCGTTCTTCCATGCCAGCCACGCGTGTTCGACGATCGCGCCTTCCAACTCCACGCTGGGCAAGATCATGGCGCCGAGTTTGTCGGCGGCGATTTGGCTGCGCACGGAAACGTATACCTCCTGAGGCTGGCCCGGCGTATACGTCAACGTCCAGGCCGGATGATTGACGGCCTTGCTCTTGATGGGAACGATCGTCGCTCCCGGCGCGTCCACCGTGAGCGCGTGGCCGGGGCCGTCCTTGACGTGCAGGCGCAGGACCGGCAATCGGCCGCGGGTCGTCGTCAAGCGAATGGACTGCTGAATCTCGATCCGCGCCTCGCTGCCCTGGACCTTGGTCAACACGAGCGCCCGCGGCGGCGACGGTCTTTCGCGAATCAGGAAGGCGGCTTCGTAGGGGACGCTGTCGATCAGGTAGCGGCCCGCGATCGTCGGATGCGGCCGGAGGTTGCGAAGCGTGACCGGCTCGTCCACCAATCCCGGCGCCGGTTGCACATCGAGTGCGGCGTCGGTGAGCTGCGCTTGCAAGGGATAAACGCCCGGCAGCGCAACGGTTTGCTTGGGCGGCGGCTTGCCCTTCGATGTTTGCGAACGCCAGCCGCTGATTTCAACGCTCGTCTGCTTTTTCGGCTCGCGCAGCCAGACTTGCGCAAGCGAATCCTGCGCGTGCCAGCGCAGCACATCGGGGCCAGTAATGTTGGAGAGCGCCAGGGCTGGATCGACGAAAAACTCCAGGAACATCAAATCGTCGCGCGGACTCGAAATTGTGAATTTCGCGACAAGGTCGGCGTGGTGATGATCGAGGTTCCAAACGAGTTGCATTTGCGCCTGCCGCGCCGCCGGCTGCAACACGAGTTCGAGACCAGCTTGCAGCGACTTGCGCTGAAAGCTGTAGGCATGCGAGGCCGCGGGAACGAGCGCGCCGCCATGGTTCTTCCAGAGTTTCTCGAATTCGACCGGCGTGACGCCCTGGACGGAAAGATTCTGAACCGACGGGGCGCGCGATTCGACGGCGTCGAGGCGATAGCCCAAAAGGCCCGAGACCGATTTGCCTTGCAGCGGCGCGGGCAGCGGCATGAATTGTTTCTCGCGCGCCAGGGATTGTGGCGCCAATTCGAGGTTCAAGAGGAAACTCCCGGACACCGGCTGAGCGAGATCGATCTGCACGCGGCGCTGGCCGCCCTTGCCGATCATTTGCCAATGTTTGACGACGATCCCATTCGACGGCGCCAACGTCCCGGAAAGTGCAACCGCCTCGACGCGGCAAACGTGCAATCCCTCGGGCACGGCGACGGAGCATTGCGAAAGCGAACCCTTGCCGACGGCGTAGTGGAACGACGTCCAGAGCGCCGGCGAGGCGCGGCGGAGGTCCCAGAAATGCGCTTCCTTGACGTCGATCGTTTTCGGCGCGGGCTGTCCCGTTGGCAGGGTCCAATGGACGCGGACGTCCTTCTCATACCCAAGGTGGCCGCGCCACTG
>DAIOGM010000041.1:13810-27901 GCA_036745215.1 Gemmataceae bacterium
CGCGGATTTACCTCCGTCAACGTCTGTCTGTTCGGCGCCCAGGCAGTGATCGCAATGGATCCCGAAAACGGCGGTCGGCCACTCCAGCGCCATCTCATTTTGAGCGAGCCGTGGGATCGTGAAACTCAGGTCCGCGTGTTCGCCGACGGTGGTGATGCGCGCGGTAAAGGCCAGGCGCAACCGATGCGGGCCGGCCTTCTTGACGCGAATTTGAAAGCCGTTCTTGTGGAGCGTGGGAAAAACGGGCGCGTCGTCGAGGCGGGCGCCGGGTTCCAGTTGCACGCTCGTCAGCGGCAGCACCAGGTCCGCATCGTCCTTGAAGCTGTGCAAGGTGAATTCCGCTTCGAATGTCGTCAGTGCGCCTTTGACTTTGCCGGAATAGGTCGCGCCGAGGAGGACCGCGCCGCGCGACGCAGGCGTCGGCGGGCTCTCCAGCTCATCGAGCTTGACGAGCAAGTCCGGGGTCACCAGGACGGTCGGCGTTTTTCCATCGATGACATACACCGGATAAGCGCGGTCCGCAGGCGTTTGCGCAGCCTCGCCGAATGCGATGCTCAGAAGCATCAGGCCGAGCGCAGCCGAGGTCAACGTCGGTTTGATGACGGTGGAAGTCCCACTCGACGGCGCGGCGCGGCGCTCGCCGACAAGACGCACCCATGACCAAACGACGCCGGCGAATGACGTGAACAGCGCCGGCAACATCAAGAATTCCACAACCGGGCCAGGCAGCCAGACGAAGGCAACCATTCCGACGATCAACGCTGCCAGGATGATCCGCAACACGATGACCGGTTGAAGGTGGCGGTTGATTTGCCAAATGGCCAACGCGACGAGGAGAGCGAGGAGCCAGCCCAGAACGTGACCGGCCGCCGAATCGATGAGCAACAACGATCCCGTCGCGTCGGCGTCCGCGGTGAGAAGCCATTCGGTCATGTCCTGAAAATCACCCAGGTGGTCGCCGATCGGGAAAGTCGTCGCCGAGCCGCTGGACTCCGCGCCCGAACGCTTGAGCCACGGCAAGATCAAATAAAACCCCGCGGACGCGTCGCGGCCATGGAGGGTCGCTTCTTCCATCGCTTCGTGGAGGTCCATGGTGTGCAAGGGGGATTGAATGCCCAGATCATTCATGCGCCGCGGCGACGTCAAGAGGGCGCCGTTGGCGCAAGGAACCAGGATCAGGCCAAACTTTTCCCAAAACGGCCGCGCGGCTTGCGGATTCAATTCGGCCGCCGACAGCACAGTCTCGCCCGACAGACCGAGCGAGCCGATCGCCATCTGGTCGATCACGAGCGGCATGGTATCCTTGAGGTGCGACACGGCGAAGCGTTCGAGCACGGCGGCGAGCGTCATGGATTTCGGCAAACCCGCGTCGCGCATCTGCTTTTCCGCGAGCAGCACGGCTTGCTTTTGCTGATCAAGCCGATCTGAAAGGTCTTCGGATTCACCGTAAGGCCACCACGCCTGCCCCCAGTTCCAGATGTGCCGAAGCGAGCGAAGCGTTGCCGACTGGTTCGCGATGCGCGCCGGCACGCCGACGCGCGTGAGGTGGTCCGCATCCATCGGCTTCCAGCCTGCTTCCAGGCAGATGCGCGTGCGCACGTCGAGCGGCGGAACCGGCCAGTCCAGCAACGGCGTTGTCAACGTCATCCAACCGGGCAGGAGCCGGGCGGGCGGTTCGGTCCGCGTGAAGATCTCATAACGCGCGACGCCGGCGTTCTGGTCGAATGGCAACGTCAAATTCACGCCGGCCGCGTTCTTTTTCACGTCGAGTCGTTCCAGCCAGCGATCGTGCAATTTGGCAGCGACAATTTGCGCGTCGGCCGGAAATCGCATCGTCAACGCGGCATCGCGCCAGTTCGAAAGTTGAAACTGCACGCGCGTGTAGATAACGCCGTCCTGGCGCACGTATATCGTAACTTTTGCGTCATCGCAGCGCTCTGAGAGGGCCGCGGCGCGTTTTTCCTGCAAGGTCCAGAGGCGCAGGCCCGACGCCGGCGTGAACGGGCCATTGCCGTGGTCGAGTTCCAGATGAAACGGACCCTTCGCCGTTGCGGGACGCAGCACCAAATGGCCGCCGACCTCCGCTTTTTGAATGGCTTCCAGCGCCGATTCAACGTTGATTTTCTGCGCTACATTGGCGGTTTGTGCGGGCGCCACGAGCGGAATCGACCAGATTCTTGGGCTGGTCGCCCTGGGCAGTGCCTGCGCCGCCAGCGCCCCGCCGAACCATGCGAAGGCGTCATTCTGAGGCATCAGAAACGACAGGCGGCGAGCGTCTTCTTCCGTCAGGCCCGCCGGAACCTCCGCTTCAATTGTGAAATGAGCCTTGTTTGCCAGCGGCTCGGACAGGTGAAAACGCCAGAGCGATCCCGCCGGCAACATCGTGTTCAGCATTGCCGAATGCACGTCGTGTTGGGAACCAAGGTGCAGCAACTGAGGCAATCCTTCGAGTAAATGCAGGCGCTCCCAGTGGTGAATCGCGATGGCGCCCTCTTCCGGCTTGAGCGTCCAAGTTGATGGAAAGCCAGGCGTCATGCGAAAATCGAGCACGGCCGGAGCGCCGACGATTGGCTCCGCTTCCCAGCGAAATTGCAGGCGCGCCCTGGCCGCCGCCAGCGTCACGTGGTGCTGGCCGTTCCATGTCACCAGGCCCGGATGCGGCGTGACGCGAATGGTGGCGCCCGGTTTCTGATCGCGAAAATCGAAGCGGAAGTTCGCCGCGGCTAGCTTGTCAGGCATTGCATCCTCGGCCGCCGACAAGGGAACCGTCGATCCGACAAGCTGAGAGTTCAACATTGGATTGACGAAAACCAGCAGCGTTCCCGCACGCTTGCCGCCGTCGATCGGCGCGATGTCCGGTAAACTGTGGAATCGACTGCCCGCAACGAGTTCGCGAGCGGGGGCGGTCAGGCGCACCTTGAGCGATGCCTTGCTGGGCGGCGCCAATGCTTGTTTCAACTCGACGACGAGAAAATCGCCGCGCAAGTGCCATCCGCGCAATAGTTCCGCCGGCTGCAAATCCAGGCTCTCGACGGCGTAGCCGGCGCCGACCGGGGGCAGCTTGACCGTCATTTCGAAGATACGGCCGCGCACGGGAGCGTAATCGATGTCTGCGATCAAATCCGCGCCGCGCGGGCCCAGACGCCACAAATATTGCTCATAGATGCGCAGCTCGACGTCCTTGAGCGGCAAAAGTAAAGCCGGGCGGCGCGCGGACACCGTGTCCGGCGCCGCTTGCGCCAGTGTCACGATTTGCTTGCCAGACGGGCCAACGGCGGTGTCCACCATCTGGAAAGAGCCGTAATCCCATTTGCCCTGCGGGAAATCTTGCTGAATCTGCAACTGGAGGACTTCGCCGCGCGACAACGCGTTGCGGACGCGCAATCCGGGACTGGTCCACGCGCCGCCGATCGACCGTGCCACCAAACTTCTCACGCGCAAATCCTGGAGCTTGCCCTGCATGGGATGGTGGAACTCAAGTTGAAGCTCGCCCGCGGGAAGTTTCGACTTGGCGTCCCTGGCCGCGACGTTCCATTTCCAGGTCTTGATTGCGCCGCCCTTGAGGGTGACTTCGAACGGCTGCAAGTCGGCGTCGCCGTCAAGGATCAGCTCCAGGACGCTGCCGTGCAGGACATCGATCTGGAAGGTGTGCTCGACTTCGACAAAGCCGGGCGCAAGCTGCTCGGTTGTGTGCGTGCGGGCGAACAGCGTCATGCCGGGGCCTTTGGCCGGCGCGATCTTGCGCGCCATGATCTCGAGCGGCTTGCCTCCGGTGACTTGCACGTTCCAGAGACGTTTGTTGGGCGCGGCGGCTGGGTTTGGCCCGGAAATCGCCGCATCCTTCGCCGCCGACAGCCAGTGGTCCGCCGGCACGGTCAAATCGAACGTGGTGATCGGGCATGCGGGAGTCGCCAGTTGAAAGGTGATGCCTTCGTGTGCGATGTTGCCGCGGGCACTCCAGTCGAAGAGGCACGTCTGCGCCGCGCCCGGCTCGACGATGAGGCCGAGCGACTTGCCGTCCATTTCACCCAGGAGCGCTTCGCCGCGGTTTTTCCAGCGCGGCCCGGCAATGGCGAGATTCCACGGCTCGATCGGCAGCACGGCGGGGACGGCGCCGTCGTGGTGGATCGTCCATTCGCCGCTGCCGCCTTGCAGGGCGCGGTCAATCAACTCGGCGCGATAATGGGCTTGAATCAGGCGCGGCTTTTCTTCGCGCGCTTGCATTTTCTTGCGGATCCGATCCAGGCGGGCGTCGAATTCAGCAAGCGGCAACACGACGAGCCCGCCTTGCGGCACTTTTTCCAGCTCCTTGGCAACGCGTTCCGGCGGCAAGATGATGCGTTGAATCGGCAGCGGTTCGTCTCGGCCGGGCTGTGCCCAGAGCGCGGCGCCGCAAGCGCCAACCAGCAGCAAGGCCAGCAGTCCGAGTCGCATGCGTTGACGAGTTGACATGCCGTTTCCGTCGCGAATTTGTCCTCTGCGTTCTTTGCGTCTCTGCGTTTCTAAATTGGATGCCTTTCACAGACGGCGGGAAAACCCTAATTAGAAACGCAGAGGCGCAGAGAACGCGGAGAGTCTTTGATTAGGAACCAAGCCCTCTACTCGCTCAGGAACTGGACGACGTCCCCGGCGATTTCAACGTCGCACTTTCGACGGCCTCCGGCGTAGCGTCAACGGTGGATGGAGGACGCGGCCGCGTGTCGATCTGGGTTCGAACGATGGTGGATCCGCCCTTGCCGCGTGCGAAACCGGGCAAGAAAACGAGTTGGCGTCGATACCGTTCGTGAAGAAGCCGATGAATGGCGACAAATACGACACACAGCACCAGCCCCGGTTGCAAGCCATAGGCGACACCGGCCCAGGCCGCGGGGAATACCAGCGCGAACACGGCCAGGCCCGCGCTGACCGAGGCAAGCATGAGCCAGACCGACCAGCGCGGCAACGGCGAAAAATAGCATCCCAGCGTGAGGATCAGAAAAGCTCCGGAGCAGCCCATGAGCCACCACGAGCGCGGCAAATGGTACACCGTATCTTGCTGAGCGCCGGCGCTCAAGAATGCGAACGTCACGTCCGGTCCGGCCTGCGTCGCCTCGCGGCCTTGCAGCCAGGCGTCCCAATCGGCATTGGACGGCGCCGGCGTGAACAGCCAGCCCTGGAAGTTCCAATGCGTTTCCGCGCGCACATTTCGGCCAAACGACGCAGCCAAAAGCGGCGCTGGCGTGGACAACTGCCAGCGCACCTGGCCGATCACGACCTGGGAACGAAAGATCGGGCCATGCAAGGTCGTTGACCAGAAACTACTGCGATCCAGGGTCTCGGCGGGAATCGTGTAACTGATCTCAAGGATGGCCGGTAGCGTCGCGAAGTCCGCGTGGAGCTGGACGCGCACGAGTTTTCCCGTGGCGTCGAGGCTTTTCACCTGGGAAAGTTGGCGCTTGCCAAGCATGACCGTGAACTCACGCAAAAGCGGCACGGGCAACGGCAGCTCCACGTCAATCGTCGGGGCGTTGATCTTGCGCACCAGGTAGCGGGCGACGCAATCCTGGCTGCCGTCGTCCGCGATGCGAACTTGCACGAGGGCCCGATCCGCCAGAAACGCGGCCAGGCTCGGCGCCGCGGCATCTTCGATTTGCAGCGTCAACGGCACATTCGACCCATGGCTCGAAATCACCAGGGCCGGGAAATGTTCGCGTTCGCGCACCGGCTCCGTGCCAAAGTCCTTCCAGGCGCCGCGCTGAACGAGGTCCGCCGCGACGCCAACCTGGACGCCCGCAGGGGCCCAGACGCGCACCTTCACGTCTTCACGCGACGAATGCGCCGGCCAAATCGGCGTCACGGCGAGCGATTTCTTGGCGACCGGCAAATCATATTGCAGTCTTAGATCGACGGCGTCGTCCGCGTCCGCGATTGGCCGAACCCAAATGAGGCCCCGGTTGCGATCGTGATTGATGATTTCGCCGCCCGAAAGCGTGATTACCTTATCGATGCCGGCTGGCACCTTGAGAGAAACGTTGGCATTCTTGACGTCCGATCCAAACGCAGCACGATCGTGTGGAAATTGCAGCGTTTGTTGAACCTGTGCGGTGTTCTCGTGCAAATCGATGTCGATGATCGATTGCGTCACGACCTCGCGCGCGTACGGCCGCCACGCCAGATCGATGGAGGCGGGCGCTTGCTCCCAGCTCAATTCGAATTGATGCCGCTCCGGCGTCGGCTCCTCGGCGCCTTCCGGACCGTGCAACAACTCGATGCGGTCATCCGACTGGATCGAAAGTTTGGCGCGGCGATCTTGCGTGTTGAGCGGTCGCGGCAGCTCAAGCCGAACGTGCCCAACCTGCGACGGAATGCGAAACGAATTCTTGACAAGGAGTTTCACGTCCTTGACGGCCCCGCGCGTCAAGAGCACGCGTGTCTTGCCTGCTGCATCCTGCGGCACGAGCTTGAGAGTGCCGCCCGACTCATCGGTGACGGTGAATTCATCCGGATGGGCGATCGTTGACGCCATGCCGAACGTGTTCCAGATGCCTGTCCACGGAACCGCGCCGGGAAACGATAACGCGGGCGACGCCGTGCCAATCAAGGCGACGCCGCGCGGCCGCGGGGCGGGCAGCTTGAGGTCGATGGCGCCGATCGTTGCAAACAGCGCGCTCACCTGGATCTGCGTCGCGACGTCGATTTCGTAGCCTTGCCCCGTGGTCCGCAACTTGACGTGGTGCTCGACGGCGGTCCGCAACTGGTTCTTGTCGATGCGCCATTCCAGCTCGAGCGGGGCCTTCGCGGCGAGCGGCGGCTTCCCCTTTTCCGGGCCCGGCGGCGCCGCAAATTGAAATACCGCCTCGGTCTCGGTGTTCTTGATCGGCGTGACTTCGCCGCTGCGCGTGTAGACGACGCGCTGTCCGAGATTCGCCTCGGCCGGGTTGCGCACGCTGATGACGCCTTGCTGAAATGCGCCGATCCGTTGCGTGATGTCTTTTTGTAAATATTCGCCGACGACAACGAATGGGCCGATCGGGACGCGCACGCCCGGATTGGGCCGCGGCACGCGTTGCGAGATCGTCACCTGCCAACGATCCGACGTCGGCAAGACGCGCAGAACCGCGCTGGCGCCTTTTTCTTCCAAGGTGTAAGTCAAACCTGCCGGCGCTTTAACGGCATCCACCTTGGCTTGCGGCGGCAGCGTCAAATGCCACGCGTCGAGTTTCGGTCCCGTGTCCTCGAGGAACAGGTCTGCCGTGACGTTGACGTGCGTCGCATCGACATCGACTTTGATCTGGCTTTCCACCTTGGCCAGTGGCGCGTTGCCGGTCGCGGCCGGCGGTTCCTTCCACGATAGCGTCAGCGCTTTCGCTCGTTCCAGGCCGATCAGCCATTGTCCCGGCGGCGACGGTTTTTCCGGGGTGCCGTTCCAGCGCACTTCCTTGACGCCGGTTGGCAACTTCAGATCGAGGATCGTGCCGGCGGCGGGAGGCAAGCCGAGATCGATGCTGCGTTCCAATCCACCCGCAGCGGACTTCTTCACGGGCACGCGAAACTTCAAAACCAAACGATGCGGATTGCCTTCCTTGTCCACGCGGGCGAGAAATCCGTCATCCTTGTCGAATTCGAGAATGGCCGGTTGTTGATCGAGCTGTCCTTCCTCGAGCAAATGCCCCCCCTGCAAGCCGAGCGGCACAATCGATTTCGCGGCGCCGGTGGCAAAGACGTATTCCGCGCGGAAGATCAGGAAATCCCCCTTGAGCGTGCCGACGAGCCGGCACGACGAAGGCAACGTCCGCTCGCCTTTCAATTTTTGCTCCAGTGTACGGACGCGCTCTTGGAGGGCGAGCCATTCGTCGAACGAGACAACCCACTGCTTCGGCACGAGCGCGCCGGCCTTGAGAAGGTCCTCGACCACGACAATGATCGCGTTGTTGGGCAGCTTCATCTGATCGAGCGGAACTTTCGGCTTGGTCATTTCCTTGCCTGGATCGCCGGCGTTTTCGCCCGTTTTCGATTTGCTTGGTTCCTTCGGCGTGGTTTTTCCCGTGTCATCTTTACCTTTGCTCGTCTCGGTTTTCTTCTCCGGCTGCGCGACGGCGGCGATGCTGAAGCAGCATAGCGCGGCGGCACAAACGAAAAAGACACGCAGCATCGCGTCGCTCCACGGCGCAAACACGCCGACGTGCGCGCGGTGTGCTCGCACGTCCGGAAACAGCGTCCATTATAATTGATATTTCTGGAAAACGATCGCCAAGAATCCCAATTTGCCCAATTTCCATTCTCGGTTGAAGGGAGAGGGGCGAGGAAATCGATTGTAACGAATGCGCCTGAAGCGGCAATCGATTCCAAACCGGAGCGTGAAGGGTTTGATCGCCGATCCGAATCTCTCCGCGTTCTCTGCGCCTCTGCGTTTCAAAAGAGGCGCTCGGCGCCGGGAGTAATGACATCCCATTTCGAAACGCAGAGGCGCAGAGAACGCGGAGGAGAGAAAACCCGCGTGGCACGTTGCCGCCGGTCAAAGACCGCGACGAAAGACTTCCAGCAGCGCCGGATGCAGCGGCCCATTCGTCGCCAGCGCGTCGGCCGTGAATGGATCGTACGCCGTGCCATCGACGTTGGTGACGATGCCGCCCGCTTCCCGCACGAGCACCGTGGCGCCGGCGACGTCCCAGACGTGATTGTCGAACGCGTAATAGCCGTCGAACCGGCCGGCGGCGACGTACGCCATGTTGAGCGCCGTCGAACCGGTGCGGCGCAGCGATTGCGCCTGAAAGGAGAAATGCCGCCACCAATCGAGCGCGAGTTCACCGCCGCGCAAGTCGGGCGGGAAGCCAGTCGCCAGCAGGGCCTTGTCGAGCGAGGCCGTTGGGCTAGTTTTCATTCGTTTGTCGCCCAGCCAGGCGCCTTGTCCCTTGGCGGCTGCGAACATTTCCTTGCGCACCGGCTCATAAACGACGCCGACCACGAGTTCGCTTGCGATCATCAGGCCGATCGAGATGCAATAGAACGGGCAATCGTGCACATAGTTCGTGGTGCCGTCAATGGGATCGACGATCCACGTCGGCGGCGCACCGGCGGGCGGCCTCGTTTTGCCGGCGCCTTCTTCTTCGCCCAGAAACGCGTGCGTCGGAAATTGCGACACCAAGTACGCCTGGATTGCTTGCTGCGACGCCAGATCCGCGTCGGTGACGAGATCGAAGCGGCCCTTCTCCTTGACTTGAAACTTCAAGCGCCAATGTTCGAGGACGTCCGCCGCCCGTAAGGCAGCGTTCTTGGCCGCATCGAGAAATGTATTTAGTTCATGCATCGTATTTGCTCTCACTTCTTCACTCACCACTCACTACTCACCACTCACCACTCACCACTCACCACTCACCACCACCCCTGCCCCTCTTCCCGAATGATCGCGTGCATCGCATCGATCCACGCCGCGTGATCATTCAAGCACGGACACGCATGCAACGTTTCGCCGCCCGCGTGCAGAAACGCTTCGCGCGATTCGTTGCCGATCTCGTCAATTGTCTCCAGGCAGTCTGCTGTGAAGCCCGGTAGCGCCACGAACACTTTCTTCTTGCCCGCTCGCGCCAGTTTCGAGAGCACGTCGTCCGTGTACGGCTTCAACCAAATCTCGCGGCCAAAGAGCGATTGAAACGTCTGCGTCCACGTTCCTTTCGCCCAGCCGAGGCGTTCGACAAGTCCGCTTGTCGTGCGCTTGACGTGTGTCGCATACGGATCGCCGGCGGTCGCATAACGCTTCGGGATGCCGTGAAAGCTCAGCACATGATGATCGGGTTGCCACGACAGTTTTGCCAACTCGTCGCGAATGAGCGCCGCCATCGCATCGAGGTACGCGGGATGCTCGTAATACGGCGGGACGATGCGCACGGCTGGCACGCGGCGTTGCTTCATCAACGACTGAAAAAGTACATCCGTCGCCGAGGCACTCGTGGTCGCCGAGTATTGCGGTTACATCGGAAAGACGATGAGCCGCTCGACGCCGGCGCGGTTCAACTCGTCAACGACTTTGGCAACGGAGGGATTGCCGACTTGCATGCCGAAGCGAACGGGCACGTCGGCGAACTTCGCTTGCAAAAGTTCGACCTGCCGCTTTGTCCAATGCATGAGCGGCGAGCCGGTCGTCTTGTCCCAGATGCGCGCGTACTTGGCGGCCGATTGCGCGGGCCGCTTCCAGAGGATGAGCCGAAAGACAGCGGGCCAGTACCACGGCGGGTTTTCGATGACGCGCGGATCGCCAAGGAATTGCTTGAGGTAGGGACGTAGGGCCTCGGCCGTCGGCGCGTCCGGCGTGCCGAGTTGAATGATCAAGATGCCAAGCCCGCGCGTCGTCATGGGATTGTCCGCTTGCGGCGCCAAGGGAGCGCTACGCCGCAAGCGGCGAAAAAGCGGTATTTGCTTAGCCCTTCTTCTTGCAACCGGGACCTTCCTTGGCGTCTTGTTTCTCGGTGATGTGACCGGTGCCGGCGGCCTTGATCTCAGCCGACTTGGTGGCGTTGAGCGGCGTGTAGCTCTGCCACTGCGCGGGCACGTTGGCCTCGGCGAAAATGGCTTCGACCGGGCACTCCGGCACGCACGCTTCGCAGTCGATGCAATCCACCGGATCGATGTAAAGGAGCATATCATCCTGGTAGAAGCACTCGACCGGACAGACGGCCACGCAATCGGTGTATTTGCAGTCGTTACACGGTTCGCAAACGGTATGCGTCATGATTCCCACCCGTTTCCAGCCCGCCACCTGGACGTTGTCGTTGAAAGCCCACCCGCGGGTCGATGGGCCGATTTGGTTGATTGGTCGTCCCTAATATCGGTAGGAATTGGCGGCGGCATTGGCCAGACCTGTTTGCGGCTCGCGACTTTACTTTCGCCCGCGTCTCGAAGGCACGACACTTGCGTTCGGCCTCCGCTTGCTAATTGATGCTCAACGTCTTTTGCTCGTAATCGATATGCAACCGGCGACGCATCAGCAGTCCGACTCCCAGCAGGGGAAATTGGCCGTCGTTGGCAACAACTTCGACTGACTTCCATTCATCAAACCACTCCATTTGACTGGAATACGTAACAAACTGAATTTCCGACCCGTCCGCAATGGTGGCTGTCACGGATGGGCCTTCGGGCAACGCCAACATTGCAATCTGTTGCCGCGGCACAACCAACTCACTTGTGAATCCGGTGTCGATCCACGCGTTGATATCAAGCGAAGCACCAGTGTCTGGATTGCGCAATTTGACGCGTATCAAGGCACGCCCAAAACTGTCGACAATGCCATTCATTAAAGCGCGGCTCCGATGTGCAATGTCGTTCGATGACCAATGCGCAATACACCGCAGCGTCGATCCGGATGCGCCTTTCGCGCGGCCGCAGAAGCTTCACTGAGCGTCGGTCCAAGGAAATAATCACCGGACTCCGGCTCAATGGCAACAAACGCGTGCATATGCGATTGCTCCAACCGGCTCCGCAACTGATCCTCGTATATTTTTTGAGCTCGCTCAAATAGATCGGTTGATTCGATCATCACGTCCTCCAATATACGATGCCGTTATTTCGACCATTGTACCAAAACGGAAACGGTTACAACATATCCTGCGGATCAATATCCACCGTCAGCTCGACGCCGTTCGGCACCCGCACCGTCGGCAATGTCGCCCGCAACACCTGATGCAGCGTCGCCGAACTGGCGCTTTGCAGCTGAAAGTGAAAGCGATAATAGCCCTTCAAGCGAAACACCGGCGCCTCCGCGGGGCCGAGCAAGCGCAAATCGACCGGCTCGCCCGCCGCCTTGCGTTTTTGCAGCACCGCGTTGAACGCTTCCGCCAACCGATCCGCGTATTCGTTGCCAGCCTTCTCGTCCTTGCAGCGAACGATGAGGCGCGCCATGCGTTGAAACGGCGGATACTTGTGCGCTTGCCGCGCTTTCATCTCTTCATGTGCGAACGTCAAGTAATCATGGTTCGCCGCCAGCGCAATGCTGGGATGCTCCGGCTGCAGCGTTTGGATGTAGACGTTGCCGACCTGCGCGCCCCGACCGGTGCGGCCCGCGACTTGAGCCAGCAGTTGAAACGTGCGCTCCGAGGCGCGAAAGTCGGCGTGATGCAAGCCCACGTCCGCGTTGACGACGCCGACCACGGTCACGTTCGGAAAGTCCAGTCCCTTGGCGATCATCTGCGTGCCAAGCAAGATTTGAATTTGGCCGCGCCGGAAGGCGTCGAGCACCTTTTGATGGCTACCGGGCCGCTTCATCGTGTCGGAATCCATGCGCTCGACGGTACGATCAGGAAAAACCTGCATGATCTCCGCGTGGAGCTTTTCCGTGCCCATGCCCTGATACAGCACTTGCCCCGTGCCGCACACGGGGCATTTCTCCGGCGGCTTCTGCTCGAAGCCACAGTAATGACACATCGTCACGTGCCGGTCTTTGTGATACGTCATCGACAGGTCGCAAAACTTGCAATGCTCGACATGGCCGCACGCGGGGCAATGCAAGTACGTCGAGAACCCGCGGCGATTGAGGAGCAAGATCACCTGCCCGCCCGCGTCGAGCGCCTTTTTCATCGCGCGTTCCAATGTCGGGCTCAGGCCATGCTGTTTCTTGTCGGGATGACGATCGTGCCTTAGATCGATCAACTTCACCGGCGGCAACGGCCGATCCGCGACGCGCCGCGGCAGCGTCAGCAACGTGTACTGCCCGCGCTGGGCGTTGTACCAGCTCTCCAGCGCCGGCGTCGCCGAGCCGAGGATGATGGGGATGTTCTCCAATCTTGCCCGCATGACGGCGACGTCGCGGCCATGATAGCGCGGCGTCTTCTCCTGTTTGAAGCTCGACTCGTGCTCCTCGTCAATCACGATCAAGCCGAGCTTCTTGGTCGGCGCGAACACGGCGCTGCGAGCGCCGACGATCACCTGCACCTGCCCCCGGGCGATGCGCCGCCAATGGCTGCCGCGCTCGGCCGTGTGCAGATGACTATGCAGAATCGCGACGTCTTGACAGCGCCCCTTGAACGCGGCGATCGTCTGCGGCGTCAAGCTGATTTCCGGCACGAGCACGAGCGCCTCTTTGCCCTGACGCACGACCTCCTCAATGGCGCGAAGATAAAGCTCCGTCTTGCCGCTGCCGGTGATGCCGTAGAGCAGGAACGGCTTGAAGCCGCCTTCCTTGAGCGCGGGCTCAAGTTGGTTCCACGCGGCGGCTTGATCGGCTGTCAAAATGTACTCCTCACGCTCCGCGTGAGGAATGTCGGCGTCGTCGCGCACCGTCTGCGAAACGGCCGTCGCATTTTCGACGCGCCCCGAGTAACGCCGTGCGTATCCCTTCTCGACGAGCGCCTCAATTGGCATCGAACCGCTGCCGGTCGCATGTTTCAATTCACGCAGCTCTATCGATCCCGAACGCGCTTTCAGATACTCGAGCACCTTTTTCTGCTTGGGCGAAAGATGCGGCGGCGGAGTCGGCACGAGCGCATCGGGCACCAACTCCAGGATCGGCACCGCCTTCGTCCCCGCCCGGCTCTTGGCTCCGGCCGGCACGACCGCATTGAGGACCTGACCCCAGCCGCAAAGATAGTAGTCCGCCATCCAGCGCGTCAGCTTCAAGAGATGCTCGGTCAACAGCGCATCGTCATCGAGTACTTGCAGGATCGCCTTGACCTTGCGCTCCGGCTTCGTTTCGGTCAGGCCGACGCAGAAGCCGATCGTTTGCTTGTCGCCTTTGCCGAACGGCGCGAGCACGCGTTTGCCGATAGCAATTTGCGCCAACAGCGAAGGCGGTATTGCGTAGGTGTAGGCGTGATCAAGCGGACGGTCGAAGACGATTTCCGCGAACGCGGCCGATGTGGCGTTGAGGTTTTCTTCAGGTTGAAAGAGGCTCGGTTGCATGTTGTGAAAAGCGCGGTTTTGGCGACTCAACTGTTGCATTTTTGCACCGAAGGTGCCGCAACAAGCCAGCTCAGGGCAACGCCCTGGGTTTGCGGAAAGGTCGCCCCAATGCCCTGAAAGGCAACGCCGTGAAGGATTTTGTGGCGAAAATTCCAAGTGTCGGCGAGGGAATCGGAACCCGAATCAACGCCAACGGCGTTGCATCCCAAAGCCCAGCGTCGCGAG
>DAIOGM010000042.1:0-835 GCA_036745215.1 Gemmataceae bacterium
CGGCTCGAAATCGTCCGCGTTGAACGTGAAGGGATACACCATGCCGTCCCAGCCGACCACGTCGAACGGATGCTGGCCGAGCGTGTAACGCGTCAGGCGATCGCCGTCCTTGATAGTCACCGGCGTCGCCTCCTCCTTGTCGATGTGCGCAATCTCGCTCGGGCCGTGGAAATCGCGTTCGCTATAGGGAGCGCCCATGCGAATCTGGCCGTCCGGGTTCATGTAGTGCGGCGGAATCGCGAGCGTGCCGATCGACTCGATGATCAGCAAATCCGCGTCGCCTTCGAAAACGATGCGATACGTGGTCGTTCGGGGAATCACCACATAGTCATACTCGCGAAACGGCAGCGGGCCGAACATCGTATGCAGCGTCCCCTTGCCCTGATGCACAAAGATCACTTCATCGGCACTGGCGTTGCGAAACAACTCCTCCTGCGGCTTCGCAGGCCGGCAGCGCGACAGGACGACGTCGTCGTTCGCCAATATCGGCACGCGGCCATGGATCGGATCGCCGGCTTTCGGCATCTTGCCACTCTTGAAATGATGATGGCGCAACGCCGGCTGATGCACAATCTCCAGCGGCACTTCCCCGGCCGGCTCGACCTTCAGCACGCGCGTCGGCGGCCGCAGATGATAGACGATGCTGTAGGCGCGTCCGAAGCCGCCGACGGTGACGATCCTCTCACCGGGTAACGGCGCAACGGTGAGTTCCACGACGACGATCAACTTCTCCGGGTCGGCGACCGACACCACGGACGGAAACATCTCCAACAACCTGGTCTGGCAGTCGAATATTTCAGGACAGATCGGCACCGGGGCCTCGTTCTCCCGCACG
>DAIOGM010000042.1:845-12255 GCA_036745215.1 Gemmataceae bacterium
GTAGATGCCTTCGCCCTTGTGTCCGCCGTCGCGGCGATGCGCGATGTGGCGTTTGGCCGGGATCGAGCCGAGCTGGAGGTAGGCAGGCATAGTACAGTCCACCTAGTAGGCGAGTTTGAGTTGGACAATGCCCGAACGAAAAACTTGTTTCACGATACAAGCGTCATTATACCTCGATCCGGCGAACACCGCCAAGGCAAGCCTTGCCTTGAGCGTCAGGACTTCTTCTTGCCGGCGTCGCCGAACTCGACATGATCCAGCGCCAGCCGCGGCCGATGGATGCGCGGCTTGTTTGGATCGAGGACGATGTCGATCGTCGAGCCCGGTTCGAGCGAGTGCGCCGGGAAACGGCGCGGCAAGTTGCAGGCGCCTTTGCGTGTTTCGCCGGTTGCCGTTTGAAAGGTATAGGTGATTTTCACGATGCCGCGGCGGCCGCGCGGCTTGCTGATCGTCGTGACCACGCCCGGCGTCACGACGCCGTACCGGGCGAGTCGCAGTTCCCGTTGCAGCGGACGCTCGACAAGTCGCCACACAATGATCGCGAGCAGTGCCGCGAAGCCGTGGCCGATGGTGAGGTACATCATGTGCATGCGCGGCGCGGTGTTGTCGAATAGCCAATGATCGACTCGGGCGGTCGCCGGCAAATAGCCGATCGGCGCCGGGCGGCCGACTTCGGTGTGTTCGAACACGGTCAACGCCAATGCCGCTTCATGGGTGATTTCCGTGCCGTCGGCGGTGCGAAAGGCGTACTCCACGCGATACTCATGGCCCGTCGGTCGAACGATGGTTTCCTTTTTGAGGATCATCGCTTCGGTCGTCTGCACGTGATAAGTCAGGTCATACCAGCGAAATGCGTCAATCGCCGCCCAGCCGCCGAAGACGAGAATGACCATCGCGAATACGGTGCGATACGCCCGGCGAAGATTTTTGATGCCGCGGCGCAATTGAACTTTTCGCGGCGGCGGGTCGAGCAGCGGCTCCAATGGTTGGGACATGCATTTAGTTTATCAAAGCGATACCAGGCCGATTCGCAGCCGTAGGGACAAGCGGCTCGCTTGTCCTGTAGTGATGGGACAAGCGAGCCGCTTGTCCCTACGAGGCGCCCGCGAGCCAGCCGGTGGACCACGCCGCCTGAAAGTTATAGCCGCCGATCGGGCCGTCGAGGTCGAGGATTTCGCCGGCCAGATACAAGTTGGGCACCAGCTTGCTCTGCATGGTGCGTGAATCGACTTCGTCGAGCGCAATGCCGCCGGCCGTCACCTCCGCCTTCTTGAAGCCGAGCGTGCCCGTGAGCGCAATCTGCAAATGTTTGAGTGAGCGCACCAATTTGCTGCGTTCGTCGCGAGTCAACGCCGCCGCTTTGCGATCGATGACCAACCCCGCGTCCTGCAAAACGGCATCGCATAACCGGCGCGGCAGCTTTTGCGCCAGCACCACCGCGAGCTGCTTCTTGCCGGACGCGAGCGATTCCGTGCGCAGCCATTCGCTTAATTCAGATTCCGATGTTGATGGCAGCAAGTCGATTTCGAGGATCAATGTGCTTGGGTTGGCATGACCGCTTACTTCGCGGCTCACATCGAGAATGACCGGCCCGGACAGACCAAAGTGAGCGAAGAGCAACGAGCCTTGCCTTGAGACAAGATGCTTGTCTGGATCGATGATTTTCACGGCGACATCCGGCAACGTGATGCCGCGCATTTCGGAGATCCACGGGACGTCGGTCGTCAACGGCACCAGCGCGGGCCGCGGCGGCACGATGCGATGGCCGAACGATTGCGCGAAACGATAACCGTCGCCGGTCGTGCCCGAGCCGGGGTACGATTGGCCTCCCGTTGTGAGGATGACGCGTTCCCCGTTTAGCGCCCGCAAAGAACTTTGCAACGACATGGCCCCATCCCTTACATCGATCGCAACGACAGATTCACCCAGCGCCAGCGTCGCCCCGCTGCGCTTCAACCGTTGCAGAAGCGCGTCGAGCACGTCGGTCGCCTTGTTGCTGACGGGGAAAACCTTGCCCGTCTCCTCGACCTTGGTCGCGACGCCTTCCGCCTCGAAAAAATCAATCGTGTCCTGAACGCTGAACGCCGCCAGCGCCGAATGCAGGAACTTGCCGGGCGAACCATATGCGGCGACGATGCCACGGTTGTCGGTCGCGTGCGTGATGTTGCAGCGCGTGCCGCCAGACATGAGGATCTTGACCCCGGGCTTGCGATTTTTCTCCAATAATAGGGTGCGCCGACCGCGCTCGGCCGCGTGGATCGCCGCCATCAGCCCCGCCGCGCCGGCGCCGATCACGATCACGTCCCAGGTTTCCTCGGCCACGGTGCAATCTCCCGCCGCCACGCGTTCACCAAACGATAAACTGAATATATGTCATTCACAACCATCAAGCGCGTCGTCTTTGTGTGCGTCGAGAACTCCTGCCGCAGCCAGATCGCGGAAGCGTTCGGCCGCATGCTCGCCGGTCCCAACGTCGAGATTTACAGCGCCGGCTCGCGGCCATCGGGCCAGGTGAACCCGAAGGCGGTCGCGTCGATGAAAGAGATCGGCTACGATCTAACGGCGCACGCATCAAAAGGGCTCGACGCGTTGCCGAACGCCGAATTCGATTTCGCAATCACGATGGGCTGCGGCGACGAATGTCCGTTTCTGCGCGCGAATGCCCGCGAGGACTGGGGCATCCCCGATCCGAAACATCTGACGCCGGACGAATTTCGCCTCGTGCGCGACCAGATCGGCGACCGCGTGCGCGATTTGTTCGCACGCCTTTAGCTTGCAAAGTTTGGCTATCTTGCCTCGTTTGAGCCATCGCGTTTCATCCAGCAACCCGCGGTTGACAAAGACTGGAGAAAAGGCGAAAAAGGAGTTCTGAATTCAGCCGCCGGCCACGGACGCAGGTTCGACCTCCACTCGGAACGAGGAAGACGCATGACGCAGCACGATCCCACTCTCCACACCGATGACCAACCTTCCACGCACGTTTCGGACCGTCGGCAGGGCATCGTCGCCTTTTTTGGCATGGCGATGGTTGTCATCCTTTTGATCGCCGGCGCTTATGTCACGCTTCGCGGCAATGGCGCCAATGCGAACAATCCCGGCGGCACGGAGGAGTCCGAACAGCAGCCCGCGGATGTTGACAATTGGGAAAAACCTCTGTTCGCCATCGTCGTCTCCGGCCAGATGCACGGCTACATCGATCCCTGCGGTTGCAGCGATCCGCAGTACGGCGGCCTGACGCGACGCTTTAATTTCATGCAATCGCTCAAGGCCAAGCAATGGGACGTCGTCGGCATTGACCTGGGCGACTTGCCGCAGCTCAAGGGCATCCCTGAACAGAACTTGCTCAAGTTCGACCTGACCGTCAAGGCGCTGGCCGCGATGAATTACAAGGCATTCGGCATCGGCAAGGATGAGATCGAATTCCCACTCGGCGCCGCGCTGGCGCCCGTTTACGACGAAAAGCGTCCGCACCCGCGTCCCCTGGCGTTGACGCTCGGCAAGACGGGGCCGGGCGAACTCTATCATGGCCTCAATGTCCGCCCCTACGAAATTATCGCGACGACGAATTCGAAGATCGGCGTCATCAACATGATGGGGCCGGATATGCGTGAAGAGTTGAATGAACAATTCCTTCCCAACATGAAGGAACTTCCGAAGGCGTTGGATGCCTTCGCGAAGGCAGGAGTCGAGTTTGGAGTCATCTTGCACCACGAACATCCAAAGCTCGATAAGGTCAATTTCCCCGAAAAAGGCATCGCGAGGGCGAAGGCCGTCCTTGCCAAGCGTGAAGAGCAGGCGCGTCTATGCGCCATTTATTGCGCGGAGGCGCGCCAGAAAAACCCGAGGATTCCAGCCATCCAGTTGATGGTGGTTCTGTCCGACGACCCGGAGCCGCCGGGGTTGACGAACATCCTTGGCGGCAAGGCGGGCCCGACGCAGGTCGTCGAAATCGGGCATAAGGGAAAATACGTAGGACTCGTCGGCGTTTATCGCGATAAGTCTGGCTTTCGCATGCAGTATCAGACCGTCTTGATGGCCCCGAAATGGAATACGCCGCCCGGCGATGAGAAGAAAAACGCGGTCATCGCGCTCTTGGAGAAGTACAACCAGGCGCTCAAGGCCGACGACATGCTGGCGAAGGCGCCGCGCTCGCCGCACTTCAATCAGGTCCCGGCGAACGGCGTGGGATTGAAGGCGACGTTTGTCGGCTCAAAGGCCTGTCAAGAATGCCACGATCACGCGTTCAAAATCTGGGCGGAATCAGCTCATGCCAAGGCCACGAATACGCTCGAAGATTTGAAGCATCCGTCGGGCCGGCAGTACGATCCGGAATGCATGAAATGCCACACGACCGGCTTCGAACATCCGGGCGGCTACCATTATCCGATCGCCAATCTCGCGGCCTGGAAACCCGGACCGCCAGCCAACGTCAATCCGGTCCAGTTGGAACAGCATAACACCTTGATGCGCGGAGTCGGTTGTGAAAGTTGTCATGGGCCTGGTAGCGAACACGTCAACAAGCCGGCCAACAAGATGATCCGCGACGCGATGAATCCATTCCGCAAGTTGCCCCAGGAAAAAATGGTTTTGCTCAATCGCTTCTGCATCCAGTGCCACGACAGTGAAAACGACGTTCACTGGGGTGATAAGGGCCACGAGGTGCAGGATCGCTGGATGAAGATTATCCATCGTACGCCGCCAGTGAATAACAACAACAAGTAAAGACGTGTTGCACCCCTTGAGTTCCACACCATGACTGCCATCCCCATCGCCCAGCCGGACGCCATCGGCATCGACCCCGCCGCCTTGCGCCGCGCCGACGAACTGGTGCAACGCTGGATCGCGGACGACCGCATTCCCGCGGCAGCGTGGTGCGTCGGGCGACGCGGTCGCATGGTGGAGCCGCGCCTCGTCGGCCGCCAACGCGCCGCCAAGGACGCGCCCGCCATTCGCAAGGACGCTCTTTTCCTCATCGCCTCGCCGACCAAGCCCATCACCGCGACGGCGATCATGATGCTGCTCGAACGCGGCCGGCTCGCTCTGGACGATCGCGTGGCCGACTACGTCCCTGCCTTCGCCGCCAACGGCAAGCGCGACGTGCTCATCCGCCATCTCCTGACGCACACCTCCGGCCTGCCCGACATGTTGCCCGACAACGAAAAGCTGCGCCGCGCCCATCGCCCGCTTTCGACGTTTGTGCAGGAGACGTGCCGCTTGCCGCTGTTGTTCCCGCCCGGCACGCGCGTCCAGTATCAAAGCATGGGCATCCTGATGCTCGCGGAAATCGTGCATCAAATCGCCGGTGTCACGCTCGCGGACTTCCTGGCAAAGGAAGTCTTCGGGCCGCTGGAGATGAACGACACGTCGCTCGGAATTCAAGGTGCCCGGCGCGAACGCGTCGCCGGCGTGCGCGTCCCGGCTGCTCTTGAGAAAGAAGATTGGAACTGGAACGGCGCCTACTGGCTCGGCCTGGGCGTTCCATGGGGCGGCTTGATCACGACGCCGAGCGATTTCGCCAAGTTCTGCCAGATGATGCTCGCCGGCGGCATATCGGGAAAAACACGTATTCTGAGCCCGGCATCGGTCCGGGCCATGACAACGAATCAACTGCTGGCCATGCCGCGCGTGCCGGAAGAGGAGCGCCGCTGCCGACCCTGGGGCCTCGGCTGGCGCTTGAACTGGCCCGCTCATTCCGCCAACTTCGGCGACCTGACCGGACCGCGCACCTTCGGCCACTGGGGCGCCACCGGCACGCTCGTCTGGATGGACCCTGACGCGGAGGCGTTCTTCATCCTCTTCACGACGCAGCCACAAGAGCCGGAGGGCCGCTTTTTGTCGCGGCTGTCGAATGTCATCGCAGCGGGGTTGATTTAGTCTGGAATAAAAAACCACGCTTTTGTCGCCGTTCGTTGGTCTGGTATACTGGCACGGGAGAATATCTATGTCAAGCATCACCATCAGCGACGCGTCACAAGCCCTGCTTGCCGAGATGGCGCAAAAAACGGGCAAGTCGTCAACGGAAATCCTCGATCAGGCGCTGACGTCCTATCGTCGTCGCGTTTTCTTTGAGCAAATGAACGCCGGTTATTCGGAATTGCGAGGCGATGCGCAAGCCTGGGCCGATTTCGAAGCAGAACGCAAAAACCTCGATAACGCCATGGCGGACGGCCTCGACGCGGACGAACGCTGGACTGAAGACGGCGCCTGCCTGCCCAGCACGGAAAAGACAGGTCCGTGATCCGAGCTTCTCACCGGAACCATCATGGCCGATCCCATCCGCGATGAAATCTGGCTCGCCGACCTTTCGACGGGCCAAGGGCATGAACAGGCCGGCCAGCGACCGGTGCTCGTCGTGAGCGACGATGCATTCAATTGCGGAATGTCCGGATTGATCATGATTGTGCCGCTCACGTCAAAAATGCAGAAATCCAAGAAAATCCCCGCGCACCTTCCAATCAGCCCGCCCGAAGGCGGTTTAAAGACTCCGAGCGTGATTTTGTGCGATCAACTGAGAACGATCAGTAAGGATCGACTTGGCAAGAACGCATGGGGATCGATCTCGCCCACAACATTGGCCGCCGTCGAGGATGTGCTGCGAAACCTGCTGGCTTTGTGAATTTCATTTGGCGAGTAAAGATGTCGCGGTAAAATGGTCCGCGAGTATTGCATCGATAAGGGATGTTCCATGCTCCGCTTCCTCTGCGATGAACGAAACTCCCGCGGCGCGCTGACGCGCCGCGAATGGCTGCGCCTCGGCGGTTTGAACGGGTTGCTGGCTCTTGCCGGTCGCGCGGGCGCGAAACCGCAAGCGATGCGAGCGCGGGCTCGGTCGGTGCTGCTCGTGTTTACCGGCGGCGGCGTCAGTCAGCTCGATACGTTTGACATGAAGCCCGACGCGCCGGAGGAAATTCGCGGCGAGTTCCAGGCGCTGCCGACCAGCGTCGTCGGCACGCGCATCACCGAGCATCTGCCGCGGCTCGCGCGGTTGGCGAATCGGTACGCCATTCTTCGCAGCGTCTCGCATGACGACGTCGATCACGGCTCCGCGACTTATCTGGCGATGACGGGGCAGTTTCATCTGCGCAAATCGTCGAACCCGCCGATTCGGCCGACCGATTTCCCCACCTACGGCGCCATCTTGCGGCGCGTGCGGCCGACGCGTGATTTTCCCTATACCGCGGTGCACGTCAACGGCCCGCTGTTGACGCCGCGTGAAGCGGGCCCCGGCCAATTCGGCGGCTTCCTCGGGCGCGGCAACGAACCGCTCGTCCTCGGCGACGTCACCGATCCCATTACGACGATGCCGGGCCTGGAGCCGCAGCCGGAGTTGCCCGCCGTGCGGCTCGATTCGCGGCGATCCTTGTTGCAATCAATCAACAATCAAGCGGCGGCGTGGCGCGATAATCCCGCGCTTTTGGAACGCGATCAGCAATATCGCCAGGCGTTCGCGTTTCTCGATTCGCCGCGTTACGCGCAGGCGTTCGATCTGTCGCGCGAACCCGCGAGCTTGCGCGAACGCTATGGTCCGCATCGCTCCGGTCAGGCGTGTTTGCTGGCGCGGCGGCTCGTCGAAATCGGCGTGCCGTGGGTGACGGTGTTCTGGAACCACATGATCCGCGGCCAGGACATGACGCCGACGCCGGAGGACGAGTACGGCTGGGACACGCACAACGACATCTTCCCGTCGCTGAAGGATCACTTGTTGCCGAGGTTGGACCACAGCCTGTCCGCGTTATTGGAAGATCTGGAGCAACGCGGCCTGCTCGAATCGACGCTGGTGGTGTGCATGGGCGAGTTCGGCCGAGCGCCGCGCGTGGCGCTGGAACCGGGCTTCGCGGGCAACATCCCGGGCCGCAAGCACTGGGCCGGCGCGTACTCGGTGCTGTTCGCCGGCGCCGGCATCCCCGGCGGCCGAATCGTCGGCGCGTCGGACCGCATCGCCGCGTACCCGACGACGGCGCCGTATTCGCCGTGCGATCTCGCGGCGACGATGTTCCATGCGCTCGGCGTCGATCCCGCGGGGCACTATCACGATCTGGCGGATCGGCCGTATGTGATCAGTCCCGGTAGGGCGGTGGGTGAGTTGTGGGGGTAGCAACATGACCAATAGCTGAAACGAATGAGCGCTGACAGCTACGCTGGACCTACTTCCGTTTCCGCCACCGGTTAGTTACAATAATCCCCAGAGGAGCCCGTCATGATTACCATGCAAATCACCGTAGAAATCCAAGACGATCGCCGCGTCGTGCTCAATCTGCCTCCTGAAGTGCCGACCGGACCGTCTGACCTGGTGGTCACCGTAACGCCGCAACCGGCGGAGAAGAAAAAGCCGCGTACCAGCTTGGCGGAGTGGGCAAACGCCAACGCAGAGGATTGGGGCGACACGATCCGTTCCGAAGATGTGGAAGGCTTCACGGGACGGAGGTTTTAATCGTGGCCCGGCGCACCGTTTTTCTCGACACGAGCTTCGTGATCGCGCTCGAGAACAAGGCCGATCCGCATCATGCGTTGGCCAAGACGCTCGATGACGAGTTGTTGAAGGAAGACGCGGTCCTGATGTTCCACTGGGGCATCTTGATCGAAATCGCGGACGGTTTCGCCAGGCTGGCTCGTCGCGCTCGCGGCCTGGAATTGCTCGGAAAACTCACCAGCGAGGCAGGCTACGAACTAATGCCGCTCAGCGAGCCCAGGCTTCAGGAAGCCCTCGATCTTTATCGATTGCGCGTGGACAAGGAATGGGGTCTGACCGATTGCATCTCATTCGTTTTGATGAAACAGACGGGCGTGACCGAAGCTTTGACCGCAGATGTGCATTTCCGACAGGCTGGGTTCAAGGCTCTGTTGCTCGAATCGAGTTGAGTATTTCCTTCGACTACATGCGGCCGAAGACGCGACAGCTTCCTCACCGATTCAAAATCGGATCCAACTGATTATTCGGCTGCGCCGGATGCAGCGCGGCGGACCGGCCGGTGCGACGCGCCAGGTTCGGGATCATCTCGAACGCGACGCCAAACGTGTTGAGCGTCGAGTTGTAATTGATGCCGACGTTGACCATGACGTCCGTGCCCATGCGCGACAGGAAGAAGCCGTACGTGCGGATGTCGTTGCCGAAGTCCCAGACCGTGTTCGCGGACAGGGCGTATTTGGCGCTGAATGGATAAATCACCGAGCCGATGACGGCCTTCGAATTGAGCGGGTCGATCTGGCGATAGCCCAGGTAAAAAGTCGTCGCGTCGGGGCGCGTGAGAATCGTGCCGAATTCGAAGACGCGCGGGCCGCCGTCGATCGGTTCGAACCAGCCGTTGCTGGTCAAGGCCGTGCGATCGCCGATATTCCAGATCCAGTCATATTCCAGGATGCCCCAGGTGCGGCCGAAGTTGTCGCGATTGGGGTTGGGGAAAACCGACGCTTGCAGATTGAGGGTCATCCAGTCCACGGTATGTTCTCGGCCCGGGAAGCCGCGCTGCGTTTGCAAGCGTTGGTAAATGCCGAGCTGCAAGACGTTGATCGAATCGAGCGTGTCCGGGCTGGTATCGACGAGCCGGCGGATGGCGTACGTCTGCGGGTTGAACAGGCCGGACGTCGTCAGGAAAGCGGCATTTGCCGGATTGATCACCGGCTGCACGGGGCGAATGTCGCGCAGGGCCTGATCGGACGCGTCGTCATTGAGGCGATTGAGCTGCGGCAAGTTGTTGAAGTTCGTGCTCGACTGCGCGATGTAATAATTCGCGCCCAGGACGATCTTGTGATACATCTGGTTAAGGTTGAACAATTCGCTGTGAACGTCGGGATACAGTCGCGATAACGGCATGCTGGCGCGAACGCCGGCGCCGCCTAACGCTCGACCAAGGTTGTCGCCGTTGACGTCTTGCGTGTAATACGTCAAATCGCCGGCAAGGTACGGCGCGACCTTGACCGGGCCGAGATAGAACGGCAGGCTCAAGTCTTGCCACAAATCGAATCGGCCGGTCTCGGTGCGGACATCGGTCGGCAGATACGCGAACGGCACATCATTCGTCGGCAACAGCCGGGCGTAGCCGGCGCTGGCGTGGGCGTTGTAGACAAGCAAGTCGTTGAATCGGCCGATCGAGAAGGTTTGGCCGAGCAGATAACCGTCCACCTTCGGCAGCCAGTCGGTTTCCGTGAGCCATTCGCGTACGCTGACCTGGCCGTAGACGGTCCAGGCCCAGTTGTGCTGTTGCTGCTTGACGCGCAGGTACGTGTCGTAATTCAGCTCATTGAGCTGATCGTTCAAATAATATTGCTCGAGGAAGTTGCGATCGCGGATGAAGGCGAACTGGCCGAGGACGCTGAAGCCGTGGTCCATGTCTTGAATGTTGAGCTTGCCGTTGGCGATGCCGCGGAAGTTCGGATGCTCGACCGGCCATGTCGTGAACTGATCGGGCCAGAAATTAATGACGCCGCGGTTGCCGCCGAGCACGTCGCCTTTTTTGTCGAAGATGCCGTAGAGCCGAACGAGGCCCTGGTAATTGCCCTTGATGCCGAAGTAGTCCTTGCCGGCGAGGTCGAACTCGGTGCCGAACCCGGGGCCGCGCAATGTGAGGTAATCAACATAAGCGCGCCAGCGCGTGCCCTCGAAGCGCGGCAGGTTCAACAGATCATACACATCCCAGGTCGTGTAAACCTGGAAGCCGAAGATGTTGTTGTAACTCAGATTGACGCCGTCGAGCGGACCGAGCGGATCCTCGACGCGGCCCTTCAAGTACGGGAAATACAGGATCGGCACGCCTTCCAGGTAGAGGAACGTATTTCGGCCGGTGAAGATGTGATCGGTATCGACGATGCGCTGGCCGTCTTTGTCGTACGCGGGAAACAGGCCCCAGAGGTAGCTGCGATCTTGCTGCCGTTCGATGATCTCGGCATCCGAGATATCAACCTTCAAGCCAGGGTCCGATGGCAACCAGCTTGCGAACACGGACGCTTGCCGGGTCCGGCGCAGCTTGGGGTTTTCTTGAATCAACTCTGCTGCCTTCATGTGAACGGGAATCGGCAGCTTGGGCAAAGAAATCTCAAGGTCGGCCTGGCGAGCGACCGCGACGTTGCGGCGAAAATCGTAGTACACCTCGTCGGCGCGCAGCACCTCGATGCTCTTGTCCGTTCGCGTGCGCAACTCGACGTGGCCCGACATGTAGACTTCATGCGCGCCGCTATCGTCGCCTTGCGGCGTGCTCATGTTGGTGAAGAGCTGCTGGGCGTTGCCGCGGGTCCAGATGATCAGGCGATCGGCTTCGATATCGAGGAAGCTCGTCTTCGGATTCTGCGGCGAGGGCGGCAGTTTGACGAGCAGCGTAACGCCCCCCGTGACGACGATTGCCGTGAGGCCGGGCTCGGTCTTGCTCGGCTCGAACTTGAACTGCAGATCGCCTTGATAACGCCGATGAACACTGAG
>DAIOGM010000042.1:12265-27814 GCA_036745215.1 Gemmataceae bacterium
GGCGCGACGCGCACCGGTGGTGGGGCGGGGGATGGCGTCGGCGTGAATAATTGCACGGGCGGCGTGGGCCCAGGGCCAACGTTGGGCACGGGCGCAATTTTCGGCGCCTCCGGCGGTGGAAAATTCGGCGCGATCGGCGTCGCAGGCGGTTCGGGAATCGGCTGCACCGCGCTGGCGAGCCGCAGCTTGTCGTCCACCTTCGGCGCCGTAAACGCTGGCCGTTCGACCGCGACATTGATCGCCGGCGCCGATTTCTCGTTCATTTGCCTTTGCGTCACCGCGCGTTGGTACACGGGATCGTTCGACGCATCGCGCTGCACGACGTCGCTCTTGAACGCGTTGCTCTTGATCGTGCTCGCGGTCGCCATCTTGACGATGCCGAAGTCCGCGTCCACTTTTCCGCCGCGTTGCAATTGGATGCCATTCTCGCCATAAACGACCGTGTGCAACACGCGATCGGCGTCGAAGCGTTTCATGTCCACCCAGACGACCATGTCCGGCGAGTGAATGTTGGTCATGCCCTGGCTGACGACGACGCTGCCTTTCAAGAGGAAGACTTGCTGGCCGGCGTCTTTCCAGGTCGCGATATGGTCGGCGTTGAGCTGGATCGGCAACGCATCGCTCGGCAACGCTTCGCTGAGCATGCGCGGCGCCTGGGCCAACACCGCGTACGCACAGAGCGGCGCCATGATCAGAGCGAGCATGGCGGCGCGCAGGAGCGAGCGTTGCATTGGCCGACGACCTTGAACCACGCCGTTTTCCCGCCTTTCCTTGACCGTGCTAGCGCTCCCCTCGCCCTTTGGGAGAGGGGCTGGGGGTGAGGGTAAATGCGCAATGTTGCAACGCCTAAACTTTTGAGCGGCGGATTATAGCGCGAGGCGAAAAGGTGTCAAGGCCAACGCGTCGGCAGGAAAGCGTGGAAAGTTGAGCGAATTTGCATCCGTTTATCGTTTAGCGTTCGCATGGCGCCACGCGAACGCTAAACGCAAACGCCGGGCCACTTGGCCAGCATCCTGGAGCCACTAGAACAACTCCGCGATACCTGGCAACCGTTCCTACGGGAGATCCCATGCGCCACTTCCTGCCGCGCACCGCCTGCTGCACATTCCTCTTGTTCTTCATAAACCTCCCCGCCGTCGCCGCCGATTGGCCGCAATTCCTCGGCCCCAACCGCGACGGCATCGTCCGCGACAAGGGCTTGAACTTCGACTGGAAAACCAAGCCGCCGGCCACGCTGTGGAAGGTCCCGCTCGGCAATGGATTCGCGTCCGTCATCATCGTTGACAACAAGATCTACACCGGCGCCAAACGCGAGACGAAAGACGCCGTCGTCTGCCTCGACGCCAAGGACGGCAAGGAACTCTGGCACTTCGACGTGGCCCCGACCTATCTCGACAAGCAAAAGCACGGCTACGGCCCACGCTCGACGCCGGTCCACCATCAAGGCAAGGTCTATGCGCTTTTCCCCATGGGCGAACTCGTCTGCCTGACGACCGCAGGCAAGCAAGTCTGGCACGCCAACATCTTCAAGGACACCGGCGCCAAGAACCATGCCGGCGAAAAATACTATTGGGGCGCGTCGATGTCGCCCATCGTCGAAGGCGACCTGGTGATCGTGCAACCCGGCGGGACCGACGGCAATTCCGTCGCCGCCTATCACAAGGACACCGGCAAGCTCGTCTGGAAAGCCGGCAGCGACCCGATGGGCTACGCGTCTCCCATCACCGCCACCATCGCGGGCAAGAAACACCTGATCGTGCCGACCGGCCAATCGGTCCTCGGCGTCGAGCCCGCGAAGGGCGAGGTGTTATGGCGTCACGCGTTCGGCAACGAGTTCAACGCCACGGCCGCCAGTCCGGTCTGGGCCGACAATGTGCTCTTCGTGTCGGCCGCCTACGGCGCGGGGAGCGCGGCCCTGGAGATTCTGCCGCCGGACAAGGACAAGAAGACCTGGACGGTTCGCGAAAAGTGGAAGCAAAAAAAGATGCAGACCCTGATGGCCACCAGCATGGTCCTCGATGGCCATATCTACGGCTTCTCGGGCGACCTGTCCGCGTTCCTGCTGCGCTGCGTGTCCCTGACCGACGGCGAGATCAAGTGGGAAGAGCGCATGCCGGGCCGCCAGGGCCTTTTGGCACTGGACGGCCATCTCCTCTGCGTCGGCGAACGCGGCGACATTCAACTCATCGAAGCCCAGCCGCGCTCCTTTGCGGTGAAGGGCGAGCTCCCGAAACTGCTCGCGTACAAGGCATGGTCGTCGCCGGCGTTCGCGGATGGCAAGCTGTACTTACGCGATCAGCAGCACCTGGTGTGTCTGGATTTGCGGAAGTGAGGCGGGCTACCCCTTTTACCCAACAAGATTTGGGTAACAAGTCGGCGTTGTAAGTTGTTGCTTGTAATCAGGTTGCGGAGCGCCTGCCCCCTTTTGCCCACGAAAACGCACATAGGGGGGTCATAAAGCAGGCTGCGATCGCGTCCGCGTTGAGGGTGGTTCGCTCACCCAACCGGCGAGCGCTTGCGCCGACGAGTCTTGCGGTTGATGGCCTGCTCAAGTTCTTTTGACAAAATATCCTCGCCGCACGAATCGCAATGCATCCATGCCGCGTCCGCAATAACTACGGCCTCGCCGTTAATGTTCGGCGGCAACTCCATGCGATACTCGCCGCGCTTCTCGCTCAGGCTCGCTTTGCCGCAGATCGGGCACGTTTTGGCTTTCATGCTAGTCCTCAATGATCGGGATGGGCGGAAATCAACAGCATGTACTCGTCCGGCGTTTCCAGGTCGCAAAGGGCAACGTTGAGATAGAACAGCACGCCATCGATGCGAGGTTTCATTTCGAATGCAGGCGAGCCGGCATGTTGTCCTCGCAACGTGACCTTTTTTACGCGCTCACCCGCATCGATCCAGGCGGCGATCTCCTGGCAAATGTCTGCCGTGGTCAGATTGTGCCCCAGCAAATCATACTGCGTCGTCCTGGTAACTCGAACAAGGCCTGGATCGACAGCAAAACGACGAATGGCCGCTCGCTCGTTTGCATCGGCCGATTGGGCGGGCATGAAGGTTCGCTCCATGGACAACCAATAACCATCTTTTCAAATCGTAACATCAAGGTGCTTCGAAGACAATGGACATGCAAAAGGTCGGAAGGCGGCCCAGAAGGAAATCACATTTGGCTGGAGCCAAACAAGCTGATAATATGGTCCGAGAGGAGCGAACATGGTGTTAAATCTCGATCAACAAGCCGCAGTCGCCAAGGGTGAGCCCGTGTTGCTGAACGTCGGCGGCACGGAATGCGTCCTGGTGCGCCGCGACATTTACTTCCGCTTGGACCCGGACTTTGAAACGACGCCGTGGACGATCGACGAAATGAACTTGCTGGCGGACGAGGCGGAGGAAATGATTTCCCAAAGGGAAGCCCATGAACCTTGAGCGCGGCCAGGTCATCAACGCCCGTTTTCCCCATGCATCAGGAGGCCGAGGCAAGAAACGGCCCGTCGTCGTAGCCCAGACGAACCCCTACAACAGTCGGCTGCACCACGCCGTCGTCGTCCGGTTGACGACGAACCTGCACGACAAGAACGATCCGGCCTGTTTCCTGATCGAAGCAGCGACGCCAGAAGGCCAAGCGGCGGACATCGTCCAGGACCGTCTTTTTTCCGCGTACCTGATTTCGTAGATGAGCGAGGATCGCCTGCAAGACGTGATCGGGAATCTACCAAGCTGTACTTTCGCGATGAACGGCATTTGCTGTGCATGAATGAGCCGGTCTCCTGCGACGGCGACCCTTTTCTGCCACGCCGAAATTGGGGTTTGAGTTATTGACATTCATGCGGGGGCTGCTAAACTGGTGGACTAACAAACGAACCGTGTTGTCAAATCAGAACGTGACAAGAACGGATGGGACCGAATGAAACTTCATCGATTCCTTGGGTTCGTTGCATTTCTTCTGCTCCCCGGTTTGGCTAGCGGCCAAGCTGTGACGGATTGGCAGATCCATCCGGGCGTCAGAATTGACGGCTTCGAGGGATGGGACAAGGGCTTTGAATTCGACAAAGCCCCGTCCGTCGGCGACAAGGCATGGAAACCGTGCCCAAATCCGCGCGAAATCGGCTGGGGTGATTGGGTGCGCAACAGCCTAAAGAACAAGAAAAGCGAATCAACGTTCTTTCAATGCGTGATCGAGAATCCCGCGAAAAACGGTCCACGTTGTATTTTCCGATTTGACCCTGTCTGGGTTGAGGCTGGAATCCGAGTCGTCATTATCAATAGAAAGTTTCCCACCGGGCAGGTTGTTGGTGAATTTGTTCGCGATCCGATAACGACGCCGGACAATGCTGAATGCATTTCCTTCGGTCTATCGCGATTCCTCCCTGATTCAGGGTGGTCTCGACTCTTGGTAATACATAACGACGGCGGAAGGAGGAATGCGAATCTTCAGTTCGCCGTCGTTGAATTCGACGGTGTATCCCGTCGCCTGAATCCCACGAAGACGGAGTGGAAAGTCATCGCCGAGCAGCAAGAGCGGTACTCAAGGCCGGAAATCGTCACAAGAATCGAAACGGAGAAAAAGGAATCGGCCAAGAAAGCTCCGCCGGTCGTTCATGTTGCGGCGACCTCCCAAGCCAAACCAAGCCAAGTGGTCAGCCCGCCGGATTTCCTTCAACAGCAGTATCTTCTGCAACGGCAGTATCTTCTGCAACAGCAGTATCTTGTACTTCAACAGATGTATTACCGCCAATGGCTTCAAAGTCGAATGCTCCCGGGTCTTGCGGGTCCTTCGGGTCGGACCACCGTTACGCGGTATTACTACTACTATTCCGATTAAATATGTGTTTCGATCTTCTCGCCGCCGTCGCTTAACGTCCTCGCATCCCATCATGGCGACAGAAAAGGGGTCGGGAGTCATTGCTTAATATCGACTCCCGACCCCTTTTCTGCTCCCTTTTCTGCTCCGAATCTTTGGACAATCCTGACCAGCTCTTGCGTTCGGACCCTGGTTCACCTTGTGTCCAAAGTCTTCGATCACCCGGCTATACTCGTTTACTGCAGCAAATAGCCGCTGCGCTGGTTCAGGAGGAACCCGCCCGGCTCGAACGTTCGCATGGACCGGTTCGCCCCTTTTCCCCTTCCCCACTTCCCCTCGTTCTACAAACGCAAGCTGCCGGGCGGGCATGATCCCCCCCGGCAGCGCGAAATACGCTCTGCGATTAACGCGGTGACTTGACCTGGCTCAGGTCCAGGTCGATGGTGCGATACCAGTAATAATTCGTCGAGAGCGTCTTCATGGTGTGCTGCGCCCAGTCCCCTTCCACCCAGGTGCGGCGGAGGTGCTCGTGAGCCTCCAGGCGGAAGTTGATCTTGCCGCTGAAGTTGGCCGGGCCGCGGTAGACGACCTGGTTGCCTGGTTGCAGGACGTGCTGGGCCAGGGTCGGCAGGGCGCGGACCTGGGGCTTGCGCAGGAAGGGTTTTTCGAAGATATCTGACCAGGCATTGTAGGGCTGCCCGCCGACCGCGGAGAGTTGATAGTCCCAGATGCCGCGCACGCCGTTGGTGCGGTTGACGACGCGGAAGTCCGACAGGTTGATGCTGGAAGTCTCGCTGCGGGAATAGCCGACGGACACGGAGCCGTTGCCGCCGACCTTGGCGTCGCCGGCGGTCGCGCCCAGCGACCAGCCCGTCGTCACCGTCAGGTTGCTGGAGTCGTTGGCGTTGGCGGGCGAGTGGCGGTCGATGGACCAGCCGGCCGGGAGAGCGCCGAAGGGGTGATGGGCATTGACCATCGCCGGCCCGAATTGAATGATGGCTTTCTCCAGGAAATAACCGCGGTTGTACATGCTGTTCGATTTCAGCCCGTTGGCCGAGATGCCGGTCCCCTGGGACTCGACGACGATCCACTTGGCGGGGGGATTGGAGGTCGCGGCGATGGTGATTTTCCAGTCCACATTGATGAACGGCTTCTGGCCCGATTTCCCCGGGTTGAACTCACGCAATCCGGTGCTGATGTAGTAGGTCTGGGCGTGCTGCGTTGACACGGGGACGTCGTCGCTAAACCGTCCCGAGCGCGGCACGTAGCTCCGCGTTTGCATTTCCTTGGCGACGGCGGCCGTCTTGGTCGGCGTCGGCCCCACTTCTTGAGCTTGAATGTCGTTGAGCATGCCGACCGCGAAGCATCCGACCAGCACGGCCAACCGCAGGGTGATATTGTGAAGTTTGTGCATGTTACAGTCCTTATATTTGTGGGCGAGTGTTTGTTCTTCGTTTGTTTCCTCACGACAAAGACGGCCCCGCGGCCGGCGCTTGCGCCGAACGTGGTAAATTCGCGAGGGAACGAAAAGGGGGGGAACGAAAAGGGAACGAAAAGCTAGAAAACCACATACCAGGGGACACTCAGGTTAATTTAGTTTCACCCTCCGCTCGAAAACACAAAACGATCGGGAAGCTTTTGCAGCGGCAACACGTAACTGCCAACCACGATGGGGACGATCCAAAGTCTTCGAGTACCCGGCCATACACGTTTACTGCCGCAAATAGCCGCTGCACAGGTTCAGGAGAAACCCGCCCGGCTCGAACGTTTGCGTTGACCTGTTCGCCCGATTTCGCAATCGTTATTCGCTCCTTGAACGACCTAGATCCACCCTTGTTGCCCCAATGTCGATCTGGTAGCCTGACAAATGTCTCACTGCATTGGCAATCCTGCCGACCGAGGTGCGGGCTTCGTGCGACGTTGGAATCCGTGCAGTCCTGGCGCCGAGGTGAAAAGAGGATGGGAAATGAGTAGTATCGTGCTTCAATCGAGGAGCGGCCCCGACGGCAAACTCCATTTGGAGGTGCCCGTCGGCGAGCCCAATTCGGACTTCGAGGTGGAAGTGGTGGTGCATCCGAAGGCGCAGGAAGGACGGGGTTGGCCCCCCGGCTACTTCAAGCTTTTCGGATCCATCGACGACGAGACCTTTACCGTTCACCTACAACCACCGTTGCCGCCGTCCGTGGAGTTTGAATGATCTAGCTGCTCGACTCCAACGTTTGGGTGGCGATCTTACGTCAGAAATATCCGCAGGTCGCCGCCCGATACGGTGCGACCAACCGAACCGACATCCGGATTTGTTCGGTAGTCGTTGCCGAGCTTCGATATGGATGTGCGAAAAGCGCGAAACCGGCGGTCAATCGCGCAATCGTGGACGCCTTGCTTGCGCCCATTGTTAGCCTCCCTTATGACGACGCGGCAACCGACCATTTTGTCGCACTGCGTCGCCATCTCGAATCGATCGGCGAGATGATTGGGCCGTATGATATGCAAATCGCCGCGATTGCGTTGGCCAACGGCTGTACTCTCGTGACACACAATACCGCCGAATTTAGCCGCGTGCCCGGCCTGGTGCTTGAAGATTGGCAGGGACCATAGCCAAAGTCGGTTCAAGCGCTACGCTGTTGCAAGGGCATGGTGCGCCCGCGCTGCGCTTGACTGCGCGAGGCAGACCGACATGCACTTCATGATGGCATCTCTTGACGATCACCAACCTTCACCCCTTTCGCCTTCTTGCCCCAGTTGTCCTTCACGGCTACATCGAGCATGCGCGTCAGACTGGCAAAATCAATCGTGGGCGCCGGCAGGTGCGGCAACGCGCGCTCGACATTACGGCGACTAAACACCGGTTCCTGAAGCCAATAGGTTTGATAGCGGTCCACGTATTCGTAAAACGATTTTTCGATCTCGTTCAAATCTCCCGCTGCCAGGGCGCCCGGGCCGTCGAAGGTCGGACCGCGAAATTGGAAGTATTCGCTCATCACGTCGTAAAGCATGCGCGAGGTGGTCATCACCGTCGGAGTCAGATGGTAGGTTCGGCCGTGATGTTCCGGATGGCGAAATAAGTGCGTGACACAAGCCGATACCCAGTCCACCGGGACGAAATTGTGCGTCTCCGCGCCCGTCAGATTGAAGCGGATCGGCAGAAAATGCAGGCCATCGGAGCCCTTGGGAAGATACTGAACCAGGAGCCAGGCAAACTGAAAATAGGCGTAAGCCCCATGGTACGTCGAGGTGTAGCCGGTGCGGGAATCGCCGACGATGACGCCGGGGCGATAGACGGTCAGCCGGTCGATCCATTCGGCGGCAGCTCGGCGGACGCGCTTCTCGGCCTCAAACTTGGCGTGTTCATAGTCATTGCGGAACGTTTGGCCGCAATCGAAGTCCTCTTCTAGAACCGGCGTGTCGCGCTGGCCGCACACATAAGCGGTGGACATGTAATGAAAATTGCGAATGTTCGTCGCGCGGCAAAGGGCCAGGACGTTCTCGGTCCCGGTCAAGTTGGAAAGCCAGGGATCGGCAGACCGATCCTTGCCCCAGAAGGTCAAGCTGGCGGCGTTGTGGATGATGCTTGAGCAATGTTCGCCAATCCATGCGCGAGCAGCCGAAGAAAGGCCCAGATCGGGGTGAGTGATTTCTCCCTCGATGCAGACCGGCCGCGGCAATCGCCGCTTCAACTCGCGCTCCCAATAGGAGTGGACTACATCAAGTCGTTGTTCGGCGGAACAGCGCCGTTCTGCCCGAACCAGGGCGGCGATTGGGATTTCGTGCAACAAAAGATCGCGTAACAGGTACCGCCCGAGGAGTCCGGTGGCGCCCGTGAGTAAACAATAGCGATGCATGCAATGCCCTGGTCATCGGACGAGCCGTCCTTATGCGTAGCTGGGTATCCTTCGTTTTGTTAATTATACGGCACGAATGCGTGGGTGGTAGACGTGTCGCCAGGCGACCGGTTGTCCCATACGGACAAAACCCGTGAACATGGGAAAATGCGTCGCCGTAAGTCCTTTGGCAGGTCCATGATGACTCACGTTTCCACGATTTCACTGAACGCTCATGTTGCTTCCGGCTTCGTTTATTAAACCAGGGCCGGCATCTCCACCCGCTGAATCTCGAATCCCGCAGCCCGCACGTCGGCACTCGCGGAACGAATCGCCTGTTCTAAGGATGTTGCCTTGCGATCGAACGCAATGTACGTAACGCCATTTCGAGTGACGATCGTGCCGTCATCGCAGCCCGCGTCGTACAGCGCGTCGCACTCGGCGACGCTGAGCGTCCGAGTGGACAATACGACCGAGAACTCGTAGGTTTTTTTTCTTTTCATTGGTGAACTCCGCTACCCTCAAGCGTGAGGACAGGCATCGACTTCCTCGCGAATCCGGCGGGCGTGGTTTTCCGGGCTTCTTGGCGTGGAGAAGACCCGGATGATGCAGCCGTCGCGGCGGGCGCGTGGGCAAAACAGTTGCCCCCAAACGTGGGCACGCGGCCCAGCCTTGCGCAGCCGCCAACCTTTTGCCAGGGCGTACTTCACGGCTTCCCGGATGTGCTTGTTCGGATGGTCCATCGTTATTCACTGGGGTCTTTCCGTAAGCGCGGCCGCCACGGAATTATATCACTCACTGATGCCATTCGCCCTTGAAGTAACCTTGATACTTGTGCTGATGCCAAACCGGCGATGACGGCTGCCCCTCCTGGCCGAGCGAATCGACCGCGACGACCCAGTAACGCGTCTGGCCGCTCTTGTGCGTGAACGTCGTCTCCTTGATCGGCGCCGGAGTCAGCTTCGTGATGCCCCAGGTTCCTTCCAGCTTGTAGATGTGGTAGCCGACGACGCCCTTCTCCGGATTCGCGGCCCACTTCAGCTCCGCCATGTTGCCCTTCTCGCGATTGAGCACATGCGTCGGCTCCGACGGAATCGTCAGCGCGTACGGCGACGGCCCGCTCTCGACGCCGAGCTTGTTGACGGCGCGGACGATGTACGCAAACACCGCGTGCTTGTATTCCTTCGACTCCGCGCTGGGTTTCGCGAGGTCAACGTTGTCGGTGAACGTGGTCGCAGTTAGCAGCTTGTCGTTCAGCTTCTTGATGCCGGTGATGTCGCTGACCTCGACGACCGTCGGCTCCGCGTACTCGGGGTCGTTGTCTTTCCACGCGGTGCCGTTGCCTTTCTTGACGGTCCGCACCGTGACGACGCCGCGATAGACGTTGTAGCCGGCGATATCCTTGGCGGGATGCGGGTTCCACGTCACTTCGACCTTGTCGGCCGCGAGCACGGACACGATCGGCTTGACGATCACGCGCGGCTCGGTGCGGGCCCGCGGGCTATCGGCGCTTTCGCCGCCGTCGTCCGTCGCCGCTCGGACCGTGTAGAAATACGTCTTGCCGGGAACGACATCCTTATCGATGTGACCGACGCCGGGCACTTTCGCGATTGATTTGAACGACAATTTCCACGGCTCCGCGGCCTCGGCGCGATGAATGCGATACTGTTTCGCGCCGGCAACGGCCGACCAAGTCAACGCCACGTGATTGACTTCGCTGATCGCATTCAACTCCGCGGGCGCGGACAAGCGTTTGCTCGGCGACGCAGTCTTGATTCGATATGTCCAAATTTGGGCGCCCTTGCCCTTCGATGCCGACGGGTTCAGATCGAGAATGAACGCGTTGTGCTCCGGCGAATAGCTCATGTTGCGCGATCGGCTCATGCTCTTCTCCGGCTCCGTTTTCGGGTCCATCTTCGTCCACTGCAGCTTCGAAACATCGAGCGTCCACGTTTCGTGGTTATTCGACGCATCGTCCCAGATCAGGCACAGGCAAATTTCGTTGAGCGAGTCATAACTCAAGCGCGGGATGGTCGAATACGTCTTGCCCTTCTTGGCGTTCGGCCGCGGCTTCAGATCGTGCGCCTCCCATTTACCTGACCCGATGTGATAGAGGTAGGTCTTCTCGTCGCTGGCGTACTGGCTGCCGAAGACGATGAGGCAATCGTTTTTCGTATCGACGCAGATGCCCATGCCGTCGCGCGGGCTCGGAGCGCCGGGCGCGGAGATGCACGTCAGCTTGTTGGCGTACGCGTCGTAGAAATGCAGGTTGCTCGTGCCGCCTTGCGAACCCTGGCCGCCGAAGCTGATCGATATCTCGTGCGTCGGATGATACGTGCCGCCGGCGTCGAGGCCGCCGATGTTCTCCTCGCGCGCGATCGGCCGATGGTACGGCGCCGGCCGCATGTTCGTCCATTCGTTTGCCGCCGGGTCGTACAGCCAGACGGCCGAGCGTTTCATCTTGACGCCGCGGCTCCATTGATAGCCGTGGCCGAGCGAGCCGCCGGGGAAGTTGACGAAGCGGCGATTGGCGACGTCAAACGTGTTCGCCCCGTCGATGCAGCAAACGCCCGGCGGCGAGGTCTGCGGAAAGCGTTGCTCCCAGACGCGCGAGTCGAGATCGTACGTGAATAGGTGAAATCCCTGAGGGATGCCGTCGTGCCCGCCGAAGTGAATCCACTTCTTCGAGAACGGATCATACGCGCCGGAGCCTTCCCAGCTAAACAGCGGCGCCGGCTGCTTGTCGCTCGGACTTTGCATGACCCACTCGTTCTCCGGATGTTTCGGCCAATCGGCGGCGATGAAACTAATCGCGAGGATGGAGAGTACAATGCGCGGATTCATGGCTACCTCGAAGAGAAGGCGGCGGCGGGATGGACGCAGACATTGTAAGCGGAATCGTCGCTTGGGCAGCGGGAAAAAGCCCGCAAACCGTGCCACTAACCAGCCAAATCTTCGCACGGTGGCCAATTCCTTAGCCACGGATTAACACGGATTGAACACGGATAAGACAGCACCCAAGAACCAAATTGCATTTGCATTAATCCGTGTCCATCCGTGTCCATCTGTGGCTAAATTCGCTGTGCGTCATACTCGGTTGCGGCTTGGCTGCGCTAAGTGTTATAATGGCAATAACCTAGCCTCGATTCGCGTGCCTCATGGAGGGGCCATTGCTCATTTACTTCAGCCTGACGTTGTTCGTCAGTGCCGCCCTCATGTTTCTGGTGCAGCCGATGATCGGCAAGATGATCTTGCCCCAGCTCGGCGGCACCCCCGCGGTGTGGAACACGTGCATGGTGTTCTTCCAGGGCATGCTCCTCATCGGCTACGGCTATACGCATCTCTTGACGACAACGCAACCGACGCGGCGGCAGGTGATCATCCAGTCGATTGTGCTGTTCTTGCCGTTTCTGGTGTTGCCGTTCGCGGTCGGCGATTGGACGCCGCCGACGGACCGTAATCCGATTTTTTCCCTTTTAGGCAAATTGGCGTTAATGGTCGGCTTGCCGTTCTTCGCGGTTTCGACAACAGCGCCGCTCTTGCAAAAATGGTTCGTCCACACCGGCCATCCGGCGGCGAAGGATCCGTACTTCCTTTACGGCGCGAGTAACCTCGGCAGCATGCTCGGCCTGGCGCTCTATCCGCTCGTCGTCGAACCCTGGCTTCCCGTGACGGCCGCGACGGAAGAAGCGACGTTCGAAACGCAGGTCCACTTGTGGGCCGCCGGCTTTGCGCTCTTCGTCGCCATGGTGTTCGTCTGCGCAATTCTCACGTGGCGGCAAGATTCCGATCTTGCCGATTCGAACGAACGGCAAGATTTCAATCTTGCCGCCACGGAAAAGATCGGCATCGCCAGGCGTTTGCGCTGGATCGGCCTCGCCGCGGTTCCGTCGAGCTTGATGCTCGGCGTCACGACGTACATGACGACCGACATCGCCGCGATCGCGTTCTTCTGGATCTTGCCGCTGGCGCTTTACCTGCTGACGTTCATCCTCGTCTTCGCGCGCTGGCCCGTCGCGTGGACCGGCACGCCGCATCAGATCATTCTCTATGTGCAGCCGATATTCCTGCTTGCACTCGTATTCAAAATGATCTCGCGCGTCGCGTTGCCGATGTGGCTCGAGTTCTCCTTGCACCTGATGGCGTTCTTCACGACGACGCTGATGTGCCACGGCGAGCTGGCCCGCGATCGGCCGAGCACGAAGCATCTGACCGAGTTCTACTTCTGGATGTCCCTGGGCGGCGTGCTCGGCGGGCTGTTCAACGCGTTGTTTGCGCCGATCGTCTTTCAGTACGGCATCTGGGAATATCCGATCGCCATGGTGGCGGCGTGCTTGTTGCGTGCCAATCTCGTGACCAAGCCGATGATACCCGACGATTCGAGCCCCGCGGCCCCCACTCGCATGGGACGCATGCTCGACCTCGCCGTGCCGGTCATGCTTGCCTGCATCGCGATGATGCTGTTCTACGCCGGCACGAATGAGCTGCTCAATCGCTCGCTCCTGCTCGGCATCCCCGTGATCGCGGCACTGACGTTGTTGTGGCGACCCGTGCGTCTCGGCCTCGGCGTCGCGGCGCTGTTCATCGGCATCATCGCCATCGAACGCCGGCACGAACCGATGATCTTCGAAGCGCGCGGCTTCTTCGGCCCGGTACGCGTGCAAAGTGTTGACGCAATTGGCGCGCGTCCCAAAGTCGCGGCCGACCAGGAACGCAAGATCTATCGCGTCCTCGTTCACGGCGGCATCAACCACGGCGCCCAGGTGTACGCGGTCATGGACAAGGACGGCAAGTTGAGCGCCGCACAAGCGCATCGCGAACGCCGCAAGACGATCACCTATTTCCACGAACGCAACGGCGTCGCCGAGGTTTATCAAAAGCTGTCGTGGCCCGACGCTCGATTGCCCGCGTCGATGTTCGGCCTGGCGTGCGGCGGCAACGTGCCATGGACGATGCTCGCGAACACGCAATCGGAGCCGCCGGTCGCCGTCATCGGCCTGGGCAGCGGCATCCTCGCGTGTTATGCGAAGCCGTATCAGCGCATGGATTTTTTTGAAATTGACCCGCTCGTGAAAAACTTGTGCGTCACGCCGGGCTACGCGCCGCCCTGGGAACGTGCAGCGAATGCGCCGCCGGCGCCGGAGCCCACGTTCACGTTCTTGCACGACGCCCAGGAGCGCGGCGCTCGCACCGACGTGATCCTCGGCGACGGCCGGCTCAAGCTCCACGACGCGCCGGATAAGTATTATCACATCATCTCTCTGGACGCCTTCAGCTCCGACGCGATTCCGGTGCATTTATTGACGGCTGAAGCGATCGAGCTATACATGTCGAAACTGGCCGACGGCGGCGTGCTGGTATTCAACGCGACCAACGCCTACGTACGCATCCAGGGCGTCGTGGCGGCGATTGCCAAGGCGAAGGGTTACGATGTCCTTCAGTGCGCGGATCGCCGCACGGACGACGATCCCGCGGAGCGTTTCTCCGCCGACTGGGTCGTCCTGCAACGCAAGCCGGTGGCTCACGCGTGGACCAACGGCGGCCCGCCGATTCGCGTTCGCCTTCAGAAAGAACGCCCGCGGCTCGGCATCGACGGGCAAATAGTGCGCGACAAGGCCGGCGCCGAAGTTATTGAAGTGCGTTGGCGTGACGTGGAGCCGAATCCGGGCCCGATCTGGACGGATCGTTATTCCAACTTGCTCGATCCCCACGTGATGCCGGGGTTGAAGTTTTGGCGGTGAAATTGGCCGCGGATGCACGTGCGCCTCCAAAGCGATGAAGATACCCCATCGTGACGTGCACGAGCCAGATTTGCGGGTCGGCAACGCGTTTGCACAAGCGATCGCAGGCGCGTTTTTCATTCTTGTCGAGTTCAAATTCGCCGGTCTCGATGTCGATGGCGGCAAACTTGTCTTCGTCCGCGACCGTCAACTTTGGGCGCACCTTTTTCTCGAAGAGGTCGTCGCCCCGGCGCGCGAATTCTTCGGCCGGGTAGCGACGTTTCGCGACGGTCATCTCACAACTCCAAGATAATTGATCAACTCGATTCTCGCCAGTCTTGAAATTATCGCCACGACGTGCTGACGATGCAAGAGAATCCGTGGCGTATTGCGATCAGGTCCATTTGAAAACCGCCGCTTTTCGACCTATCCTTTCGTACCTTCGCAATCTCATCGTTTGGAACATTTGACGATCCGCAAGAATACCTAACGTAGGGCCCTGCCATGGCAACTGCACCGACGCCGCAACCAGAACCCGTCACGATTCCGTGGGCGTATCTCGGCGGCTACCTGCTCTTCTTCGTCGGCCTGTTCTTCACCTTCATCGGCGGCTGGGAATACTCCGGCGGGCACACCGGCGTGCCGTCCGCGGATAAGCTCGTTCCGTTGACCTTGGTTTTCATCGGGCTGGCGACTTTTGTCGGCGGCAGTTTCATCATGGCCCGCGCCGAGCAAGTGCGCTCCAACCAGATGGCCTTCCTGATGGTTTGCTTGATCATGACGCCGTTGCCATCGCTGGTCGCGCTCGGAGTCCACTTCGTCGGCAATTACATGCGGCGAACCGCGTCGGCGCCGGTGCAGGTGATCCTGGTTGCTGCGGGAGTTTTCTTGCTGGCGCTGGCGGCGAACTGGGGCTGGGAGACGCACGATGCGCTGCGCCGTGATTTTCGCGCCTTCTCGTGGGCATTGCTCGCCAACCTCGGCCTGGTCGCGATTCTGCTGGCGTGCTTGCCGATGTTCGAGCGCCAAAAAGCAGCGGCGTGTGTCAACGACGAGGCGGATAAGGCCGTTTGACTGTCAACGCCGCGGTGGATTTTGCGGCGAAAACTCCGTGAGTTGGCGAGGTATCTGAACCCGAATCAACGCCAACGGCGTTGCATCCCAAAGCCCAGCGTCGCGAGCGCAGCGAGCGCACGCTGGGTTT
>DAIOGM010000043.1:0-27171 GCA_036745215.1 Gemmataceae bacterium
GGGATGGAGTTGAACGTGGTGAAGAACGCCACCTGCACTTTCTGCGGGTGCGTCTGTGACGATATCGAGTTGCACGCCAACGAGGAGCGCATCGTCGAGACCAAACGGGCCTGCAGCCTCGGCGAAAGCTGGTTCAAGAATCATACCGCCGAGCATCTCTATCCCGACGCGTTGATCGACGGCAAGGAAGCGACCGTCGATGACGCCGTCGAAGCCGCCGCTGATTATCTTCTCGACGCGAATATGCCGCTCGTTTATGGCATGAGCAACATCACGTGCGAAGCGCAACGGGAGGCGGTGTCGCTGGCCGAGTTGATCGGCGGCGTCATCGATAGCCACACGTCGCTCTGACACGGGCCGACCGAGATCGCCGCCCAGTTGGGTGGCAAGGTGACCTGCACGCTTGGCGAAGTCAAAAACCGTGCCGACTTTATGATCTACTGGGGCGGCAACCCCGCGGAGTGCCACCCGCGCCACTTCACGAAATACAGCCTCACGCAAAAAGGCAAGTTCACGCCGAACGGCCGCAAGGATCGCACGATGGTCCTCGTGGACATCCGCGAGACGCCGAGCGCCAAGGCCGCGGATGTTTTCTTGCAGGTGCGTCCGGGCAAGGATTTCGAGTTGGTCACGATCTTGCGAGCGCTCATCAAGGGCCAGCGCGTCAATGAATCGATGGTCGCCGAGACGGGTTTGACGCTTGAAAAGCTGAACGAACTGGTCGCCATGATGAAGGCCGCCCGCTTCGGCGTCATCTTCTTCGGCATGGGTCTGTCGATGACGCGCGGCAAGCACATGAACTCCGCGGCCGTCCTGATGCTGGCAACCGAGATGAACGCGTTCACGAAATTTGTGGCGATGCCGATGCGCGGCCACGGCAACGTCACCGGCGCCGACGTGGTGATGCGTTACACGACGGGCTACCCGTTCGGCGTCAATTTGTGCCGCGGCTATCCGAGATTCAATCCCGGCGAATACTCAACGGTGGACCTGCTCGTCCGCGGCGACAACGACGCGTGCCTGGTGCTCGGCGCCGACCCCGGCGCGACGATGCCGCAGCCCGCGATCGATCATCTCGCGCGGATTCCGACGATCACGCTCGACCCGAAGGTGACGCATACCAGTAGGTTGTCGCGCGTCCACATCACGACGGCGGTGACGGGCATCAGCGCGCCGGGGACGGCGTATCGCATGGACGAGATACCGCTGCCGTTGCGTCCGGCGCTGAAGTCGCCGTATCCGACGGATGAGGAAGTCGTGCGGCGGATTCGCGAGGCGGTGTTGCGGCGGCCGGCGTGGTTGCCGGGGAGGAATGGGGAGGCGGTGGTGTGACACCTCGCGTCGCATCGTCCGTTTGGTACAATAGATCACGTCTTCCGTAGCCATAAATGTGCGCGCCAAAGGAGTCGCCAAAATGCTCGAGCGACTTTACGTTGACAACTATCGCTGCTTGGTAAACTTCGAATGCCGTTTCGAGCGGAAACAGCTCATCCTAGGGCCCAACGGAAGCGGTAAGACGACAATTCTCGACGTTCTGTCGCTGATTCGCGACTTTTGCGCATTTGGTTCAGAGGCCGACCCAAGGTTTGTTGGTTATACGAGAACTCGCTGGCAGAATGTGCCCGAACAGACTTTCGAAATTGACGTAGCGGGAAACGATGGTCTTTACAATCTTCGGTTGTCGATAGATGCGTGGGGAGTTCCGCCGCGTCCACGAGTGCTGCGCGAAGAAGTCTTGTTTTCGGGAAAGCCGATCTTCCGGTTCACACAGGGTGAGGTTCACCTCTTCAACGATCGCTTCGAAAAGAAAGTGGAATATCCATTCGACTGGACTCGGTCAGCATTGGCGACAATCACCGAGAGGCCAGAGAACACGAAACTTTCTTGGTTCAAACGTTGGCTTGGAGGATTGTTGTTCGTCAGTCCCGACGCTCGGCGCATGGATGCATTGGCCGAACGCGAAGCGTACGCGCCGTTCCGGGATCTTAGTAATTTTGCTGCATGGTATCGGCACTTGCGGCAGGAAACGGATGACGACCACGAGTTGCTTGAGGATCTGCGCGAAGCGATTCCTGGCTTCAAGAGTATGGCGCTGCGCGAAGTCGGGCTAGGCCGCCGGCTTCTTATGCTAAGTTTCCCGCAACCCGAGGACCCCAACATCGCCTTTAATTTGAACGAACTTTCTGATGGGCAACGCGTGCTCGTCGGCCTTTACACCGTGCTGCATTTTGCCCTGAAGCGCGGCGTATGTGTTTTTTTTGATGAACCAGATAACTTTGTCGCATTGAAGGAAATTCAACCTTGGCTGGACAAACTCATTGATCGCGTCGAAGACGAAGAATTTGATCGACAAGCCCTGTTCATCTCCCATCATCCCGAGTTGTTAAATCGACTTGCGTTTGGAGGTGGTCTGCTACTGGATCGGCCTGCCGGTCGCCACACCCGAGTGAGAACGTTTAGCGATCCATCACAAACGGGACTCTCGCCAGCGGAGTTAGTGGCGCGGGGGTGGGAGAATGAGTGATCAGGCTTCGAAGATAATTCTTCTTTGCGAGGACGAGTCTCAGGAAAGGTTGACGCGAGAATACTTGAAAAAGTGCGGCGCGAAAAACGTTGAGCGCATTCTCAGGGCCGAAGTGGCCGGTGGCTTTACGCGCGTATTGGATCAGTTTCCGCGAGAACTGCGAGCTTGCCGAAGTCGTCACGCCAAGACCTTGTTAGTCGTACTGATTGATGCCGATCAACTCTCCGTCGAGCAACGGCATTCTCAATTGAATGAACGGGCCAAGGCTGCTGAATTGGCCGAAGTTGCGTCTGATGAGCCTGTCGTCATCTTCATACCCAAAAGGAACATAGAAACTTGGCTGGAAGCCCTACTGGGGAATCAGGTCAATGAAGAAGATGTCTGCAAGAAACGAAAAAAGCTGACTAAAGACAACTTCCGCCAAGCAGCCAGAACGCTCTTCGACTGGTCACGTCCAAATGCTAAGCCAGGTCCGACGATTGTCGATTCATTGAAAAAGTCATTACCTGGCTGGAAGAAAGTTAGCGATAGTCTGTAATTCGGAGCTCATACTTCATGCTTCGCATCACCGGCGGTAAAGTCTACGACCCCGCCAATAACATCAACGGCGTCATCAAAGACATCTGCATCGACAACGGCAAAGTCGTCGCCGATGTCCAGGGCGGACGCACCATTGACGCGACCGGCATGGTCGTCTTCCCCGGCGGCGTCGATATTCACACGCACGTCGCCGGCGGGGCGCTCAACTTCGCGCGGGCGATGACGCCGGAGAATCAGCGGGCGGCGCGGAAATTCATCCACACCAAGACGACGCGCGCCGGCATCGGCGGGCCGACGCCGACCACGTTCGCGACCGGCTATCTCTACGCCGGCATGGGCTACACCACCGTCGTCGAAGCTGCGGTGCCGGTGTTGTCGGCCAAGCATACGCATGAAGAGTTGCGCGATACGCCAATCGTGGATAAAGCCTGCAACGTCTTGATGGCGAACAACGAAATCATGTTGGACCTGCTCGAAAAGGGCGAAACCGAGCGGGCCAAGCATGTCGTCGCCTGGCTCATCTGGGCCGCCAAGGTCTACGGCATCAAGGCGGTCAACCCCGGCGGCGTCACCGCGTGGAAGTGGGGCAAGGATGCCAAGCAGCTTCACGAGCCGGTCTATGGTTACAACAAAGTCACGCCGGCCATGATCATCGCAAACCTCGCCAAGATCGTCGATGAGCTGGGTTTGCCGCACCCGATGCACCTGCATTGCAACAATCTCGGCGCACCCGGCAACGTGGACACGACACTCGAAACCATGAAGGTGCTCGAAGGCAACCGCGCCCACATGGCTCATCTGCAATTCCACGCATACGGCGGCAACGACTGGCACACCTTTCGCTCCGAGGCGACGCGCATCGCCGACGCCTTCAACAAGCAGAAGAACCTCACGTGCGACGCCGGCGCCGTCCTCTTCGGCAACGCCGTCACCATCACCGCCGACGGCCCCTGGCAGCATCTGCTCTATCAATTGACGGGCCGCAAGTGGGGCAATCTCGACGTCGAAAACGAGACCGGCTGCGGCATCGTGCCTTATACCTATAAGGGATCGAACCTGGTCAACGCGGTGCAATGGGCCGTCGGCCTCGAGTTGCTCTTGTTGATCGACGACCCGTGGCGCATCTTCTTAACGACGGATCATCCCAACGGCGCTTGTTTCTGGCGTTATCCGGAGATCATCCACCTGTTGATGAACGCCGATGTGCGCAAGGAACGCGTCAAGAAGCTGCCGGCCAAGGCGCTTTCGCGCATCGTGCTCGCCGAACTCGATCGCGAGTATTCGCTGTACGAGATCGCCATCATCACGAGCGCCGGCCCCGCGCGAGCGCTGGGCCTGACGCAAAAGGGGCACCTTGGCGTCGGCGCGGATGGAGATGTCGCGATCTACAATCAGAATCCCGACGGTGAGCACATGTTTCGCTACCCGCGCTACGTCATCAAGGCCGGCGAGATCGTCGTCGAAGAAGGCGACATCAAGAACGTGAACGACGGGCACGAGTTCATCGTCAAGCCGAAGTACGATCCAACCATCGAAGATTTCTTGAAGCCGATATTTCAGCAGCAGTACACAATGAGCTTCGAGAATTACCCGGTGGAACTCGAACGCGTGCATGGATTGCAGGTGCGGGAATTGTAACGGACGATTCAACGTCGCGGCGGCGGGAAAACGGCGTCGCGCGGATCGTCGCTGACGAACCACGGTCGGCCGCGATGCAAATACATCTTTTGCTGCTCCTCCAGACTCATCGGACGCGCGCCGACGCGGCCGAAGACGCCGATCTGGTTGCCGCTCTCGTCGATGGCGCGGTCGCGATCCAGCGCCCGGCCGATCGAGTACGCGTGCCCGCCGTCGGGGATCTTGTACGTCGCAATCAACCTCGGCGTCGGCCGCGGGCTGAATCCCTGGTTGCCCGGCGTTTCCGGCGACGTCAATTGCACGACGCGCATGCCGTTCTTGCCGTCCGCGAGATACGCGAATTCGCTGACATAGGTAATCCCTAGCTTCACATCGTGCAAATCGTTGATGTGGCCGTTCGCGTTGTAAACCTGATCGACCTTGAATTTCTCCGGATTCTCGATGTCGAGGATCACGAGTCCATGCTTGCCGGCCGCCACGTAGGCGTGCGTCCGCGCCAGATAGATGCTGTGCGTATCGGAGAGCGGCAGGATCGCCTTGGGAATGGGCCGGGCCAGATTCGTGACGTCGAGCGACGTGATGCCTTCCTCGCCGCACACGAAGGCGTAACGAAACTGCGCCTGCACCGTCTTAGGCTTCTTGATCGGCACCAGGTCGGTCAACGTCGGCCGCGTCGGGTCGTCGATCGACACGACCGCGAGACCGGCACCGCAGCAAACATACGCGTAGCTGCCGATGATCGTCACATTGCACGCGCCGGCGAGGAGGCCTTCGGGATTGTACGTCACCTCGCGCTTGAGAAAGTTATTGATCGGATTGCCGTCAATGGTCGTGCCGGCGCCGACCAGGATCAACCCCTCATATTTATCGGCCACGTAGATGTATCCAAAGAGCGGATGCACCTTCGGTTCCTTGTTCCTGGGGTCCTGATTCCTCGTCGGGTCCGGCGCCGGCGTGCACGGCGCGGCGACGGCGGCGGCGTACTTCGTCGGCACGTGAAACTTCTGCCCGATCGGCGACACCGGCGCAGTCGTGATACGTTCCGAGAACGATTTGTTGTCGATGAACGCGATGTCGAACACCCGCAAGCCATCGCACCCACATGCCGCGTAAAGGTATTCGCCGCGCGGCTGCACTTGCAACACGTCCGCCTTCTTGAAAGGCTGCTTCAGCCGTTCAGCAATGTCGCGGCCAGCGTGTTCGTGGGCATGTTGAAGCTTGTAATGATGATGCCGATGCTTCTTGAAATAATCGGGAAACGCCAGCTCATGCAGCGTGCTGCCGATCACGGCTTGCGGTTCTTCCTGTTCAGTGACAATGACGCCGTGCAGGCCGTGGTCCTTCGAGGCGACCCAGGCGTAGCGGCCCATGAAGTTGGTGTAGCCGGTGCCCTGCATGAGAAGCTGGGCCATGATCGCGTTGTTGTCATTGTTTTTCGAAAGATGACAATCGGTACACGACTTCGTCTCCGAACGACCGGGGCCGTACGATTCCGGATGCACGCCGCGGCCCTTGATGGTCGGCGGCGCGCCGCGCACGGTGTGCGGCACGTTCGAGCTGAACGCGATGCCGGACAGGCCGTCGGCGGAGATCGTCTGTTGCTGCACGTAGATCGAATCGCGGTTTTGATTATAAGAGCCGACGTGAACGGCGCACGAGGAACGCGCTGGACCGATCTTGTTGCCGGTGACGTCGCCGTCGCGCGCGAGCATGAACACGTCATCGCGCAACGTCTGAAAGTTGTACGCGACGTAATTGCGCTGCACGTCCCCTTCGTTGTGCAGGGCCGGCATCTTCTTGTTCGCTTTTTGCGGCAGATGACAGCCAAAGCAGCTCGGGTTCCACGACGAATGGCAGGCGATGCAGCTCATGTTTTGATTGCAATGTGCGAGCGCGTTCTCGTTGGGCCGGCCTTTCGCATCGACGGGCACGTCGCCCCATTCGAACTTGCTTCCGTTGGTAAATCGCACCGTCTTGGCGAGGCGGGCTTTTTCGTTGTACTTGGGATGGTTCGGATCGATGATATCCTTGACTTGAGCAAGCACCCAGGACACGTCCGGTTCAACCATCGAATTTTGGATCAACTTGTCGCCCCGGCGTTCGAAGCGGCGTTTGCCAAAGGGAGTGCGTAGCGTCATCAAGTCACGTCCGCCTGTTGGATTCCGCTCGCTCGAGTCAGCCGCCGCTGGACCGGAGGTTCGCAAATTCGCGTACTTCGACACCGTGCCATGGCAATCGATGCACTGAATCTCGATGGCGGCGCGCACCTCGCCGTACAGTTTCGTGTTGCCGTGATTGTCCTGCGTGAAGTGGCAATCGACGCAGTGCATGCCGCGTTCGAGGTGGATGTCCATCAAATGAACGGGGACGCCGTCGCGTTCAACCGGGCCCTTATGGGCTGCGGCTCGCCGTTGCTGTTGCAGTTTTTCAGGCATTTCAATCGCTTTCATCAGGTCCTTCGTCGTCGGATTCTCGATCCCGACGCCGCGATGGTCGAGCAGTTTGCCGCTGCGATCTTTCTTGTAGACGGCGCGGTACACCCAGCCGTGGCCGTTGAAGTCGGCGAACTGCGTGTGGCGCAAATGCGGATTGAGGCCGCGCACGTTCGCCAGGAATTCCGGGTCCGACCACAGGCCGCGCGCGGAGGCCTCGTCGGGGTTGCTCATGGCGGCGCGGACGTATTCTTCCGCGGTCGGGTACTTTTGCTTTTTCGGATACATCAGCTCGCCGTCGGTTTCTTCGTCCCACCACATGTAGCCGAGGTAGCTGTTCATGACATTGGTGCCGGGGTGCACGTGACAGGTGATGCACTGGCTCGTCGGCACGGCGCGCGTGAATTTGTGAGCGATCGGATGGCCCGGCTCGTTTCTCGGAATCGTCGGATCGGGATTCGCCGACAGGCCGCGGTTGCCGAACTTCGCGTATGGGCCGGAGTGAATCGGCGAACGGTCGTTGGCGTAAACGACGTGGCACGCAGTGCAGCCGCTCGAACGATAATCGCCCGGATGATCGTTGGTGCCGAGGAAGTTGAGCGTCGGATCGAGGAGGCGGGTGCGTTGCAGGCCGACGAAGACGGGGTCGGTGCGATTCTCGGTGCCGAGGCCGCGCGTGCTCAGACGCGCCCGCGGCCGGCCTGATTCCTCCTCGCGTTCGGGGATGCCGATCTCCGCACGAAATCGGCCGCCGCGTTCGAAGATTCGTAAGACGTTGCCGGGCTGCGAAATCTCAAAGCGGGGCAGGGGATCGAGATAAGGGAGCACGCCTTTCTTCTTCATCTCGTATTCGCTCGGCGGCGGCCAGGTTTGCAGACGCTGCGGCACGCCGTTCATGCTGTAGCTTTCGCCGTAAAGCGCCTGCTTGTGCGGCACGGCGCCGTTGTTGTACAGCGCGGAACCCCAGAGCATGCAGCCGTGCGTCATCATGCTCGTGCGGCTTTGCATGACTTCATCCTGATGACAATGGCCGCACGTCAAGTGCGCGATCCGCAAGTCGCCAGGATTGACAAAGCGAATAAACTCCGGCGCTTCGTGATTGAGCAGCGTGTACGAGCGCACCGGATTCGCGGAAGAACGCCATGCGTCAGGGAAGCGCGGATGGATGTGCGCTTTTTCCTTGGTCGTCGCGTTTGCATCGCCGCCGTGGCAATCGATGCAGCCCAGATTGACCGTGTCTTTTTCATGGGGGTCGTGTGTGTTCTGATGACAGACGACGCAACCGGTGCTTTTGAAATGGGCTTCGATTTTGGTTTGCCTGCGCAAATCGACGGCGTCCAACGTGGGTTCCTGGGCGAGCGCGGAACGCAGGAGCATCGCGGTGAGCATCGCGGCAAGCACGCCGGCGCCGGCAATGAATGGGCGGCGCGTGATCGTATTTGATTTGAATTCGGATTGCACAAGCGGCCTCCCTGCGATGAGAGATGGCGCCGACGGTTCGGCCCTCACCCCCCCCGGCCCCTCTCCCAGAGGGAGAGGGGAGAAAATTCAATACGTCAACACGGCTTCGACGAAACCCGCCATGAAGCCGCGATTGGATCGATCCAATCGATCGAACAAATCGCGAATGCCCTGCCCCGGCAGCAGCGCCGCCAGGCCTGCCTTGAAAATCACGTTGTTGGAAAGCAGCGGACGATACTCCAGGCCGGTGCTCAGATCGACGCCGATGAACTTGTTCAAGTGGCCCTGATAGACGAACTGTTGCAGCGGATTGATCGAGTCGAACCACAAGACGTTGGCGTTGTTGACGAGGCGAAACCGCGGCGTGATCTCCATGTCCACGCCGAAGTTGGCGAGGTGAAGGCCGGGGTTGACAAAGTTCGATTGGCCTTGGATCTTGCTCGCACGCAAATCGGGCACGAGGCTGCGATTGTTCACGAGGTTGACGCCGAACAGGCGAAGCTGCTGCCGTTGCCAGTAGGTAAATTCCCCGCCGGCGAATTGCGGGTTGTCGAGAATGCTGTCGAAGCCGGTCGCCCGCGCATTGCTGATGTCGCGATCGCCGGAGGACCAGAAGTACGAGGTGCGAAAACGCATCCAGTCGAAGTCGATCGACAACTCCAGGGCGGCCATTTGGGCGTTGATGCGCGTGCCCTGGTTGGCGAGCGGGTTGTGCGAGTCGTGGCCCAGTGCCCAGTAAAACGCGTGATTGACGTTGATGCGGTTAATGTGGCCGTCGCCAGTCCAGCCGAGATAGACGACGTCAACCGTGTGCGGTTGAAACACGCCGACTGGATCGGGGCGAACGAGGAAGCCGTTGTTGTCAAACTTGAACGTCGGCGAATCGTGATTGTAATGCATGCTCCATTGCGCGGTGTAGCCGGGCCAGATGAAGTCCTGGCGATAATAGTTCGCGATGACGACTTGCTGATGGCGATCGCGGAACGTGTTGAGCTGACTGTTGGTGTCCTTTTCCTGCTGGCTGAACCACACCAAATTGAACAGGTCGCGATTGGAGAAGTTGTTGCCGAAGAGACGCACGCCACGGTTGACGTCGCTGAAGATGAAGCCGCGGAAGTCGCTGGTGAACGGCTGGCTGCCGAGGCGGATGGACAGGAAATCGTAATCGGGCGACAGGTCGGCGAGCTTGCTTTCAAAGAACCATTCCTGCAACGCGATGAACGTGCGAGTGCGTGCGGTGCCGCGCAGCACATCGGGGCTGACGACGCCGAGTTCATCGACCTGGAGTGAGTTGATGTTGAACGCGGGCGTCAGCTTGAGTCGCCAGTCAACTGGCCGAAAGGCGGCGTCGCCGCGGAAAAGATCGAAGGACAGGAAGACGTTTTGCGAATAGGCGAACTGATTGGGGCTGCCGAAGAAGTCCGCGGAATTGGGATTCGCCGTCGTCTCGAACGGCGTATTGCTCGTCGGCGTCTGGCGCAGCTCGAAGAATGCTTGCGTTGTGCCGGTCACTTCCAGAAAGATGTTTTGTCCGAGGATCGGATAGTCGCCCTTGAGGACGTTCTGATTGAAGGGATCCCACCACGCGCCGCGTTGATAAGGATAATCATCTAAAAGCGGATGCCCCTTGCCGTAGCGGTCCCAATCGGGGAAGCCGACGCGCCAGCGGTCCTCGATGGGAAGAAAGGGATTATCGGTTTGCCAGTCGCGCGGCGCGACACGCGAACGTCCGGCGAAGCCAAGCGGTGGATCGATAGGCGCCTGCTCCACGGTTGGCTCGGGTGCCGCTTTTATCGGTATTGGGATCGGAATCGGCACAACTTCAGGTGGATCGGCCGCCGGTTTCTCCTGCGAGGCTTGCTCTTCGGAGTCCGCATCCTTTTCCCGCGGCGCGCCTTTCTCGATCGCGATGCCTGCGTTGTCCGATGCAATCGGCGGCAAATGCGCGCAGCCGGCGACGATGCACGCCAGGAGCATGGCGCATCCCATTCGCCAGACTTTGCCAGTCCGTGAAAGCATCTCGCCTTTCCCAGTCTCGCACTTCGCCCTTTCGGGTCGCTTGCTCTCCCGGTTCGCCAGGATCCGAAACTTTAGAGGATTTTCGATATTGGTTTAAGATCGGGTTAAGCTGCATGCGAACTTGACAGATATGCCGACCTTTCCGGCTGAAGTCCTGTTAACGATTGAGCCGATGAATGGGCATAACCGTTATTATCAACGGAATCCGCAACCTTTGCCCATCTTGGCGTCCGAAGCGAACGTATCGACATGTGGAAACAAGGACTGGCGTTGCTGATATTGCTTGTTGCCGGCGTTTCGCTGGTGCGCGGACAGACGGTCGATACCGAAGAGCAAACGGGTACGCAGGAAGAAATGAGCGTCTTCGCTGGCCGACGATTCGTCGCGGAGGATGCGGTGGCCGCGGAGGACTTGGATGTGCCGCGCACTCCGCGCGCGTGGTTTCGCGGCGAATTCCTATTGTGGTGGATCAAGCCGGCGAACTTTCCGCCGCTCGTGACGACCGGACCGTTCACCGATTTGCGGCCCGGCGCTCTTGATTCGCTTGAAACGCAAATCTTGTTTGGCCAAAGCGGCATGGACTTTCAGGATCGCACCGGCGGCCGATTCACATTGGGCTACTGGATCGACGACTGGCAAATTTGGCACGTCAACGCCGGCTATTTCTTTGTGCGCGGCCGATCGATCGGGCAAGGCTTCACATCGCCCGGCGCACCCGTGCTCGCGACGCCGTTTTTCAACGCCAACCTGGGGTCGCAGGATTCCTCCTTGATCACGTTCCCCGGCATCCTGAGTGGCGACGTCGTGATTGACGCGCCCAGTTTCTTGCAAGGCGCCGACATGAATCTGGCCGCCAAGCTTTGGGACAGCGATTGGCTGCTCTGGGAAGCGTCCGCCGGTTTCCGCTGGCTTAACCTCAACGAGGAGCTCAACATCAACGCCGTCTCGCTCGTCGATCTTGCGCCGCAATTTCTGGGCTTTGGCATTCCGTTCAACGGCAACACGATTTCCGTGCGCGACACCTTCGAGACACGCAACAACTTTTACGGCGGCCAGGTCGGCTCCCGCGTTGAGTTGACGCGCAAGCGTTTTGCGCTCGACCTCTTTGGCAAGGTCGCCCTTGGCGTGTCGCATCAAATCACTAAAATCCGTGGTTCGACCGGCATCGACACGCAGCCCGCAATCGCGCAAAACGCCGGCCTGTTCGCGGTCGCCACGAACAGCGGCCGATTCACGCACAGCAGCTTCGCCGTCGTCCCCGAAGTCGGCTTCAATCTGAAGTTTCAGTTGACGGAGCGGCTCCAGCTCATTGGCGGCTATTCGTTCCTGTATATGAGCCGCGTCATGCGTCCGGGCGACCAGGTCGATACGGTCGTCAATCCGAATTTCGTGCCGACGAGCGCCACCTTCGGCGCCGCCGGCGGTCCGACTCGTCCAGCGGTGCCCTTTCGAACCACCGACTTCTTCGCCCACGGCGCCAACTTCGGCGTTGAATTCCGTTATTAATCGGCCCGTGGTGCAGGCGGCTCGCCTGCACAAATCCGAACGTGCAGGCGAGCCGCCCGCACCACGGTGGAGCAAGGATGAATCATGAAACGATTCCGACCCACGCTCGAACGCCTCGAAGACCGCATTGCCCCGGCGTTCATCGCCAGCCAGCTGCCGCTCGCGACGTTGCCGCAACTTGCTCTCATGACCGCGCAGGTGGACGCGCTCCTGAAACGCGCCGCAGCGGCAACGGGCAGCAACGACGCCATCATCGCCGTCGTCGATCGCAACGGCACGATCCTCGGCGTCCGCGTCGAGGGCGGCGTATCGGGCGCCATCACCGGCAACGCGAATGTGTTGCGCTTCGCCATTGACGGCGCCGTCGCCAAGGCGCGCACCGGCGCGTTTTTCTCCTCCAACGCCGCCCCGCTCACCTCGCGCACGATCCAGTTCATCAGCCAATCGACGATCACGCAGCGCGAGGTCAACGCGTACACGTTCAATTCGAGTCCCGCGTCCACGGTCGGAGGTCCCGGCTTCGTTGCGCCGATCGGCATCAACGGGCATTTTCCGCCCAACGTCTTGCACACGCCGCAGGTCGATCTGTTCGCCATCGAGCACACCAATCGCGATATGTTCGTCAACGCCGGCGCGAGCGGCATACTCGACACACCGCTCTTTGCCGACGGCGGCGACGTCAGTTTGCGCGGCCGATTCAACATCAATCCCGCGTTCATTCCCGCGGGCAAGGCGCTGGTCGCGCCGCTCTCTTACCATGACACCATCCTGCCGCCCGCGACACCCGGTCCCGCCATTACTCCGGGCGGACAGGACGATCCCGCGGTGCGCCACGTCGCGTCGCGCGGCATTGCGACCTTGCCCGGCGGGTTGCCGATCTATCAATCGGGCGTCCTCATCGGCGGCATCGGCGTCTTCTTCCCGGGCACGACCGGCTTCGCGAGTGCGGAGAATTCGCAGCTCAGCATCGACTTCAATCCCGCCAGGCTCGATCGCTCCATGGAAGCGGAGTTCATCGCCCTGGCCGCGATCGGCGGTTCAAGCCAGGCCGGACAACGGGTCGGCACGCTCGGCGGCATCCCCCCGCTCAAGGGCCTCGACTTACCGTTGGTGCGCATCGACCTCGTCGGCATCACGCTCGACACCGTCGGCCCTGGCGGCTTGCAGGGCCCGCAAAACTTGATCAAGTACGTCAACGCGAATTTCTCCGTCGGCACCGGCAATCCCAACAGCGGCACGAACCAGATCGTCAACTCCGCCGCCGCGACGCTGCTGCCAGGCAAACCCGCGCCAGATGGCTGGCTCGTCACGCCTCACGCCGGAGGCGGTCTGTCCGCGGCGACTGTCACGCAAATCATCAACCAGGGTGTTCTCGAAGCCAACAAGACGCGCGCCCAGCTTCGCCCGCTCGGCTTCACGACGCGCATGGTCTTCGCCGTCACCGATTCGACCGGCGACGTCCTCGGCCTCTATCGCATGCCCGATGCGCCGGTCTTCTCAATCAACGTGGCCGTCAGCAAGGCCCGGAATGTCGCTTATTACAACGATCCGGCACAGTTGCTCGCGCCCGATCGCTTGCCCGGCATCCCGCTCGGCACGGCGCTCACCGCTCGCACTTTCCGCTATCTCGCGTTGCCGCGCTATCCGGAAAGCTTTGAGGGCAACCCGCCCGGCATCTGGTCCACGTTGACGCAAGCAGGCGTCGATCCGAAGACGGGCCTCAATGTCGGCGCTCCCGTGCCGGCCTCCGCGTTCACGAGCATCCTCGGCTTCGACGCGTTTCATCCGAACACGAACTTCCACAAGTTCGGCGCCAACGCCAGCGGCGTCGTCTTCTTCCCAGGCAGCTCCGGCGTCTACGTCAACGGCAAGCTCGTCGGCGGCTTCGGCGTCTCCGGCGACGGCGTCGATGAAGACGACGTCGTCACCTCCGGCGGCATCCTCGGCTTCGGCGCGCCGGACTTCATTCAATCCGACAAATACTTCTTCCGTGGCGTGCGCTTGCCTTACTTCAAGTTCAATCGCAATCCTCGCGGGTAGGGGTGAGTGGTGAGTGGTGAGTGGTGAGTGGTGGAGTAATAACGTGCGACACAAACTCGTGGGATTTCTGTTGTTGATGTCGGCCATTGTGATTGCCGCTTGCGGCGTAGCAAGCGCCGATCCGCCAGGGCATGGACCAAACTCGGTACCGAAATTGACGATGCCGTCGGAAACGAAGGGGAACGTCGGCTATCATGTCGGCGGCGGCAATCCGTACTTGCGTTTCGCGGAGCCGCGCAATGAGGACGAAGGCACCTGGGGCTGGGATTATCAAGGTTGGTTCTTGCCGCGACGCATCCTCAATGGCTGGTGGCATGGCCGTCGTTGTCAGGGCGGGACGGGAGCGTACAAGACGGACGGGCCGAAATTGCATCCTTAACAAACAACTCTCCCCGCCTCGGTACGCCGTTTGCGTCGTTTGAGGTGTTGGGAGGGTTCGCAAATGAAGATCATCGGCTACATTGTCGCTGCGGTCCTTGGTGTCTTTGCAAGCCTGGGACTCACGGCTTGTTCATTTTGCTGTTATTCGGCAATCGCGCAACCGAGCATCTTCGAAGAGGCCGAGTCCGCCGATTACGTGCTATTCACATCTCCACTGATCGCATTGGCCGGCGCCATCGCGGGCGTCGTTTGCTTTTGGCGAATCCTGCGGGGCAAAGCTGAACCATGACAAACGGACGTACCAACGAGGCAACGAGTAAGGCGCTTCAATCGTCGCGCCACGTGTCAATCAGCGATGCCACCAGCGCCGTCCAGCCCGTCTGATGCGATGCACCCAAGCCGGCGCCGTTGTCGCCGTGGAAATACTCGTAGAACAACAAACCGTCGCGCCAGGACGGGTCCTCCTGAAAAACGCGCGTGCCGCCGTGCACGGGACGCCAGCCGCGTGCGTCAGGCTGAAAAATCGCGAGCAAGCGGTCGGCGATTTCGCGGGCCATCTCCGGGAACGTCAAGCTGCGGCCATGCGGCAGGTTGACGCGCACGTCGTTGCCGAACGCCTTGCCGATCTGGCGGAACGATTCAATCAACAGGAAGTTGGTCGGGAACCAGATCGGCCCGCGCCAGTTCGAGTTGCCTCCCTTCATCTTCGCGGCGGTCTCGGCGGGCTCGTAACGAACGGCCTGACCGGCGAAGACGAACGGATGTTTCTCGTGATGCTTCGACAGGCTGCGGATGCCGAAGGGGGACAGGAACTCATCCTCGTCCCAGATGCGCGCCAACAATCGCACGATTTGCTCGCGATTGACGATCGTCAATACATGAATTGCCTGCCCGTTGCGTTCGACCGTGTGGATCACATCGCGCACCAGTTCCGGACGATTCTTCAAGAACCACCTGACATTGCGGCCAAACTCGGGAAAGCGATCAAGCCAGGCTTCTTCGAGATGCTCGACGGCGAAAAGCGGGATCAGGCCGACCATGGAGCGAACACGAAACTTTTGGAAGCTGCCGTCGGGATAACGCAGGACGTCGTAGAAGAAGCCGTCGTCGTCGTCCCAGAGCTGATAGTCGCGGCCGCCCATGTGCTTCATGGCATGGGCGACGTAGACGTAATGCTCGAAGAACTTGACGCCCAGTCCCTCGTATACGGGATTTTCCTGAGCCAGCTCCAGGGCGATGCGCATCATATTCAGGCAGAACATGGCGATCCAGCCGGTCGCGTCGGCCTGTTCGAGGACCTCGCCATTGGGACTGCGTTCGCTGCGATCGACGACGGTGATGTTGTCCAGGCCCAGGAAGCCGCCTTCGAAAATGCAGTTGCCTTCGCGATCCACCTTGTTGATCCACCAAGTAAAGTTCATCAACAGCTTGTGGAAACAGCGTTCCAGGAAAACGCGATCCGCCTTGCCGGAGCGCAGGGCGTCGAGGTGGTAGACACGCCACACGGCCCACGCGTGAACGGGCGGGTTCAAATCGGAGAACTCCCATTCGTACGCGGGGAGTTGGCCGTTGGAGTGCTGGAATTGCTCGAACAGGAGCACCCAGAGCTGGTCCTTGGCATACTGCGGATCGATCAGGACAAACGTGACACAATGAAACGCGAGGTCCCACGCGGCGTACCAGGGATACTCCCACTTGTCGGGCATCGACATGACGCGCATGGAATTGAGGTGGCGCCAGTGCCGATTGCGCGGCGCCGGCCGCGGCGGATGCAGCTCATCGCCGTCGAGCCAGGCGTCCACGTCGAATACGTAATTTTGCTTATTCCACAAAAGCCCCGCGAACGCTTGCCGCTGGACGCGCCGCTCGTCCTCCGAGGCGCCGGGCGGATGAATGGACGCATAAAAGTCGTCCGCCTCTCGGCGGCGCAAGGCGATCGTTTCGTCAACCACGCCGAGCGGCTCCTTGAGATCGATCTTCGGCGTGAGCCGCAAACGAACGACGACGGACTTGCCGGCGGGCACGGCGGGGAAATGATAATGCAGCGCCGCCTTGGTCCCGGTGCGATGCGGATTGATGCACGGTTCGCCGTTGACGACTTGACGATGAAACGCGTCCTTGGTGTTAGCCGGACGCGCAAGCGACGGTTCGGGTTGTCCGTCGCTTGCGCGTCCGGCTAACGGATTCGTCTCATTCTCCGTGAACAACTGCTCGCCCGGCGGCCCGAACAACGCACGCCGGCCAAGCCGATACGCCACCGGAATCGTCGTCGGCATTTCCATCGTGCTGTCGTCGCACAGGATACCATGCGGGCCGGCCCACATGCTTGGTCGCGAGCCGGGCGGTTTCGTCCACGACCAGAGATTGCGAAACCACAGCTTCGGCAAAATGTGCAGCTCGGCTGCCTCCGGCCCGCGATTGAACGCCTCGATGCGGATGCACAAGTCCTCCGCGTCGTGCTTTGCGTATTCGATGAAAATGTCGAAATAACGATCGCCTTCGAACACACCAGAGTCGAGCAACTCGTACTCAAAGCAATGGCCGTCGCGGCGGCGGTTTTCTTCGACGAGCTGCGAATAGGGAAAAACGCTATGGGGATATTTGTAAAGATAACGCATGTAGGAATGCGTCGGCGTGTTGTCGAGGTGGAAGTAGTATTCCTTGACGTCTTCGCCGTGGTTGCCCTCGTGCGGCGTCAAACCGAAGAGGCGTTCCTTGAGAATTGGATCGCGACCATTCCAGAACGCGGGAGCGAAGCAGAGGATTTGATAGCGATCGCAAATCCCGGCGATGCCGTCCTCGCCCCACCGGTACGCGGTGCTGCGGGCTTGATCGTGCGTGAGATACGACCAGGCGTCGCCGTTGGGTGAATAGTCTTCGCGGACGGTCGCCCAGGAACGCTCGGAGAGATACGGCCCCCAGCGCCGCCAGCCGTCGATGTCGTTGGCGATCACGGAAAGGCGAGCGTGTTCCGCGGTTGGCATGGAAAAATCCGCTTGCGGCATAGCGGTTATGCTACGCCGCAAGCGGCCAACTCGCCTTAGAAAACCGCCTCCGGCTCGCGCAAGTCGTTGCGCGTCGCGTCGATGAATTCGATGAGTTCGGCGCGCATCACGCGCTGATCGTCCGGCGCGTCGATGCCGATGCGAACGCGTGAGCGACTGACGTCGAGCACGGTGATGACGACGTCGTCGCCGATGTGGATCTTCTCGCCGATTTTCCGGGTCAAAACAAGCATGGGACTCCTCCATGAAGGTGCGGACATAGTAGTTGAAAACCTATTCGTCGCCGAATCCCGATTCGCACGATTCGCAAAAGCTGTGAGCACAACGCGAGCAACGGAAGTAGTCACGCAGCGGAATCAACGGCCCGCTGCAAACAGGGCAAACGGGTTCCGTCGCTGGTTGATCATCCGATTCCAAAAGTAGATCGATGGTCTCCATAATCCGACTCCGACTATGGCTGGGAGACGATGAATTGTACGCGTGTATATTATACGGAACAGACGTGCGCTAGTCAAGCAATTCGACGAAAAATGAATGGGGCCTATTTCTTGTTGATCGCAAAGTCAAATGGTTTCGCGGAGGTCTCGACGATTGCTCGCAATGGCGATTCCCGTGGATTGCTGTATGGTTCGGGGACCAACTCTTTTTCGCCGGTTTCAATTGGCTTGGCGCCCGCCGGCAAAAGGGAAACAGCCACGCGGTATTCACCTGGTATCAGGCCTTTGCGGTTGTTCTCGCGATTGGCAATGATCTCGTATTTGCCGTCGGCGCCCGACTTACCGTTGCCGCCGTGCCCTTTTGTTTCTCCCTCCGGAATGAAACGAACAATCGCATTCGCCAGCGGTTCGCCGCCGAGCGTTATCGTGCCCGAAACAGGTGTCAGGGTCGGCCCGCCCGACGAACAACCGGCCAGTGCGCAAAGTCCGAGAAAACCCAAGAATCTCATTAGTTGCATGATTTGCTCGGTGGTCAATCGGTCGTGGCAATGATGCCTTCAGAGATGGTGGACATCTGCCGAAGCGTGGTCAGCGGCATCTGTTCAACCACCCAGCGCACCGTGCCGTCGCCCATTGCGAAATGGCAACCGCCAATGTGCATACTCCCGGCCGACGACCATGTGCCGAGCGTGCCGACGATCGGCGTTGTGAACGTCGTGCCGAAAGTCCAATCGTTGATCCCTTGCGTGTTTTGCGATTGCGTGGGATCGATGCCTCCCATGACCCAGCCGCGATACCCCCAAGCGGGGCATCGGCCGTTCCAGACTTGCAGGCAAGTTTCAGCAATCATGAACGTGTTGCTCATGCCATCGGTGACTTGCGCGATCGAACAGGTGCTGTTTTGGCCGAACATGTAACGGTCCTTGCCGAGCCTAGGCCAATTGTTGCAATTACGCATTTCCGAGTGTTGGGCAACGAAGTCATAGTTCGTTTTGGCGCCGGGAAGGCTCGCGGTCGGTCCGTAAATGATATTCGGCGGAAGCACGGGATCGCCGTTATCAGACGGGCAGCGGAACACAGGGAGTTGAATGCTCATGATCGAGCCGTTGCCATTGGTATTGGCGTCGCCGACAAGGGCACCCCCCGCCTCCGTGGGGTTTTGCCCGGCGGGCCAATTGGCGCCGCTGTTATACGGGCTCACCGCCATTCCGAACGCCTGATTGAAATTCAGCTTGGCATGAATGTGGCTTTGATCGATGTAAGGCAACAACAACGTCAACCCATTCTGATTGAGGATTTGCGCGTCGGCGGGATACGTGCCTGGTGTGACGCCGCACCAACCGTAGCCTTTTCCCGCGGGCGGCAGTTTCTTGTAGTTGCTCTCGTAATTGTGCACCGCCAACGCAATCTGCTTGAGATTATTCTGACAGCGCGACCGCGAAGCCGCCTCGCGTACCTTTTGCACGGCGGGCACCAAGAGCGCAATCAAGATCGCGATGATGGCGATCACGACCAAGAGTTCGATGAGCGTAAAGGCGTTTCGAAGTTGGCGCGACATATGTGTTCCTTCAGGCGGGTTGATATTATCTTTGCGATCGGAGCGGTGTGCGTCAATGACATTTACGCCGATGCGGCCGCAAATGTTCAGTCATTTCCCGCAGCTTTCAAGTAAAGCTGATATTCCCCAGCAAGATCCGGCTTGGCATTCACGTCGGCTGCATGGACGAACACGCCGTAGCGCAGACGAAACGTCTCGCCTTTTTTAACGATCACCTTGCTCGTCTCGCCGCCGACCAGCGCCTTCTTGCCAAACGGATTGGCGACGATGAGGCCGTAGTCGCGCGCGTGATACCAGGCGGCGCGAAAGTTCTTCGGATGCTGCATCAGCGTGATGCCGGCGTGCTTGCCATCGATGATGCCGGAGTAATCGCACCATGGGGACGACTTGCCGCGCACTTGCTTCTCGTTTTTCTGGCCATCGCTGGTGAGGATTTGTCCGCCCGCCTTGACGGTGAGCGGCGTCGCGACTCGAACGCCGAGGCCCATTTCCTCCTGATCGCCGAAACTGAAGTCGGCGTCGGCGGAGCGGAACTCGGCGTCCCACATTAACAAATTGCCGTTCGGCCGCGGTACGAACGTGAAGCGGCACGTCTGCTCGCAGATTAGGTTTTTGCCGTCGTTAGCGAGACAGCGATTCTTGACGGCGAAGCTCCCCTTGCCGTCGCGTGCTTTCGGCTCGTCGAGGAATCGGTCGTGCCGGACGGGCGCCTTGAGCCGCCAGTTGTCGGCGCCGCTCAAGTCGCCGAGCGCGAACCACAGGCCGGGGTGCATGTCGGCGTGATCGGTCGCGTCCTTGCCGGCGATCGGCGGATGATTGCGCGTCACCTGCACGCCGCCGGCGCGAAGGTGTTTGAAGTACGGCCGCGGCAGCTTTGCGTCGTTGTAGACGTACGTTGCGATGGATGCGCCATCGACGGTGACGACGATCTTTTCCTCATCTTCCTTGAAGCCGACGGTCTGCGCCGCCGAATGCACGGCAATTTGATTCACGAATGCAACGAAGGCCAGCGTACGAAAAGCAATCCGGAATCTCATGATTGGCTCTTTCGTGATGGATCACCACGCACTCAGCCGCGTCACCGCAATATTGCCGGCGAAGCACACATCCACATCGCTGCCGGCGACGCGCGGCCGTTCGTGATAGTTGCTGACGTAATGGATTTGATCGCCGTCGTCGCGGAAATTCAGCGGCAACGGCCCCACTTCGAGCGGACAAACCACCATCTTTGGCTCCGGTTCGCCCAGCAAAAGACATGGCACATTGACGTTCCAGAATTGCCCCGGCGGCAACGGCTCCGCGAGCAGCTTGGCCAGGACCGGCATGATCCAGCGTTGGGCACGGTCCCAGTCGTACTCCACGCCGCGTTTGCGATAGTGCGAGACGGCGATGCCGCGCTTGCCGTGCAGCGCGGCTTCGCGAACGGCGGCGACGGTGCCGGAGTGGTAGACGTCCGCGCCGAGATTGCCGCCGTGGTTGACACCGGAGAGGACCCAGTCGAATTCGGGCACGACCTTCGCCAGCGCGACGCGCACGCAGTCGGCGGGCGTGCCGTCGATGGCCCAGCGATTGGCGTCGCGCTGGAAGAGGCGAATCGGCCCGTCGGTGGTGACGCGATGGCCGCAGCCGGAAAGATGCGTGTGCGGCGCGATCCAGGTGAGATGCCCCAGCGTTTGCGCCGCCATCGCCAGGGCGGCGAGACCGGCGGCGTCGATGCCGTCGTCATTCGTCAGTAACAATTTCATCCTTTGCGACCTCCTACATTACTATCATAGCGAGCCACGGGGTTTATCCCCGTGGTATTGACATCCGTTCCACGGGGATAAACCCCGTGGCTCGCTAAAGCGAGCCGTATCCCTTGGAGATATCAATGTCGCACCCCTGGATTCTCGCCGAACAAACGCACGCCTTCGTTCGCAGCCAAAAGTGGGAGGTCGCGGTGCTCCCGTTCGGCGCCACGGAGCCGCACAACTTGCATATGCCGTATGGCACGGACAATTATCAAGTCGAGGAAATCGGCAAACGCGCTTGCGAAAAAGCATACAACGCCGGCGCCAAGGTGCTGCTGTTGCCGACGATGCCGTTCGGCGTCAACACGAATCATCTTCAGGTGCCCGGCGGCTTGGCGCTCAGCGTCAATCCGACGACGTTGCTTCACGTCATCACAGACCTGGTCGAGGCGCTCGAAACGCAAGGCGTCAACAAGCTCGTGTTGCTCAATGGCCACGGCGGCAACGAGCTGAAGCCGTGGACGCGTGAGCTGCATCATCGCACGGGCGTATTCATAGCGTTGTGTGATTGGTTCCGCGTCGGCGCCGATCAGTATCCGAAGATCTTCGCGAAACCTGGCGAGCATGCGGACGAGATGGAAACGAGCATGGGACTGGCGTTCTTTCCAGACCTTCTGAAGCCGGAATTGGCCGACGCCGGCGCCGTGCGTCCGACGCGCTTCGATGCCATCAATCGCGGCTGGATCACGATCACGCGGCCCTGGCATCTCGCAACGACGAACACGGGCATGGGCGATCCATCGGCGGCGACCGCGGAGAAGGGCCGGAAGTTGATGGACTTGGTCGTCGAACGTCTGTCGGCGTTTTTCGTGGAATTGGCGGCGGCGAAGATGGATGAGCGGTTTCCGTATTGAAAGACCGAGAGGAGGAACTCGTGGCTAATTTGCCATTCCCGACCCTACGAAAGAGGCGGACGCGCGAGCACATTATCGCTGACCTGAGCATCAATCATGTCGAGCGACATATTTTGTTGTGCGGACATGCAGTGGAACGCATTCGCATGGACTACGGATTGGATCTCATCGTTCATACGCACAATCGATTGGGCGAGGTCGAGAATGGACGCATCATGTTTCAGGTGAAGGCGACGGACCGACCGACATTCTCTCGCGATCGAAAGTCGATTCGATGCCGCGTTGACACTCGCGATTTGGTATACTGGGAAGGAGATACGGAGCCGGTGATCTTGATCCAATACGACGCCAGAAGTGACGTTGCATACTGGGTTCACGTTCAAGAGGACTTGAAGAATCGGAATGTGGTTCCCTTCTCGTCGCCAAACCGTCAGGTATCCATGTTCATTCCTCGATTAAACGTCTTTGACAAAAACGCGATGACGGGGATTGCAATCGCGAAAAACATTACGGTAGCTCAATTGAAAGTGAGGCGATCCGATGCGACTGACTGATCTTTCGTACGCCGCTTTACGTCGCATTCTTCTCAAACTTGAATTCTCGGAGCGAACGGGACCGGCCGCTCAACATATTTTTGAGCACGAGCCTTCGGACACGATCTTTATTTTTCGTCCATACAAAACGAACGAACACATCCATTATGGTGATCTGTTCTCGGTGCGAAAATTACTCGACGAACGCGGAGTCCTTCCGGCGGAATCGTTTGACCAGTTGCTCCGAAAAAACACCGCGTGAGGCGAATCACGGCCGCGAAATCGTCACCGTCCGCGTCAACGTCGTCCCATGACTCGACCGAATGCGAATCGCATGCTCACCCAATTCCGTGACGCGGCATTTCCATAACACCATGCTCGACGCACTTCCTTCCGCCGGCGCGGGAATGGGCTGCAATCGCTTTCCTTCCACCAATTCCATGCCGCTCGGCAACTCCAATTCAAGCGTTTGATTGCTGACCGGGTCATCCACGCTGGCGGAGATCGTGAACAACTTGCCCGGCTCGAACGAGCCGCCGAACGAGACATTGATGCGGCCTTCGCTCTCCGGCGTCGCAGCGATGCCGGTGCCGTACGCATAGGCGAGGGTGACGTTGCCGCCGGGCGGGACGCTGACCGGCTTCCAGTACATGGCACAATCGGAGTCGCCCATCGCCTGCTGCACGACGACTTCCCAGCCGTTTTCGTTGGCGCCGTGCGCCGTGCACAGGAAGCGATCCGGGCCGATCATGCGCGAGCCGAGCTTGAGCGTGAAGTAGCCGCTGTTGATCGGATTCTTGACGTCGGGATTCTGCATGATTTGCACAAAAGGCGGCAACGTTTTGTCCTTGAGTTCGATACCGTCGAGAATCTTGCCGGGCATCGTCGGAGCGGCGAAGAGGGCGCCGTCGTTGTTGCAGTACGTGTCGATGCGCACGCGCGTCTCGACGGTATGCGCTTGCGTGTCCTTGTTTTCAATGATGTAACGGACGAGCGCCGTGTTGAGCTTGCGCGGCTCGCCCGGCTTGGTCGGCTTGCTCGGCACGGCTTCGACGGTCCAGGTGATCGTTAGCTTGCCGTGTTGATGCGTGCCATAAACGCCGGTGCGGGCTTTGCCGGTCGCCGTCTTCGGCGGCAGTTGGGCGACCGCGGCGTTCGGTAGGACGACTTGACCGTCAATCTTGAGCGTCGTGCGGGCCGACGCGTTGCTGAAGGTGAGACGCACGTTCTCCGCGTTCAAGCCGTAGGCCATGCCGGGAGACCCTTGGATATTGACGCGCAACGTCGGATCGATCGGCGCCGTCGATTCGGCGGCGACTGAAGTCTTCGGCTCGTGAAACTTGACCGTGACTGGCGCTGCGGAATCCTGGCCAAAAGTTGCGGTGAATGCAATGAGCAACGCAGGGAACATGATGCGCTCCTTCACCGTTCGTGGATTTGGGCCACACCCATTGTGCCATATCAGCCGCGGCGAAGCAATTGCTGAAACAGCTCGACGTAACGGCGGCCCTGCAACGCGAGCGAATACTCTTTGTCAATTAACGAGCGACACGACTCGCGCAAACATTTGCCCAACCACAAATCCCGCAACGCTCGATCGACCGCTCGTGCCAAGGCATCGGGCGTGGCGGAGTCCGCCAGCCAGCCGGACACGTCGGGCCTCACCAATTCCGGCACACCGCCAACCGGCATGGCGATCGCCGGCGTGCCGCATGCCAGCGCTTCCAGAACGACGTTCGGCAAGTTATCGACCGGCGCCGGGTGAAGCAACGCGTCGGCCGCGGAATAGACGAGCGTCTTTTTCGCGTCATCATCGACGTTGCCGAGCGGATGCACTTCGATCAACGGATCGTCGATGCGAATGCTTCCGTGCCCCATTGTTAAGACGGTCAAGGGACGTTGTTCGATTTGCTTCCACAGGTGCGGCAGAAGGTGTGCGCCTTTGCGGCGCTCCGTGAGATCGAATGCAGCGAGCAACAACACCGGTCCGGCAGGTCGGATGCCGAGCGATGCCCGAGCTTCGTCGCGGGGCGCAGGGAAAAAGGTTCCTTCGTATCGCCTGTCGAGTTTGCCTTGAAGTCGATGGAATTCGGAGAATTGGCGAAAACGTGCGCCAACTTCAGTCGTCCACGACATCGAGCGGGCAATCTCAAGGTCGTGCCAAAGATGAACCCCCTTTTCGATTCCATAGGGAATCACCTCGACGCGATGTTCTGCGAACAACCCGCGTCGCGCCTGTTCCGCGAGCCATCGCGAGGGCGCGACCACGATCAGATCGTCGCGATGGCGCTGATAGATCGCGCGTCTTTCGTCCCAGGCCGGGCGAATCCGCTGCGGCGTGAGCGCAGGCAATTCGTTCGGCGTCGGACACGCCTCGTCGCAGCCCGTGATGAACTTCTCGCAGTCGTAGCTGTAGGCACAGCGCCCGGTGAAACTCCACATGTCGTGCAATGTCCACACGACCGGAGCAAATTCCAGGCACACTTCCACCAGATGCGGACCCCAACCCCACGGGGCGGCAACATGAAGATTGTGAACGTTGATGATGTCGGGTTTGAGAGATTTCAATACGGCCCGCAAGCGGCGTGCGGCGAAAGCGGGCGTGTTGGGCCTTGGAAATCGAGCGGGCAACACGCGCCGTGGGACGCCGAACAGCCAGCGCTTCGCGGTCGATTCTTCGTACGATAGATTGGCGATCGGCGTGACCTTGCCGTCCGGAAAATGCACAACGCGATAGACGTCGTTATCGCGGCCTGTCTCGCGCAATGCCATGGAAATGGACGCTTCGACTCGACACGTTGCAATCGCCGCGCCGCCTTCGCAATCATGATCCGACAGAATGACGACGTCCATGGCTGTTCGGCTGCGCCAATGCGAATCCAGCCGCTCGCTACGAAAGCCCAAGCTGCTTTTCCAACGTCTCGGCGCGGGTCCGAAGTTCACCGATCGATAAGTCGATCAACTCCGACGCAGGCGTCAGGCCTTGATTCAGCAAGCGTTGGCAAACGTGGATGCGGCCAACCAGTTCTCCTTTTTCGATTCCCTCCGCGCGACCTTTTTCGAGCCCTTTCTCGAGCCCTTTTTCGAGCCCTTTTTCGATTCCTTCCGCGCGACCTTTTTCGAGGCCTTTTTCAATTCCCTCCGCAAATGCATCCTTGACGTAGCTGATTCGGTCGCGTTCCGCTTTCAAACGCGACTGATATCGTTCACGCTCTAAGTCGCTTTGAGTCACCATTTGCAATACCTCCATCGCTTTGCTCACATCGGCGTTACGCATTCCACTAGGCAGGGCGTCGATATCCAGCTCCGCTCCATGTAAAAGAAAGTAACACCACATATCGAGCGGATCACTAATCTCATCAGGCCGCTTCTTGAATTTAGGAAGTTCTACCACATGGACAGCCAAATGCGGACTAAAGATCACCTCCGGTTATTGAAAACTCCGCAATTGAAAACTCAAGTGATGCTCCAAAACATCTGGGAATAACACACTATTCAAGAAGTTAATCGAAATCGTTGGCTTCAAGACGCTGTAGTCGTCCCCTTCGTGAAGTTGCTGCCCGTGCAAAACCGCCCAATAATAAAGCACCCGTTGCGGGTAGATGCGCGAGCCGGCCATCTCCATTTCCACATTATACTGTCGGCCAAGGCTGTCGCGCGCTTTGATATCGAGAATGGAGAGCTTGTCGTCCAACGTTTCCTTGTCATTGAATGGATTGAGTATTTCCAGCTCGACGAGGCGTTGTTCCGGCGGCGACTTCAACACCGCGTCCAGCAAGCTCAACAACAACGAAACATTGGACTCGCTGCCGAACAGCTTTTTGAAAACGTAATCGACCTTGGGATCGATGCCGGGAATCATGCCGTGGCCTCGACAAAAAGCGAATCCGGTTTGCAGGGGCCGCCATCGGACGCCACGTCCAGATGATAGCCGCTCCAGCCCGGAATGTCACTTTCCATCGGCCCAACGCAGCGGAAGTTCGTGAACCCCGCCTCTCGCAACAACGCGCGTAAAGACACGCGATCGTACATCCAGTGATGCACTTCGCCCGATCGTCGGAATCGGCCAAGCTGCAAGTGCGCATACTCCTCGCCTAAGAGCCAGCGAATCGCCCGCTCGCGCCACGATCCGCATAACCAGCCGCGCAGGCGGGTCATCCAGGATTTCTTTGTCGGCAAAGGGATTGGTTTTTCGAGGTGTCTTTTGAGCACCACGCCGTCCGCGCCGAGCCGATACCACGCGAGTTCAATCGCCTCCGTGCGCAAATACTCCACCATGGCGCCGCCCGGCGTTTCGCGCGTCACCTGATCGTACATTTCCATGACTAGCCATCGATGCTGCGCCAATGCCTCGTCGTCGCCGTACCAGGCCTCCTCCACAACGTGCAGATACAACCGCGCGATGGCCTCCAGATTGGGAATCGCGATTCGCACAACGCCGCCCGGCTTCAGG